>JBHIAO010000017.1:0-26755 GCA_046758565.1 Anaerolineae bacterium
AATCCATATCGAAGGCACCTCCCCATTCGGTCTATCGAGCGGCGGCTATGGTCTGGAGGGATACCTGGGAGGCGGTCCTGAGGAGCAGGCGATGGCAACAAAGCTGTTCGAGCGCATCCAGGGTCGCGAGTATGGCCTCTACCGCTACACCGCCGATACGATCCCCGAGCCGGATAGCTACTATCGGGCGCTGGCCTCCAAAGGCGTCATCGGGGTATTCAACCTGGACGTACTCGACAGGATGCCCGCAGACCAGCGCGCGCGTATCGTGCAGGCCAATCACGATTTCCTGCGTGTGTCGGACACAATGGAGCGCCGGCATCTCATCGCCGAGGACGACACCTGGCAGGGCGTCGCGTGGACTCGTCGTGGCTCCCGCGAGGAGGCGTTATTCGCCTTCGACCGCTTCCGCTATCCGCTGGCGGGCCGTGCGACGATTGAGGACATCACAGCCGGTATCAGCCTGAGCGCAGAGGGTGGCTTCGAGACGGAGCCCATGCACACCTATGTCATCACCCGCTGCCCCGACTTCGTGGATCCGGTGGGTGTGGGTGTGGAAGACATCCGGGCCATCGCCGGCCGTTGGGACGAGCAGAGCACCGATGAGGGGTGGGATCCGCGCTTTGATCTCGACCACAACCAGCGCGTTGACCTGGCCGACGTCATGAGCGTGGTGGCGGCGTTGGGCAGCACCTGTGCCCCCCTCTAACTCCCCCCAGAGGGGGGAGAACAGGCTTCCCCCCCTTTGGGGGGGATTGAGGGGGGGCCAGCGGTGTGCGACTTTTTCCGTCTGGCGAAAAGACTTCGGAAGTCTTTCGGCGACGATTCTTCAGACACAGATGAGAGCATCTTGACACAAGAGCGGAGATGTCTTCTCAAAATGCAAAGGAGGAGACGGTGAAACAGCAGCACGAGTATTCAAACCAGCGGATGGCGAGGATCCGCCGCAAAGCGATGACGGCCCTGCGGATCCTGGCACCGGCCCTGGCCGTGGTCTGGCTGCTGGGCGGGCTGGCGTGGCTCCGTGAGGCGTCCCTGGCTCAGGGGGCGGCGGTCACGCTGTCACCCGCATCGGCCCAGGTGGCCGTGGGCGGCACGGTCACTGTGGACGTCCTTGTGGAGGAAGTGACAAGTCTGTGGGGGGCGCGGGTCTACCTGACCTTTGACCCCACCATCCTGGAGGTGGTGGACGCCGACCCCGACACCGAGGGCGTGCAGATCGCCCGGGGCGGTTTCATTGACCCGCGCGAGGGGCGGAGCTGGGCGCTGGTGAACCAGGCAGACAACGCAGCCGGCACCATCGAGTACGCTTCCGTGCTGCTGAACAACGCCCGCAACCCCACGCCGCCGGCCAGCGGCAGCGGCGTGCTGGCGCGGATCACCTTCCGCGGCCTGGCCCAGGGCAGCAGCCCCGTGGCCTTCTCGTCGCAGAACGTGGAGTTGTTCGATGAGCAGGGAAGGTCTGTCCAGACCACGACCCAGGATGGCAGCGTTGAGGTGTCGGCCGGAGTCAAGGTCTACCTGCCTGTGATCCTGAAACAGCGTGCCCAGACACAATCCCGGCAAGCTGGAAGTGGGACACCGGCTCGTGGCGCGCCAGGACGTGCCTCCGGGTCAGGCGGGATGTCTCTCGGTCCCGATGACGACGGTTCGGTCTGCGACGAAGAGCCAGCCCCGAAGCCGGCATTTCTCACCGAGCACGTCGGGCCAGATCTGACAGGTGATAGGTACTCCTACTACTATGTCTGGTATACGACCGACTGCGGCAGCTTTCAGGGCTGCGACTGCGACGGCCAGTACCCCGAAGATTGCGTCCCCAGTGTTGACGACGATGGCGACGGGGTGCCGAACGTTGTCGAAACGGTTGCCTACACACTGGCTGCAGCTCGTGATCGCCTGGTCAACGACAACGCTTTTCGCGAGCCCTTCTTCTGCTCACCACAGGAACGCCAGGTCTGGATTTACAACGTCGCCGCCGGCGGCTATGCCTGGCCCACGCAAATCAGCCTGAACAGGGATTCGTTGGTCATCAGCGGCACTCGGCAGGTCAATCTCCTCGGTGCCCAGAGCACGGCCCTCCACGAGCTGTTTCATAACACAGAATTCGGCTATATCGATGCCGGCATATGGGGGACCTGGGGCGGCTGGCTGGTGGAAGGCGGTGCCGTTCTGGCCGAAGATTCTCTCTTCCTGGATCCGGGCTATCCTGAGATGCAGGATCTGGATCACAGCGAAGCATTCCCGGCCTGGGTCCAGACCTATCTGATAAACCCCAACGTCAACATAACAACCGATGTCTGGTATGGGATGGCGGTCCTCTGGAAATACCTTGTAGAGCAACACGGCACGACGCCATCCGATCCGAATGTTCCCGATTGGCACCTGGATGCCCTGCGTATCCTGTGGGAGAAGACGGTGGGCATGCCTCCAGACTCCATTGGCGCAGTAGAGAGAGCCCTGGCCGATCTGCGCCCGGGCGTGTCCTTCGAGGACCTGTTCATTGACTTCTTGGTAGCCAACTACCTCAAAGAGATCTCCGGCCCGAGCGTGCCTGACCAGTATAAGTACCGGGACAACCAGGAAGCCGGTGCTGTGATGCTGGGCAATGTGGCGCGTACTCTAGACCAAAGGCTAACCGGGGATACAGTAATTGATGATAACCTGAACATCGAAGCCTGGGGCGCGCATTACTTTGAAATTGAGCCGTTGGCCGGTCTGGACGTGCTGACGCTCGAATTCCACGCCGACCATTCCCTCGCCTACGTGCTGTTGCTAATCAAAGGCAACGATCTGGTCAACACAGTGACCCCCAGGATTTCGCGGGATTTCGTCCAAACCGTGGTTAACGGTGGATATGATGCGGTCGTGGCCATTGTCGGCGGTCTGGAAGATGGAGGCAGTTTCTCCTATAGCTTTGATAGCCATACGCCCACGCTGAACATCCTGTCCCCATTGACCAGCCAGCCGGCTTTGGTGGGTGATCCCAGTGCCCCGGAGAAATTCATGATCCGCCTCGAAGTGCTCTCGCCTGGGGCTGATCCCTGGCCGGTGAGCGGCATTCCCCTGGATAGCTTCACCGTAGCAATTGAGGGCACGCCTCTCGCAGAGGATCAGATCATCAGCGCCGCCGAGGTGCAGGATCAATACTGGCTGGTGGTCCAGTCGCCCACGCAAACTACGGCCGGCCTCTACGACCTGACCGTGTCGGTAGGTGCGGCGACGGACACCGAGACCGATGCGGTGAACTACGCCGCGCGGGTTGCGGCTGACAACGTCCTGGTCATCGACAAATCGGGCAGCATGGCCCTGCATGAGAAGATGGAAGATGCGCAGAACGCGGCGCGGCTTTTTGTCAGCAGTTGGTATGAGGGCGACAAGATCGGTGTGGTCAGTTTCAATGCTGACGCGACAGTGGATTACTCTTTGCACGATTGGACCACCGACAACTGGGATGATGCCATTACCGCCATCAACAGCATCAGCGCTGGGGGTACCACGTCCATCGGCGCTGGCCTGCTTACAGGGCTGGATGAGGTGACCAGTGGGGACCAGAACCATGACTGGCTGCTGGTGCTCCTCAGCGATGGTCTGGAGAACACCGCCCCGAATATTTCGGACTTCATGAACACCTACGCCGCCCGCGAGGCCGGAGACGAGAAGAACCCGGTCGTTTACGCCATCGCCATCGGCCCGGACGCCAACCGCCCCGACTTGCAACGCCTGGCGGATGATACGGGTGGCCAGTACTTCTACGTGGCTGAGCCCAGCTCGGGTGGAGTGATGGGTGTGGTCAACACGTTGCAGGAGAGACAGACTGCCGATCTGGCCAACGATCTGGCCGAGTTTTACCGCGTGATTGCCGAAAACGTGGCGCATCGGCAGCAGGTTTATTCGGCACGTGGTAGTAGCGACAAGCTACTGCCGGACCAGCCCTTCACCCACACCATTTCCATTGATAGTGGCGCCAGCGAAGCTGTCTTTGTCGTGAACTGGCGCAGGAGGGACAGCCTCTACTCACCCAGGGTCCAACTCCTCCGACCCGATGGCATACCGGAGACCCCCGATATCACGGACAACACCCATGTGGTCTATCGGGTGACCTCACCTGCGGCTGGGAACTGGCAGGTCGGAGTGACGCGGTGGTGTGATCAATACGACAGATGCTTCGAGGGTACGTATCTGGTCGAGGCGGCTGAGAAAAGCGACCTGACCATGGATCTCTTCATCGGGCCGGCCGTGGCCGATCGGGTCGAAGGCGCTGCAGTGCCGATCCTGGTGAGCCTGACCAGTTCTGCCCCGGTTTCTGGGGCAACCGTCAACGCCACCATTCAGTCGCCGGGTGGCACGGTCTTCTCTCTTCAACTGTATGACGATGGGCAGCACGGCGACGGTGGCTCGGGCGACGGCCTCTACGGGAATACTTTCACTCAGGCAACAGAAGCCGGCAGCTATGTGGTGCGGGCCGTAGCCCAGGGCACTACAGCTCTGACTGGCCCCTTCCAGCGTCGTGCTACCGGCTCCTTCCACTTGGAGCCGGATGCCAATGATGATGGGGACTGCCTGCCCGACAGCTATGAGAAAAATCACGGCCTGGACCCAACCCGCAATGACGGCAACGAAGACCCGGATATGGATGGTTTGACCAACTGTCAAGAGTATGAGAACGGCACCAATCCTCAGAACCCGGACACGGACGATGCTGGTCAGGACGATGGCTCAGAGCTTAGCGGTGGACAGGACCCTCTGGACCCGTCGGACGACGCACTGAGGCCACCCCGCGACCTGCGGGTCTCACCTGGCAATGGTGAGAACGCGCTGTACTTTGGTGTTCAGTTCACTTATGACCACATGATGATCTACCGGTCCCTCAGTCAATTCGGGGGCTATACCCTGATCAACGGCAATGCCCCGGCTACAGCACCCTATGTGGATACGGGGCTGACCAACGGTACAACCTACTGGTACCGGGTGCGGGCAGTTGACGCTGCCGGCAACCAGAGCCGGCTGACCCGTCCTGTCTCAGGAACACCCAAAACCGATCCCCTACCTCCCCAGGGCGAGGTGTTGATCAACGGCGGGGCACGATCCACGACTTCCCTTCAGGTCCAGTTGACTCTGGAGGTCATCGATGACATCCGGCCCTTCCCCGATGCCCGGAGGCCAGGGGGCGCCCGGCTGGCAATGACCCAGGCTGGTATCCAGATGCGCATTGCTAACGATCCGGCGTTCGAGGGCGTGCAGTGGCAGCCTTTCTCACCCAGCCTGGCCTGGACCATCGCTCCCGAGGGTAGGTGGGCGTACGTCTTCGTTCAGTTCCGAGATGCGGCCGGCAACGTGTCTCAGACGGTCTGGGATAGCATCCGCTACATCCAGGTTCAGCCGCCTGCATGCCCACGGGGTGGTCAGGTGGACGTGGTCTTCCTGATGGACACCTCGGGGTCTATGGACGACGAGTTCCAGGCCCTCTGCAACCGTAACGACCGGGTGGTATCAGATCTCCAGGATCAGGACATCACCGTCCAGTACGAGATCCTGGGCATCACCCAAAACAAGCTCTGCGCCACGGACAACGTGGCCAATCGGTTCCCCAACGCCGCCGCCGATACCCCCGAGGACTGGGGCACGGCCGTGGCTGACGTGGCCGGCAACTACCCCTGGCACGAGGGCTACACCCGCCTCATCATCCCCATGAGCGACGAGGGGCCGGCCGATGGTGATCCGGCCGAGGACCCCGGGACCGACCGCGAGATCATCGACGCGGTCATCCGGGCAGCCCAGGCCCAGCAGGTCATCGTCTCCCCGGTGCTCGGCACCTTCATCAGCGAAAACCCGGGGAACCAGGCTGCCATCCAGCGCCTGGCCGCCGACCTGGCCCAGGCTACCGGGGGACAGGTGTTCCGCTCCACGGACGCCGCCGGCGACCTGGCTGAGGGAATCAGTAACCTCATAGGCTCCGCTGCCTGCACGCCGGTTCCCACAGGTGTATACCCCAACTGCGATGTGGACTCCGAGACCATCGTGCGTGTCTTCGGTCAGAACTTCCTGGAGGACGCCCAGGTGCTGGTGGACAACCAGCCGGCCCGCGACGTGACCGTGCTGCAGGACCCGGAGCGCATAGCCTTCAGAACGCCTGAAGGGTTGGCGAACGGCACCTACGACGTCACCGTGGTCAACCCCGGCCTGGGACAGTACACCTTGCCGGCTGCTCTCACCGTGGGGCCGTGCACTGAGCGCTGCGAAGCCTCCCAGGCCGGCGACATATGGACGCCTATGTGGGACCTGTGGGACGGTGACTTGGACTTCTTCCCCGTCGCCGACGGGTCAGGTACCCTCACCATGGGCGTTTACAATGGTGAAGGGAACTTCGTGGTCACGCTGTTCGACGCGGAAGGCACCCAGCTCGATCAGGTCAGCGTCCCCGAGGGCGAAACCCGCATCATCAGTACTACCACCACCGAAGACGCGCAATACCGGGCCAACATCCAGGGCTCTGGTGCCGAGCATCCCCACTTCCGCGCCTTCTTCCGGGGCGCCAAGCGGGTGGCCATCCCCGACTCTGGGGATGACTGGGAGCGCACCGAGGGCGTTCCCTTCCCGGGACCCGGCGTGGATCACGGGGTGGAGAGCAACGCCGAGCTGGGCTTCGATGAGCGCTGGCAGGACGTGAGCAACGTCTACGCCGACACAGTCTGGTACTTCTTCGTCTCCCAGTCCGGCACGCCGCTGCGGGTGCGCGTCTGGAGCGAGTACCCCGAGGGCGATGGGCACGGCGGCATAGAGTGGGTCACGCCGGACGAGATCACCATCCCCCTGGTGGGGCGGGAGCCGCCCGGCTTTTACCACGTCTTTGAGGTGGAGGAGCCACAGACCGGCTGGTGGGGACTGCGCATCAAGGCCGATGCGCCCTTCACCCCCTGGGCGCAGCACTATAGCCTGTCACATGTGTCGCCCGGAGGTGTGGAGGTGACGACGCCAGACTTCATCTACCTGCTGCCAACGAGCATGAAGGCACCGCCCTGCGGTCCGTCGGTAGCCCTCAACCCGCCGCGCAAGGGGGCCTGCAAGTCTTCAGTGGTGCCAGTAGACATCACCGTCTCCGACGTGAGCAACCTCTACGGCGCCGAAGTACATCTGTCCTTCGATCCCGAGAAGCTGGAGGTGGTAGATGCTACGCGAACGTTGACGGATGTGATCATCCCTGGCCCCTTCCCCGATGCCGGGGAGGGGCAGCGGTTGGTCGCGCAGAACTTCGTTGACAACACCAACGGCACCATTGACTACGCGGTGACGTTGTTGGACCCGGCGCCGGCGGCCCACGGCAACGGCGTCCTGGCGCGCATCCTGTTCCACGTCAAGGAGCCCGGCGCCAGCGTGGTGCGCTTCCTGGAGGGGAGCAAGCTGGACGAGCGGCCGATACCGCCCTTTGGCCCGAAGCCGATCCCGGCCCAGTGGCAGGGCGGGTTACTCATCGGGCGCGACTGCGTCCCGGGGCAGGCCGGCCAGGGTCAGATCGATGGGCGGGTGATCCTGCAGGCGCGGCGCAATCACAGTGGGGCGGTGGTGGTGGCGCCGCCGTGGCCGCATCCCCAGATCACCGGCGCGGACGGCACGTACAGCCTGGCACCGCTCTCGTCGGGCACCTACGCCATGGTGATCACGCACACGGGCTATCTGCGCACCGAGCCTTTGACGGTAACGGTGACCGCCGGCCAGCCCATCAGCGTGCCCACGGCGATCTTACTGGGTGGCGATGTGAACGGCGATGGCCAGATCAGCTTCGTGGACGCGGTCATCATCTCGCGGGCCTTCACCTACGCGCGAGGCGAGCAGGGCTACGTCCTGGCCGCCGACATCGACGCCGACGGAGTGGTGGACATAGACGACCTGGTGCTGGTAGGGTCCAACTGGCAGTGCACCGTCCTGGATACAACGCCACGCTGCCGGCGCTGGCGTGACTGAGTGTCTAGACGAGGAGACAAGGAGAGGAAGCAATTATGGGACGGCAGAAGATAACAAAATGGATGGTCATGTCTGTGCTGGTGGCTGTTGGCATGCTGCTCCTGGCAGGCCGTGTCGTGGCCGGTTGGCTTCCCCAGGGGGCACCCCGGGGGCAGCCATACCGGCATATCGCGCCCGTGGCCCCTGCCCAGGCCACCGGCATCCACGCATCAGACGCTGCCACTGTCTGGAGCAGTGGTTGGGTGGACATCCAACCTGGCCAGGTGATGACCTTCACCCACAACGTGGGCGGCGACCCGGCGCTGTATGCTGTAGACCTCTGGTACCAGGATACAAGGGAAGGGGGACTCGGCATTCACCATCGGGCCTACGGCGGCATGGACGTGGCCGGCCAACGCCACGGTGTCCACTGGCAGAACCTGACTGACTCCAGCATCCGCGTCTTTCGCCAGAGCGACGATGTGGCTGCCGGCCAGATCCGCTTGCGCATCTGGCAGCCCGACCCGCCCGAATACAACAGCGGCTGGGTGGATATCCAGGCCGGCGAGGCAGTAACGCTTACCCACAACCTGGGTGGGGACGTGGATGATTACACCGTGGGCATGAAGTTCCGCGACACGACCCCAGACGGCCGGGGGATCCACCAGTTTGCCTTCGGCGGTCTCGCGGCCGGCAGAGCGTTCTATGGCGCTGCCTGGCAGCACCTGACCGACACCACTATCCAGGCCGTGCGCTTCGGGAACGACACATCGGTACAGCAGGTGCGCATTTTCATCACGCGACCGGATGAAGCCGACTACGACAGCGGCTGGGTGGACGTGGCCCAGGACCAGACACGGACCATCACCCACAACCTTGGAGGCAATCCCCACGGCTATGTGGTGCGGGCCTCGGCTCGGTCAGCGGGCCTGGGCATCAACACACGGGCGGCGGGCGGCATGGAGGTCGGCGGCCAGTTCTTCGGCGCCAACTGGGAGAACTTGACCGGCAACACCATCGATGTGTTTCGTCGTCCCCATGATGTCTTTGCGGACCAAGCGCGCGTCCGCATCTGGCGACCGGAGCGCCGAATCTACCTGCCGCTGATTGTGCGCAACGTCCCGGCGGCAGTCGGGCAGGAGTTGGCCTATGACGATGGCACCGCTGAGTCCTCCCAGTCCTACACCGCCGGCAACGGCTTCGCCGTGCGGTTCACGACGCCGAGTGCCTCGGCTCAGTTGGCACGGGCGCGCTACTACTTCATCGCCCCCGTTGCCCCCATCGAGGTTCACGTTTGGGATGCCGACCGCAATGACTTGATCACGCCCTTCACGGCCACCCCCAGCGGGGACGGCTGGTTCGACGTGGATCTGTCATCTCTGAACCTGACGGTGAGCGGTGATTTCTACGTCGGCTTTTTGTACACCGTGGACACAGACCCGACGCTGGGTGTAGACACCTCGGCATCCGATAGCCGAAGTTACGAGGTGCCCTGGGAGGAAAAGAGCTATGATTACATGATTCGCGCAGTAGTTGTGCCACGCTAGACACAAGGGAGGCTTGCAGTAAGCATACGCTCTGAGGCCCGTCCTCGGGCCGTTCTTGGTCAGGTTTCGCAGCATAGCCGGCCCGAGGACGGGCCTCAGAGCCTTGCAGAGAGGTAGGGGCACCCCTTGCGGGTACACCCTGGGCAGGTGCAAGACCTGCCTCTACCACTCGCAGCAGAATACGACCTGGTGGCGAGTGCACCCAAGCATCCCTTCGACAAGCTCAGGACGTCGCCTGAGTAGCTGCGAACGGCAGTGAAGCAGCGTATCGAAGCCTGTCCTGAGTTTATCGAAGAGGGTGCGGCCCATCCCAGACCTTGTTGTCGTTGCGACTCGCACCCTTCGATACGGCCTCCGGCCTACTCAGGATGCTCATCCTGAGCTTGACGAGGGGCTAGCCTCGGTTTGAGACAGAACCGGAAGTTATTTCTTGACGGTTCCTAAGCCACGGCGCGTGGCGGGGTGGCGTTGAACGGCACTCCACTGAGTTTCGTACCTGACTACGAACATGTCATGCGACGTCAGAAAGCCATTGGCCGGGTGAGCAGCGTCCGGTACCGGGTCCATGCCGGGTTCTGGCCGGGAGTTGATCTGCCCGCCCTGGCCGAGACGGGCAGACCTGGGCCGGCAACAGTTGTGGGCTGAACTTGCTTGACCACGCCGGCACGCCCTTCGACAAGACGGACGACACGTGGACGCGGTTCAGCACCAGTGACGGGTTGGCCGGCAACGGGGTGCAGGACATCTTTTTCGATGCATCGGGCCGGCTGTGGTTGGCCACCAGCGGCGGGTTGAGCGTGCTGGACACCGCCGGCACGCCCTTCGACAAATCCGACGATGTGTGGCACACGTGGACGGTTGAAGATGGGCTGGTGGATAGCTACATCTTCACCGTCGCCCTGGGTCCATCGGGCACGGTGTGGGCAGGTGCAGACACCGGCTTGAGCCGCATGAAGGGCGCCGCGCAGCGCCGGCTATACCTGCCGCTGATTCTGCGGTGATTCATCGTGCTGTGGAGCCACAACGTCATCCAGATCAAGGCTGAGTGCATTTGCGATAGCGGTCAATACATCGGCGCTTCCCTTGCGCTTGCCAGATTCGATTTGAGATAGATAGGGAACGCTGATGCCGGCAGCTTCCGCCAACTGTTGTTGGGTCAATCCGCGATGCTCCCGCCATACTCTAATCGGGCTTGCACCATCCAGAATGGCGTAGGTCACTGCACTGGGTATCAGTTCCTCGCCATCCTCTATCGCCTTTTTGGCTTCGTCATAGGCGCGGATGTCCTGCAACATTTCCGCGCCTTCTAGCAAACGCTGGTTACGTTGGGATGCTTCGCATAAGGGTCAGCCGCAATGCGATTCAACCGGCTGCGGATTCGCAGGGCGATGTCCCGGGGCATCTTGCGCAGCGTCTTGTGGGCTCTCTTGGTGAATACGATGCTGTACACAGGGGTAATGTTAGCACAATGCAAACATCTTGGCAAACTCCATACCAGGTGATCTATGGGGCCAACTGGCGGGCACTGAGATTAGCGCGAGCTTGCGCGCCAGGCGCAAACCTTCGTTCAGTCGTAGCTACTCAGCCTGGCGATTGAAATCGCGGCAACCCTCGCGAAGCCGGCCTGCGCCGGCTCAAGACCAGTCGCCGAAGCCTGTCCTGAGCCTGTCGAAGGGGGCGACTTCGCAAACGCGACGTCCTGAGCTTGTCGAAGGGTTGGTGCAGTTTCAACTGCCGAAACGCAGGCGCGGTACGTGCAGTTTCGTGGGTCGTTATTCCGGCAGCCGGCCCGTGATGCCCAGCAGCAGTCGCATACACTTGTGCCCAAACTCCAGAAACATCATGGAGCAGCCGCCGGCGATGGCAACAGTCGTTCAACCCATGCTTGCTGCTCAGGTTCAAGAGGTGGTGGGGGCACAGGCTGACGATAGTCGATGCGCGTGGCATAACCGCCGCGCTCATACACCGCCTGCACGACCGCACCCAGATCGAGCGGCACATTCGGGTCGGGCGCGGACAATGGAACCGGCAACACCGGCAGCCGCGCTTCCAACTGGATGGGCCATACATCCACATACGGACGGTGATCCGCGTGGGCGAGGGTTACGTAGTACGGCGCGGGTGGCAACGGTGTTTCCAACGGCGAGCGTTCCCCCCCGCGCAACAGATCCAGTTCCATGACGTGCACCTCGGAGCGGAGCAGTTCGCGCCGCTTGCGGAGATATTTCTGACGTTCTCGTCCGGGGCGTTTATTGATGGGAGAAAGGATTTCGATGGCTGTCACCAGTATGTCGGTGCCGGCTTCGCGCACTTCCACGTTGGCAAGGCGTACCTCCACTTCCAACGGCACCATACCCTGCGCTGGGGGCGGATCGATCACCGCCACAGCGTCTGGCGCGGGTGAACCAGGACCCGTGCGCCACACACTGACATCGGGGGATACTGCCCGTGGCTCGGGTTGTACAATCTCAATCACATCATACGTGACGTAAGTGACCGCGGTGGCATAGTACCCCGGCTGTATCTGTGCGTTCAGATTAGCACGGATTTCAGCAGCCAGGTCAAGATGAAAATCAGGCCAGATCCGCCTGGTTTCAATATATGGGTCCATGCCAGGAAATGGTGACGGCATCTCACACCTCCCTCGTCAGATGCGGAATGTGTTCATATCGGCCTCGATAGGTTTGTTGCACCGATATTATAGCACAGACAGGCTCGAATTCAATTGGGTGTTCAAAATGAGTTACTGGCCGGTGGCGCCGTGAGGGCCATCACCTTCGACGCGGCAGGCCGGCTGTGGTTGGCCACCAGCAGCGGATTGAGCGTGCTGGACCACACCGGCACGCCCTTCGACAAGGCCGATGACACGTGGACGCGGTTCAGCACGAGCGATGGGCTGGCCGGCAACGGTGTGCGGGGCATCCTGTTTGACGCATCGGGCCGGCTATCGTTTACTTTTCGGCAGGCTCTTCCGCCAGTTTGTAGGCGATGTCATTTTCTCAAGCTGTCGGCTCGCACTTAGCTTTCTTAATACACCCACGATACTTGGGAAAGACGTGGCAAAAAAGGACCCTTTCCGAAAAAGTCTCCTTGTCGAGCGCACTATATGTAGTAGTGCTGAACCAACCGATTTGTCTGAACACCTGGCTCCAAAAAGAAGATCTTTCCGAAGGGAGTTTCCAGGGCTGGCGGTATGGTGCAAGAGTGGGGGTCTTTAGCTCTTGTCCACAATTTGAGCAAAACACGTTCTATGCCGGCAGTTGTTTGTGAGCCAGGCGCTCCCGCAGACGCCTCGTGACCTCAGGGGTCAACCCGACCTCGGGTTCAACCTCCTCGCGCTCTGCCATTGCTGCCTCAATCTCATCAAACGTAGCCTGCCCCAGACTTTGCAACAGCGCTGTGAACGACGCCCGTTGTTGAGCCACTGCTTCCGCGGGCACAGCCTGGGCAGTGTAAGCCAATGTCACCTGGCGCGTGAGGGCATACACAATGAATTGGTTCAACGAGATCCCTTCACGGTCAGCCAGGGTTGTCAACTGACTGTGCAGCGTTTCCGGTAGACGGACGGTTAATCGACTCATTTTCCGCCGCGTTTGGTCAGGCCTTCAAAGACGACGTTAGTATCTATGACAACACGCGACAGCGAAGCATCGACCATAGCACTATTATAGCACCATATTTGATGTCAGAAAAGTCGGTGTGGGATTGGGCCTGCTCACACGTGAAATCATCTCCCATCTTTAGCGCCAAGAGCAGCTTTGATCGCATTGGGGCAAAAGTCGCACTTCGCTCCGGCAGGATCGCCAGACCTGTGGTGAGTGTAGCCGAACCATACGGCCGCTGGGCGACGGATTTGACAATCCGTCGCAAGCGTAAGCGTCACTTTGATCAAGCTTATCCCTCCCCCTTCATCCTTCTGGCTTCTGCCACGATCTCCCGATGCGCTGGCACGTTCTCCAGGAAAGAGCGCCGCAGTCGGCTGTCGTCGATTTTGAACGCCTGGTCTTGTAGCACACCGTGAGCAGTCTCTAGAAGCTGTCCGGCGCGGGGGTCCTGGTTGGCGCACAGGACGCGGTAGCAGGTCAGGTAAACCCGAAGGGGGTCGACTGTGCCCTCCAGGGCATGCCCTCGGCCAGTCGAAGGAGCATTTATCTCCAGGTGGCTCAGGATCTGCTCGACCTGGGCCTGGGCCTGGTCCAGGTCGCCCCAGGCCAGGGAAACACGGGCCAGGCCGGCCAGGGACTCCATAGCTCGATTGTGCTCGTCTGATTCACGCCTTATGTCCAGAGCTTTCCGGTAGGCCTCGGTGGCCTCAGCCAGATGCCCCAAAGCATCCAGGGCGTGTCCCAGGTGGGTCAGAGCGTACCCTTGAAGGTGGCGATCGCCAAGATCCTGGGCGATGTGGAGCGCCTGTTGGCTGAAATCTCGGGCGGCGATATCGTCGCCCTGACGATGGGCTAGCAGACCGAGATTAGACAGCGTCAGACCCTCGCACTGCCGATCGCCAATCTCCTGGAACACGCGCAAGGCCTGCCTGTAGCAGGTCGCAGCCCGGCTATAGTCGCCCTGGCGATTGAAGAGCAGGCCGAGATTGCCGAGTACCATGCCCTCGCTCCGCCGGTCACCGATTTCCCGGTAGCTGCGCCGGACCTGCTCGTAATAGGCCTTAGCCCCCCAGTGGTCCCCCTGGTTGAAGGAGACAACGCCCAGGTTATGCAGGCTATCTGCTTCCACCTGGCGCAGTGACGCGGCTCTGGCCAAGGCCAAGGCCCGTTCGAGCTGTGGGCGAGCTGCATCATAGTCCCCCTGGCGCCAGAGCGCCCGCCCCCACTGCAGAAAACCCGCCGCCTCCAGGCCAACCGCCTGACTGGTTCGCGCCGCGCCTGCACGGAGCCTCGTCGCAGTGTCAATGGCCGTTCGGGCGGCCGTGATGGCCTGATCGTACATTCCTCGCCCATTTAGTAGGCGCGCCTGTTCCGTTAGCAGTCTACTCAGAACAATCTGCTCGTTTGGTTCCAACCTATCTGCTTTGTCAACAAGCCCACGCACGCGATCCACCGCCATCTCAATGAGCATTTCACCTTTCTGGAAAGGGCCTGCGAGAAGATAAAAATGCGACAAACCATTCAGACTGCGCTCAATCTCTCCTATCTTGGCCTGTGTCACGGCCCAGCGCCACGCTGCGTGTACGTTCGCGATCTCTACCTTTATCGCCGCCAGGGTCTCGGCCGTGCCGGCCCTGACGAGCTCGGCCTCCCGGCGCTGCAAGAACGCAGCGTAGTACGTACAATGGCGGTCGCGCGCCGCAGCCTGCACGTCGGATACAGCAGCCAGCTTTTCGGCCGCGTACTGACGCAGCAGTTCGTGCATCTCATACCGACCCCCTGGCACAAAGCGCAGCAGCGACTTGTCCACCAGCGATGCGAGCCAGTGGTCAGTAATCAGTGAACAGTAAGCAGTGAACAGTGAACAGTGATCAGTATCCAATGATGAGAACTGTTTACTGTTTACTGCTGACTGTTCACTGCTGACTGTTGACTGATTACTGATCACTGCCAACGCTGCCTCGCGGGTGAACCCGCCGCGAAAGACAGACAATTGGACGAACACCATGCGCTCCTCTTCCGTCAGCCGGCTCCAGGTGTGGTCAAAGACGGCGCGCAGGCTGCGGTGGCGCGCCGGCAGGTGGCGCATGGCGATCGCGGAGAAGTCCAGGTTGCGGGTGATCTCGGTCGCAATGCCGGCCACGGGCAACATCCCTACCCAGGCCGCCGCCAGTTCCACCGCCAACGGCATGCCTTCGACCGTCTGGCAAACGCGGATCACGGCCCTTTCCGTCTCCCCCGCCGGTTCAAAGCCGGGCTGCACCCGGCGTGCACACGTCAGAAACAACCGCACTGCGTCATACGCCTCACCGTCCCCGCGTCTCACTGTCGCCGCATCCCCTTCTGGATATGGCAGCCCTTCAAGCGGCAAAAGCCATTCCCAGTGCAGGTTCAGGCGCTGGCGCGACGTGACGAGCAGCTTTACCTCCGGTGCTCCTTCCAGTAGCTCCAGGAGAAAGGCGGTTCCATCATGCAACTGCTCGAAGTTGTCCAATACCAGCAATATCTCCTTTTGGCGCAGATAATTGATGAGCTGCTGGCCCGGCTCCGCCGGCCCGGAGAACGAAAAACCGAGCGCATTGGCTATCGTGGGAACCAGGAACTCGGTCGCTTCAACCCCCGCCAGTGGCACAAAGCCAACCCCATGCAGAAACATCCTGGCTTGCTTGTCTACCACCGCCAGCGCAGCCTGAATGGCTAAACGCGTTTTGCCAATGCCCCCAGGGCCGACGATCGTCAGCAGCCGGCAATCGGGATCGGCCAGCATTTCGGCAATCCTGGCCAGTTCTTTCTCACGTCCCACGAAGGGGGTGGCCTGTGGGGGTAAGTTTCGGCGTGGCCCCGCCCGCATCATCTGTATGCGCTCGTACAGTCGCTCAGTTTCCTGCTCCGGCTCGACGTCCAGTTCCTCGGCCAGGACGCGCCGGCAGGTCTCATACTGGGCCAGGGCCGCGCTGCACTCGCCGCTGCGGGCCAGGATGTCCATCAGTTGCCGGTGGGCTTCCTCACGCCAGGGCTCCAGTTCCAACTGGCGGCTGGCGTAGATCCGTGCCTGGTCGAGTTCGCCCCGCCGGCGGTGGTGCTCTGCCAGATGGTAGAGCACGGGCAGTACTTGGCGGTGAAACTCCTCCCGTTTCAGCAGCGCCCATTCCGAAAAGGCCAGGCAGTCGTCCAGGAAGAACCCCTGCAGGAAGTCGCCGCGATAGAGCGCCGCTGCCTCTGCCAGGCGCTCTGAACAGGCGGCGCAGGTCTCCATGCGGCGGTGGTCATGGCTTCGGCTGCCGGCGATGAGATCGGCGAAGGCGACTGCGTCCACCCAGATGGCAGCCGGTCTCACCTGAATCGTCTCGCGGGTGACGCGGAAGTAGGCGGACTCGGTCTCCAGGTCGTCCAGGGCATCGCGCAGCCGGTGGAGGGTCAGTCGCAGGTTCTTGCGAGCCGTTCTGTCGGGCACGTCGGGCCAGAACAGGCCGGCCAGGGCGTCGCGCCGGTGAGGCCCATCGGCTTCCATGGCCAGGTAAGCCAACAGGGCGCGCACCTTGTCGGACCGGAATTCGGTGACAGGTTCTCCGTCCAGGGTGATGTGGTAGGGGCCCAGGAGGCAGAGTGAGAGTCGCTTCATGATTTGCTTACATTATAGAGGCTTTGGGAGCGCATTTCAAGCTCGCCGGCGAATCAATCCGCCGTCTACAAGCTTAATCAAGCTAAAGCATGCTAGATTTCCCACTCCAGCGCGCTTCAGCTATTAGCCTAAGGATTTATTCTCAGGCGGATAGGCGGGAACCTGCCAGTAAACATAAATAAACCAACAGTATCATGAATTGCCCGCCAGGCCGGCGAACTGCCCTGGTAACGTTTTGGAAACGGTAGTAGGTTACAATGCTAGCGAGTGACATGGACAAAGACTTCGACAAAGAACCACGCTCATACATCTCTTACTTGCTGCGCTTGCAGCGAGTGCGTGGCCGGGGAGGATGGATCTGGCGAGCTTCGCTGGAGAGCCCGGCGACGGGTGAGCGGCAAAGCTTTCTGGATCTCCCAAGTCTATTTGCTTTCCTGGAAGAGCAGACCTGTGTGGAGACACCTCGTGAGGAGACCGATCTTGGGTCGCAGTGAACAGCCGATCCGGATCTGGATAAAGGCATGGGACTGAATCTACGCAAGGAGGTATGAGAAATGACACGTAAGAAGTGGACACTGCTCACTTCTATGATGCTGGTCGTCCTACTGGTCTTGCCGGTGATGACTGGCGCGCAGCCCCTGCCACGGGGCTCGGAAGGGGAGCAACCGGATGAAACGATGGCCGTAGCAGGTGATCTCACCTCGGGCTTCTACTACCAGGGCGTCCTCACCGAGGCCGGCAGCCCGGTGAACGGCACCCGACAGATGGAGTTCGAGTTATACGATGCCTCCAGCGGAGGTAGCCAGGTGGGCAGCACCATCACCCAGGCCGTCGTGGTGACTGGCGGTCAGTTCAACGTGGCCTTTAACTGGGGCCGCGACAGAATTGATGGCAAGGCACTCTGGTTGCAGGTGCGAGCCAGGGACAGTGGTGGTTCCTTGCGCGACCTGGGCCGCACGCAAATCCGAGCCGTGCCGTATGCTATGAGTCTCGTCCCCGGAGCCTGGGTGAGGGCCAGGAGCAGCGTTAAGCCGTACGCTCTTTTTGTGGAACACACGAATACCACCAGTGGGATAGGACTTTCTGCCAGGAGCAAGAGTAGCAGCCCAGCCATCAAGGCCGAGGGAGCTAGTGGCGGTGTGGCTATTAGGGCCTCTGGATCGGGCGTCATCCAGAGTACTGCTAAGTCCTATGTCTGGATCAGCGGCAACGGCGTGCGGCCGTACCATCAAAGTGACACCACGATCATAGACATGGACACCATGGGTGGGGCTATCACCAAACCCGGCACGGGCAGCGGAAACAGGAGGAATGTCATGCTCCCCATCACGGTGCCGGGTCCTCTCTACGGGCAGGACGTGACCATCTCAGCCCTAGACATTTACTGGAACTGCAGGGATAGCCAAAACATGGGGATTTCAGCCGTCCTCTTGCGCCGGCAAACGGGGGTGGGCTCCTATGACACCATTGTCCACGATAGCACTGACTACACTTGTGGGGAACCGGATGGCTGCACGATACACCATGACCTGACGTCCAACAACGTCTTGACCGCCGACTCTGGAATCCTCTACCTGACCTTGGAGCTGGCATTCCTCGACGCCGATTCTTGGATCCAGGTCGGTGGGGTGCGGCTGACGCTGGAGCACGATTAGCAGGGAGGTGGGCGATGAAACGAATCGTGATTCTCCTGGCCTTGGTCGCCCTCGTGTTGCTGTCCAGCATCGCTTCGGCCCTGGCTCCCCCTCCTGGTCTAGCCCTCGACTGGTGGGTGATGGGCGGGGGTGAGGAGCCACGGAGCAGTGGTCCTCTGGCGATGAATGCCACAATCGGCCAGCCGGCCATCGGGTATAGCAGTTCCGGCCCGCTGGCGCTGAGTTGGGGCTATTGGCAACCTGGGGGCGCGGTCATGCCGGCGGCTAACCAGATCTACCTTCCGCTTGTGCTCAGAAATGACTGACCGGCAACGGTGCTACCTGTGAAACGTCGCTGACAGAGAACCATCTCGCCGGTTCTCCTTCCTCCCATGCCCAAGAGCATGGGTCCTTGAAATGGAGTGAGACTATGAGAACACCGAGCTTTCTCACGCGCAAACACTTGCCGGCCTTGGCATTGTTGGCTGTGATCCTCTTTGTGGGAGGCATGAGTTCTGCTGCCTTGAGCTCGCCGGCACCTGCGGCTCAACAAGCTCCTGATGGAGCATATCCCAGCCAGACCGCCGTCACCCTTTTCCCTGTGGCTGACGCCTACGCCTCCCAAGCGGCGCCCACCACCAACTTCGGCAGCAGTACCAGACTGGATGTGCAGAACCTGAACGCAGAGATTCCGGATGATAGGCGGTCGTACGTAGGGTTCGATCTGTCCGCAATACCCAGCAATGCGATCATCACGAGCGCGGGATTCAAAGCCTACCTGGAGGCGGGTCAGGGACTGAGCAGTGTTAATATCCAGTTGCGTCGGGTCACGGCCGCCTGGACTAACAGCTCGATCACGTGGAACAAGAAGCCCGCCTCGAGCTCGTACAGTCAGATCAGTGTAGGCACGCAGCCTCGCGATTATGGCTGGAATGTGACGAGCCTGGTTCAGGACTACTGGGTGGGTCGCAACTTCGGTAGCTCGCCCAACTTCGGCCTGGAGCTGCGGGGACCGGAGAGCGGCAGCTATTACCTGAGGCGCTTCACCTCTGCCAACGCTGCCTCAAACAGGCCGTATCTCATAGTCAGCTACGTTGTGCCCACGCCGACGGCAACGCCAACCCAGACGCCAACCAGCGTTCCCCCTGAGGTGGATATCTGGTTGGTTGAAGGGTGTGATCGCTCATATCCGGTGGGCGCAACCCTCAACATCCGCTATCGGGCGAATGTGAACGACACCGTGCAGATCTGGGTGTATCCCGCCGGCCAGTTAATCGCCCAGCACGCTGTCGTGGCGAACCAGACCTACGGTTTCGCGGCCACTATCTCTGGCCCTGCTGAGCAGAGACGACTCGTGGCCGTCCTGGTCAACTCGAAGGCTCAGAACGAGTGTCACTACACGGTGGTGGAGCCCAGCCCCACCGCCACTGCGACACCGTCGCCCACTGCGACTCGCACGCCGACGGCAACTCCGACACCGACTCACACGCCCACCCGAACATCCACGAGCACCCCAACGCCCACGGCGACGTCTACATCGACATTCACCCGGACACCCACGAACACACCGACTCGCACATCTACGCCAACTGTCACCCGCACGCCGACGAAAACCCTCTCACCAACTAGCCAACCAACCAAGACACCCACCCACCCATCAACCGCCACCACAACTCCAGCCGCGACGCCGACGCTACCCACTTGCCCGGCCACCGATCCCTACGAGCCCAACGAGCGATTCGAGGAGGCCTTCACCCTCACGCCGGGGGCGACCGTTTCCGCCTACATCTGCCCCGATTGGGACTTCGACATGTTCCACGTTGCTGTCAGCAGCATATCCGACATCGATGTTTACCTCGACCCGCCGCGAGACTACCAATTGGCGCTCTTTGGCCCGGACCGCACCGTCCTCGCGCGCGTGGCCCCCGCACACGCGCGCATCCGCCATCTCCATTACGCTGCCACCGAGCCGGGCGATTACTGGGTGCGCGTCTCTCCCGGCTCGGTGGGAGACGCCACCGCGCCCTATAGCCTCCATGTCGATTTAACTCCTATCACATGTCTGACCACCATCGCCGACGCCGACGCCTATGTCGACCAGCAAGACCCCACTTCTAATCATGGCGATGAGCGGCGGATCTACGTCGCCCGAGACGAGTTTAGTCAGGAGCATCGTGGGCTGGTGTACTTCGACCTGTCGCCCATGCCTGCGACCGCCATCAGCAGCGCTGCCTTCATCGCTACCCTCTACGGCGATGCATCGGGCCTCCACCCCATCGACCTGTATCGGCTTTCTAGCGCTTGGGACGAGGCTACCGTTACCTGGAACACCAAACCATGGAGCGTTGCGACCGGTATTAGCGCCGAGATCGGCGGCGTTGGCGGGGTTGCCTACACCTGGGATGTGAGGGACCTGGTGCAAGGGTGGTTGACCGGAGGCGTTGGCAACTTCGGGCTCGAAATGCGGCCGGGGTCTGGAGTTTTCAGCCGCGCGTTTCGTAGCGGCGAATATTCCGCTGGCATGTTCGCTGGTCCAGGGGTCGGCTCGGGCAATGCCCCTAAGCTGCGGATATGCTACACCGACACGTCTCCTGGTGTCGGCGGCTCTATCAGCGGTCGCGTGTTCGAAGATCTTGACGGTGATGGCAGCTACGATGTTGGCGAACCGGGTCTGGCTGATGTCGCGGTGGAGCTGATCCGCGAAGGGGTCAGCCAGGGAAACCGCCGTACCAATGCAACCGGCAGCTACAGCTTTGGCAGCCTCCCCTCTGGCGCCTACCAAATCGCCGTACATCCCGAAACCCTGTCGGCCGATTTCCGTCTTACCAGCAGCGCCGATCGATTCTTATCCCTGATGGCTGGTGAGCATCGCACCGACATCGATTTCCCCACCACGCGACGCCCCACCCCCACACCTCTCCCCCCCATCACCCTGAATCTGATCGCTCAGGATGTGGAATTCATTCAGGTGGTGCACGGCGCGCCCCTCATCGCCCATAAACGCACCCTGGCCCGCGTCTTCGTCGGGGTGGAAGGAACCACGGATATCGTTCCCAATGTGTCGGCTCATCTCTACCGCAGCGGCCATTCCCTCGATACCATCGATCCCATCGCCCCGGCCACTCTGCTCCCCACCACCGATCCCGTTAACGACCCGGCGGTCGTGAGCAACCTGGACCGCACTATCAACTTTCTGCTGCCCGATGACTGGACGCCCGCGGGTCGGCCTAACTTCCACGTTGTCATCAACCCTACGGGACCCTACGTGAAAACAGAGTGCGGCGCTTCCTGTCTACTGGACAACCAGATCACGGTGGGAGCCCAGTTCCACAACACCGATCCGCTGAACGTTCAGATGGTGCGCCTGATGACCAGTGGCGGTATGTCCACGGTGAGCAACGAGGACACCGTGCGATGGCTGCGCAAGACCTATCCTCTCAGCACCGTGAACGTCTATTCAGATTACCTGCCCACGCTGGCTGACTTCAGCGACACCAGCGGCCCGAGTTGTGGCAACCCCTGGAATTGGGTCCTGCTTGAGTTAGGTTCCCGCTGGTTCTTCTCTGGGCATTGGGACCGTCACTTCTATGGCATGGTGCCGCAGTCAGTAGTTCCCATCCCAGGCACCGCCGGTTGCGGCTACACGCCAGGACACAGTGCTGCTGGTTGGGTCACGGCCGGCAGTGATGACGGTGCTCGTACTATGGCCCACGAGATAGGTCATAATCTAGGCAGGGAACATACTTTCTCGGCTTGTGCCTCCGAGCCCGATCCCGGCTGGTATCCTTATGCCGATGGTCTCATCGGCGTCTATGGCGTCGATCTTGAAGACCCCACCGCGCCGCTCTATGTCGATCCCAGTACCAACTACGATATCATGAGTTACTGCAATCCACAGTGGATGTCTGATCACACCTTTGGCAATCTTTACAACGAGTTCACCGGCCTGGCGGCAAATCTGATGCGGGCACAAGAGCTGAATAACGCCCCACAGGAATACCTCGTCGGCGCTGGCTTCATCGCCGATGTGGACCTCTCCTTGCTCACACCTTTCTACCGGGTCATGCTGCCGTCAGGAAGCAATGATGAGCCGGGATCCGGTCTTTATGCGCTGGAGCTACAGGACGCTGGTGGCAACGCCCTCTTCACCCGATACTTCGATCTGGATAGTAGCCACAGTGATGCGCCAAACACAAGCAGCTTCTTTGAGATCGTTCCCTGGCAGCAGAACACTGCTCGTGTCGTCATCCGCCGGGGCCAGACCGAGATATCCGTCACCGCCGTCAGCGCTCATGCGCCCCAGGTCACCCTGCTCCATCCCAACGGTGGCGAGCACTGGGCGCCTTACAGCGATCAGACCATCACCTGGTCGGCCAGCGATGCGGACGGCGATGCCTTACATTACGTGTTGCAATACAGCACCGACAACGGCGCCACCTGGACGGCCATCGCCACCGACCTTACCGCAACGAGCTACACTCTCAACGCGGGTGTACTCGCCGGCAGCGACCAGGCCCTCGTGCGGGTCATCGCCACCGATGGCATCAACACGGGCCAGGATGATGCCGATGCCACATTCGTGGTCGAAGGCAAACCGCCAGAGGTGGCTATCGTGACCCCAAGAGATGGCGCTTTTACTCCTGTGGGAAGCCCTGTCATCCTGGAGGGCACTGCCACCGACCTGGAAGATGGGCCTATCACCACCGACACCCGTTTCTCCTGGCATTCCAGTCGCGATGGCGATTTGGGCAGCGGTCGCCAGCTTTACATCGACGGCCTGAGCGCCGGCCGGCATACCATCACCCTGCAAGTTGCCGATAGCGACGGCTTCGTGGGGGAAGACAGCGTCTCTATCTCCGTCGGCAATCAGGTCTACCTGCCGCTGATCCACAAAGCGGGTCCGGGGGAGCAGTCAGTATCTTGGATGGCAAGGACTGGGGAGGACGAGACTGCTCTGGTCAGTCTGATGCCCGGCAGCGTTATGGGAAGTTGGGAAACCATTGTCCGCGTGATGGCTGCGACCATCTTGGTGTTGCTCGCGGCTTCAGGGCTAGCTGCTCACTGGGTTGTTGCATAGCCGGCTGCCCCTCACAACTTGAACGGAGTTGGTGGGCGCGACCACTGTCTGAAACAAGCGAAAAGGAGGTAAAGATAGAGATGAAAACTAGAACGATAGTGGCAGTATTGGCAGTCACAGCCATGCTGGGTATGCTTGTGGCGGCCGGCAACGTGGGAGCCGGCCCACGCGCGCAGTCGGGCGAGAAGGGTGGAGCACTCGTGATGGCCCTGGCTGTGCCGGCCCTCATCAGCTACCAGGGCCGGCTTCTGGACGGGGCCGGCGATCCCGTCGCGGACGGCCCATACACCATGATCTTCCGCCTGTACGATGTGGCGACCGGGGGTGCGCCGCTGTGGACGGAGACGAAGTCCGTGACGGTGGCCGGCGGCCTGTTCACCACCCTGCTGGGCGACACCACGGCGCTGGACCTCGGCATCTTTGACGGGCGCGACCTGTGGCTGGGGGTGCAGGTGGGTGCGGACCCGGAGATGACGCCCCGCCAGCGCATCGTCAGCGTGCCGTACGCCATCTTCAGTCAGGATGCCGACACCCTGGATGGTTCTCACGCCAGCGCCTTTGCCCCCACGACCCACCATCACGATGATCGCTACGTGAACACGGACGGCGACCTAATGAGAGGCGATCTGGACCATGCGCCAGTGCTGGATGTGGCGAACGCCGGCTCCGGGTACGGCGTGTCTGGCTACAGCGATAGCAACATCGGTGTCTACGGTGGCAGCGGAGCCGGTTCAGGCCTGCTGGGGATCAGCGGCCTGGTGGGGGTCTACGGCAACGGTGAGGACACCGGGGTTGTGGGCGCCGGCCAGTCCTACGGCGTCCGGGGATCGGGCCCGACGGGCGTGCGGGGCGCCAGCACCCCGGACGCCGGCGGAACGGGTGTGTGGGGTGAGAGCTCTGCCGGCACCGGCGTGCTGGGCGAGGGCGGGCTGCAGGGCGTGCGCGGTGATGGCGGCAACTACGGCGTGTACGGCTACAGCGAAAACGGCGTTGGCCTGTACGGCTCGAGCGTCAATGGCGGCGGCATCTACGCCACGGGAAGGGAAGGTGTCCGCGCCAGAGGTAACATTACGGGGGTCACCGGCATCGGCCTTGTCGGGGTCCACGGGGCGGCCCTTTCTACCGCCACCGTCGGGGGTGTACACACCGCCGCCATCGTCACCGGGGTCCTTGGCGAGGCCCCTTCTGGCATCGGCGTGAACGGCATAGGCAACACCGGTGTCCAGGGGGACGGCACGCAGAAGGGAGTATACGGCGTCGGGACCGACTATACCGCCATCGGGGTGGAGGGCCGCGCCGGCTTTGGGACCGGCGTCAAAGGCTTTGGCGAGACCGGAGTGTTCGGCGAAAGCAGCGTTGGCGTCGGCGTCGAGGGGCGCGGTGCCACCGGTGTCTCTGGCAGATCAACCATCGGAGTCGGAGTTTCTGGCGTGACCGAGTCTGCCAGCGGTGCCGGCGTCTACGCTCGGGGCAGAGACAGCGGCGCTGATCTCATCCTGGGCGGCAATGCCGACACCCTGCTTGGAGATGATGGCCGGATATACTCTGACCCCACCTACAGTAGCAGCGACATCTATCTCATCGTCAACGATGGAGTTCGGATTGACCTGGACGAAGATGGCGATGGTGAAGATGCCGACTTTGAGATCCGCGACAAAGACAACAATCTCATCTTCAACGTAGACGAGAGCGGGGACACCTGGGCCCGAGGGAGCAAGGGCGCGGTGGTTCTGACAGAGGGTCACGGGATGCGAGCCCTGTACGCCCTCGAAAGCACGGGGGTTTGGTTCGAGGACTTCGGCAAAGCTCAGATCAAAGACGGCCTGGCTGTGGTTGAGATCGACCCCCTCTTCGCCGAGACGGTGAACCTGGAGGTCGGCTATCACGTCTTTCTCACGCCGGTTGGCGGCTGGGCACCGCTCTATGTGGTCAACCAGACGCCCACTTCCTTCGAGGTCAGAGATGCCAGCGGAAAGGCCAACATCACCTTCGATTACCGCATCGTCGCCAGGCGGCGCGGCTACGAGAACGTGCGGATGGAAGAGGTGGGGCTGGTAGCCGAGGAGGATTGACGATGCGTGAGAGACGGGTCTGCGTGTCGGTTGTTGCGGTTGTCGTGGCGGGGCTGTTCGCCCTAGGCCTGGGCTGGAGGCTGGTCGGCTATGCTGCCAACTGGCAGGTCATCAGCGGCGGAAGTGGGCACGCCCAGGCCGGCTCCCACGCTCTGGACGCCACGCTGGGTCAGGCGCTGGCTGGAGCGGCCGCGGATGGCACTCACACCCTCCTCGCCGGCTTCTGGGGCGGCGCGGTCGTGCAACCGCCGACCCCTACCCCCAGCCCGACAGCTACGCTGACCCGCACACCGACGGCCACCTCCACCGCAACGCCCACCCCCACGGCCATCGGCACCGCCACCGCCACACCAGGCACTCCCACGCCCACAGCCACGGCAACCCCCTCCCCCGTGCCGCCCACGCCTGTGGTAGTCGGCCCCTGGCAGAGCTGGACAAATGCCAACTACGTGCGCAGCCTGGCGCTGCAGGATGGCATGCTGTGGGCCGGCACCGACGGCGGCGTGGTGCGCTGGGACCCAATCGCCCCTTCGGCGGGGCTCAGGACAGGCGGCAGCTACACTAAATACCTGGCCCCCCATGGTCTGCCCGACAACGGCGTCTCCGCCATCGCTGTGGACAGTGCCGGGCGACTCTGGTTCGGCCTGAGCACCTGGAACGGGGGCGTGACGGTCTACGAAGCCGGCACCTGGACCACCTTCACCGCGAGAGATGGTCTGGCCACCGGCTGGGTGCACGCCGTGACCATTGACGAGGCAGGGCACAAATGGATCGGCACTCAGCGTGGGCTCAGCGTCCTGAGCGACAACGGCACCCCTCACGACAGGTCGGACGATGCCTGGACCACCTACACCGCTGATGACGGGTTGCCGGACAGAGCTGTCCTTGACGTTGCGGTGGATGAGATGGGGCAGAAGTGGATCGGCACGAGCGGCGGGTTGAGCGTGCTGAGCGACAACGGCACGCCCCACGATAAGTCTGATGACACCTGGACCACCTTCACCTCCGCCGATGGGTTGGCGAACGACAACGTTCAAACCATCGCACTCGATGAGGTAGGCAACAAATGGATCGGCACGTGGGGTAGTGGGGTGAGCGTGCTCGACGACGGTGGCACGCCCCACGACAAGGGCGACGACACCTGGACTACATTCACCACCGACGATGGTTTGGCGGATGGCTTTGTCTGGGCGATTGCGATCGATGCAGCCAGCAACGAGTGGGTCGCTACCATTGGCGGGGTGAACGTGCTGGATGATG
>JBHIAO010000018.1:0-26519 GCA_046758565.1 Anaerolineae bacterium
CGGCGACCCAACCGGCGTACGCCTCGAAGGTGTCGTGCAATTCGGCCTGGCGGAGTTTGGCTTGCGTTTCGGGGGTGTCCTTTTTCTCCACCTACCGGGCAGCCTGGTATTCGGCGCGGAAGGCCTGTCTGCCGTGCCGGCACAGGCAGGCGCGATAGGCGCTGTTTTCCAGCTTGCGGCGTAGGGCTCCCAGGTCGTGCAGGGTATGAAAGGTGTCTTCGGAGAAGCGCCTGTCTGCGTGCGACGCACAGGCAGGCCGCGCGGCCTGCACGATCTCCTGGAGGGTGCCCGGATAGGCCTTGGCCCCGTCGCCCAGGCCGCCGTAGAGGGGCAAGTGGTGGTCTTCTTGCAGCAGCAAGAGCAAGGGCTCCCACGTCTCGCTAGCGTAATCGCCGTCGGGGGGCACGTAGAAGTCGCAGATGCTTAGCGAGACCGGTTCCACCACCAACAAGATGGGATAGTCATCGAAGAAGGTCTCGTCGATGGCCACCAACACCCGGGGGAGGGTGATGTCACTGTAGTCGATCTGGCTCAGAATGTGGTTGGCTTTGGCCACCTCTTGGCTGACGATGCGCCAGATGGTGGGCGCTGAGCGGCCGGGGAGGGGCGCTTCTGCCAGAATCTCCTCCAGCGGGCGCATCGTCACCCCGCCGGGGAAAACCGAGGTCAGGATCAGGCGGTGCAGCAGCGTCGCCTCTTGTTCCCGAGAGCGTTGCTCTTCCTCGTCGGTCGCCTGGGACGGGGCGATACACGGGAGAATGTTCTTGAGACATGGCATCGGGCCAGGCATGCGAGGCTCGAACAGCACCCGCACCCGCTCAGCAATGTCATAGATCGACGTGCGGCTCAGATCATGTTCTCTGGCCATGCCTGTCTGCGTGCACCGCACAGGCAGGCCCACCACTTCGCCCCAGGGCCGGTCGGGCGCATGGAAGCGGCGATGTCGATACGGTCGTAGACTGTCACGTCAGGCCGTTGATACTGCCCCAGGCGTGCCAGCCATTCCCTGAGCGTCTGAGCGCCGGCCTGGCAGTGAGGACAAGCCCCGGTCTGGCTCGCTGCCCCACCGTTATATGCATTCTCGTTCTGGATCGTCCACTGCTTTACCGATCCAAGTTCGGAGAGCTTCGGAGAAATCCATCTCATACGCTATTCTTTCAGACTCAGGCGCCAGATATTCCCGGGGGCCGAGGAAAAGCGAGGGGGTCTGCTGGGCTATGCACAGTCGCCTCTGGGCTGCCAGGATAATATTCGTGCCCAATTCGTACATCTCCTTTCTGGTATGCGTCACCATGACTGTTCGCCTTAGCCTTCGATTAATCTCGCCAATTATTCCCTGTCTTAGGCCTTCCTCTAACTCGGCTAAGCTGCGATAGTGTTTGTAGAATCGCACGTGTGCTGCCTCTGTGTTTTCCCCCTCCATTTTTCGAACTAGGCCCAAGAATTTGTTCAATTTGGGTTCTCTCTCTTCGTTATCCTTGAGCATTTTGACGAACAAGAGAATCGGCTTGTTGTTACGTATTGCTTCACCGTACTCTAGTTCAACTGCTGGACGTAGAGTTTTCCATAGTAGAAGTACAAACACATCACAGTCCCGCACTTCGTCAATATAGGCATCTTCGAGCGTCTTACTCATGGCTGGAAATCCCTCAAACACAGAGGGTTCAAGGTTCAGCTGTCTAACGAGTCTAGTAGCTATCTCTCTTTCATATTCGAGCTCATCAAGTGCCGAGCTGATGAAGACTTTGATAGTGTTCACTGCACGTCTCTTCCATATGTCTATTGAACCGCGAGCGCTCGGTTCAAAACTCCCGTGTAATGAGGTATTCTGCCCACATTGAAAGCAGGTCCTTGTAACGCGAATCGGGGATGCGGTCAAGATGAGGGATTGCTTGATTGACGTAAGACCTGGCAAGACTCTTTGTATATTCAATGCCTCCCAAACGTCTTAGCAGATGAACGGCCTCAGTTACCTCATCTATTGTTGCTTGCTCCTTTCCAAGTATATCTAATAGCCTTGCCTTCTCACAGCTATTGGCTTGGTTCAATGCATAATATACAATCGTAGTTCGCTTCCCCTCTCTAAGATCTGAACCAACTGGTTTCCCAAGCAAATCTTCATCTCCAACGATGCCAAGAATGTCATCCTGCAGCTGGAAAGCTATGCCACATTTGCTTGCGAAAGCTGATAGCTCCTTAACAAGTTCGTTATTCGAGTCGCAAGAGTTGAGACCAATCACAGCACCCGCTCTACCTGCGAATTCATACAGAACCCCCGTCTTTTTCCAAAGCATGTCGACAATGAGTCTTTCATTCAGTGATTCGATGAACCGCTTTGAGTATTGGATATCCAGAGTTTCTCCCTCAACCAGTGTGCTTTGGACCTGCATCTTCAAGTTGTCGATAAGGTAGAGAACGACGCATGGATCAATAGACTTCTCACTGTATAGTTCACATAGTAATGATACCGACCAACCCTGTTGCACATCTCCAGCTAGTATTGCGATCGACATTCCGTAGTGTCGGGCCTCTGTTTCCGTGTAGCCCAATTCCTCGATCGCTCTTTCACAAAATTCTGCGTGCAGCGAAGGACGTCCTCGCCTCTTTTCATCTCTATCGATGATGTCGTCGTGAACTAGTGTCCAGGTATGAT
The DNA here is from genome assembly GCA_046758565.1 of Anaerolineae bacterium. Taxonomy (GTDB): domain Bacteria; phylum Chloroflexota; class Anaerolineae; order Epilineales; family JAANWY01; genus JBHIAO01. Next base: position 2,654 of record JBHIAO010000018.1, read on the forward strand.
ACACTTCAACCGCTGCTGCTGCAGGCAGTGCCTTGTCTTCGTCACCACCAACAGCACCACATGAGAGCAAGAGAACAGCAGGTCTCAAGGACTTCCCGCTTGACTCAATGTAACTATAAACTGAGTTGCGGATGTGCTCAGGTGCGAAGCGCTGGACATACTTCCTCGCCGTTAGGTAGTCATATACCTTCTCCCGCCTCTTCCGGAGCTCACTTGCAAACAACCTCATCCGGCTATTGATCTGCATGTTGCCCTCCTTCAATGCTTCCTTCAATCAATTCCGGTCAATCCAAGTATAATCTGTTGAGGACGATAGTCAACCTGTATTAGGAACCAGCGCAAGAAGCTCAGGGGTGCATATTTGCGGCGGGGTGCCCTGTTAGTCGCTCCGTGTCGCCGTCCTGGATGTCGTCGTGGATCAGCGTGAAGTTGTGGGTCAGCTCCAGCGCAACGGCCGCCGGCACAGCACGCTTCCAGTCGCCGCCGGCAGCCTCGCAGGCCAGCAGGCAAGTGGCCGGCCGGATCCACTAGCCTGTCCGGCGTCTCACCTGGCGAAGCTCCGCGTCCCGCCAGCCCAGGTGGTACGACATCATGCTGTAGAACCGAGCCAGTTGGAGACTGGGCGGCTCGTCCACCAGGGCACGCATCTCCTTTTCGATGGCCGGCGCGTAGGGCTCGATGATGTCTTGACGAGGGGGGCGGAAAGAGTGATGTGAAGTCTAGTCCCGGCTGTTGCTCTGCATGTCGAACAGGGCTTCGGGGTCGTCGGCGGAGTCGTGGCCGGCCATGATCACCGCGTAGCGCATGGCAAAGCCGCCGGCCAGCACGAGGATCGAGGAAACGATAGTGAACAGCCGGGACATCCGGCGGCCCAGCCCATCACTGGAGAAGTGCAACAGCAGCGGTGTGATGAGCCCGCCACCGACGAAGAAGCGGGTGAGGCCGGCGTGTCGGCCGTTCCACAGCGGGTCGCCGGTGCGTCCCAGGTGCTGTTTCAGCGCCAGCAGCAGGCCCAACTCAGACAACAGCGCCACCTTTTCGGTGCGCTTCAGTTTCTCCATCGTCGAGTCGGGGGTACTGTTGCCCAGGGAGAGGATGAACGAGATGGCCGCCACTGCTGTCGACAGCGCCGACGTGAGGAACAAGGGACCCATGTAGCGTTTGGCCTTAGACCACAGCGGGATCGCCGTTCCTGTCAGCAGCACACCCGTGTAGCCACTCAGGAAGAAGCCGAACAGGCTGCCCATGCCATCCATGAACCAACCGGGCATGGCGGCCAGCAAGCCGGCCAGCCGGCCCACGCCCAGCAACCCATCGCGAGCAGCCTGGACGCCGGCAGCCAGTCCGGTGAAGGATCCAAAACCCGCGAGGATCCACGATCCGACGGACATAGGGGAGCGCGTCTTGAAGATGCGCAACATGTGGTGGAAGCGGCGCCCGATACCCAGGTCGAGGATCAGCAGAATCGGGCTGACGATGGCACCGAGGAGGGCCAGGTAGCGCCCCGTGCGGACCACCGGCTCGTCCTCTTCGGTGCCGAAGCGACTGGCGACGGCTGCCACCACGGAGCTCCCGCCGGCCACACCTCCCACGAAGAAGTAGACGATGATCTCCCACAGCCAGTGGGACTTCTTGATGACGGGCCGGCCATAGTAGCCAGCCTGCTTCGGCAGACTACGACCATACTTGGTTGGTTTGGGTTGGTAAGCGCTCATTCGGCCTCCTATCATCCGTCGTACTCATCAAACCTGCGGCGTTTAGCCGCCAGGTCTGGTGCTCGCTAACCCAGGGTATTCCCTCGACAGTCGCCTGGGTCAGCGAGAAGGTTTCCCACGTCTTAACGACGTGGGTTTTCTGGCTCCGTGCTCATGCCTCACTTCCTCCCAGCAAGAACGCGATCACGGTCACGAGTCCCAGGAAGAGCCCGGCCAGTACGCTCATAGCCGCTGATTCAGGTACGTTGTTCGACGGGACGGTGGGGTTCGGTGGCAGGTTGTAGACTTCCGGCTGATCCAGTAGTAGGAAAAAGGCGTTGAGCCCGCCGGCCACGTCGTGATCCGCGCCGTAGAGGTAGGCGTCGGTCACGCCGCGCTGATGTAGATGCTCGACCCGTCTGCGGGCTCTTTCGCGGAGCCTGGTCAGCTCGCCGAAGACGATGGAGTCAGTGGGGCAGACCTTGGCGCAGGCCGGCTCCATCCCGCCCTGCAGGCGGTCGTAGCACAGCGTGCACTTGTGGGCCTTACCATCGGCGTCCAGCCTGAGCTCGATGACGCCGAAGGGGCAGGCCGGCACGCAGTAGCCACATCCGTTGCAGATGTCCTGTTGCACGTAGACCGTGTTAAACTCGGTGCGGATGATGGCGCCCGTAGGACAGGCGCTCATGCAGCCGGCGTCCTGGCAGTGCTTGCAGACGTCGCTCATCATCAGCCAGCGGGTGAGGGTGCCGTCCCCGTTGAGGGCCGGCTTCTCCTGCTCGATGAAGGCCACGTGCCGCCAGGTTGTGGCACCGAGCGCGCGGGTGTTGTCGTAGCTCATGCCCGACAGCTCGATCTTCTCAGCCGGCAGCATGTTCCACTGCTTGCACGCGACCTCACACGCCTTACACCCGATGCAGATCGTGGTATCGGTGAAGAAGCCGTAGGATTTGCCGGGCTCGATGGTGACGTTGGCTGTTTTCTGTGCCTTTTGTTGGATCATTGGGGATTCTAACATGGGTATTGGGTATTGGGTATTGGGTATTGGGTGTTGCCAATACCCAATATCCAATATCCAGTCACAAGTTACCGCCGGCCCTTCCGCAGGTTACACGTAAAAACCTTCCCCTCGTGAATTCCCACGTTCGGATCGGCGACGATGGCGGAGAGGTCGTTGACGACAGCGCCGTGGGCCAGGCCCTGGTAGCCCCAGTGCCACGGCAGGCCGATCTGGTGGATCGTGCGCCCGTAGACCTGGAGCGGCTTCATGCGCGGTGTCACCAGGGCACGGGCGTGGATCTCGCCGCGTGCCGTGCTGACCGTGACCCAGTCGCCGTTTTCGATGCCTTTCTCCGCCGCCAGTTCGCGGTTGATCTCGGCGAACAACTCCGGCTGGAGTTCGGCCAACCAGGGGACGGTGCGGGTCATGCCGCCGGCGGTGTGGTGTTCCGTCAACCGGTAGGTGGTGATGACGTAGGGATACTCGGGGTCGCCGACTTCGTGATACGGATTGTCGGGCAAGTGCCAGAAGTCGGCGACGGGGTTTACCTGCTGGCTGTACAGCGTGTTCTCGACTGGTGATTCGATTGGCTCGTAGTGCGTGGGTAGCGGTCCATCTACCAGGCCCAGGGGTACGAACAGCCGGCCCTTACCTTCGGGCAACATGATGAACGGGTCACTGCCCGAGTGCGCAGCCATGCCGCCGGCAGCCCAATCAGCCGGCGTGTCCGGGGCCTTGGTCGCTGGGAAGTCCGGGACGTCGTATCCGGTCCAGCGGCCGGCCTCCGCGTCCCACCAGACGTACTTCTTGCGCTCCGACCAGGGTTTGCCGTCGGGAGCGGCTGAGGCGCGGTTGTACAGCATGCGCCGGTTGGCCGGCCAGGCGAAGCCCCAACCCAGGCTTGGACCGGGCCTGGCCGACGGGTTGTTGGAGTCGCCGGCCTGGCGGGCCTTGGCCAGGTTTAGGCCGTCCTCGGGATAAGAGCCGCAGTAGATCCAGCAGCCGCAGGCGGTTGAGCCATCGTCCTTGAGCTGGGTGAAACTGGGGATTTGCACCCGGTCCGGCCATGTGTAGCCGTTGATCTCCCGAGCGATGGCCTCAGCGTCGGGGGCGCCGTTGTCGTCCGTGGAGTAGTCCCAGGTCAGGTGCTGGATCTGCTCGGCGGCCGGCCCCTCCTCGCCGGCGTAGAGCGCCTTCAGCCGGCGGGCCAGGTGGTGGACGAACCAGGTCTCGGAGCGGGCATCGCCAGGCGGGTCCACTGCCTTGTCGTGCCACTGCAGCAGGCGCTCCGTGTTGGTGAAGGCGCCGTCTTTCTCGGCCACGCCAGCGGCCGGCAGAAAGAAGACCTCGGTCTTGATGTCCTCGGGCCGTAGTCCCTGCCCTGAGGACCCTCCTGAGCCCGTCGAAGGACCGGCCGAAGGGCCACCACGCTTCACCTCCGGCGACTGGTACCAGAAGGAGGCCGTTTCGGTCTCGTAAAAGTCGCGTACAACCATCCAGTCCAGGTTGGCCAGCCCACGCCGTACGAGCCGGGTGTTGTGCCCGCTCACTGCCGGGTTCTGGCCGTGGACGATGAGACCCCTGATCTCTCCGTCCCGCATGGCCACGGTCAGCGGCAAGGTCGAGTGATTGCCAGTGATCTTGGGTAGCAGGTCGTACCGGAAGTCGTTCTCCGGTGTGGCTGCGTCGCCGTACCAGGCCTTGAGCAGGCTTATGACGTATTTGGGTGTGTGGACCCACCAGCCGGCGGGCTTCGTTTCAGTCTGGATGTACTCCTGGAGGGTGGCGTGATTCTTGCGAGCATCCGTCATGCTCAGGTAGCCGGGCAGAATGTGGTACAGCGTAGGGATGTCCGTTGCGCCCTGGACGCTGGCGTGACCACGCATGGCCATGATCCCACCGCCGGGCCGGCCCATGTTGCCCAGTAGGAGCTGGAGCACGCCGCCGGTCCGGATGGTCTGCACACCCACGGTGTGCTGCGTCCAGCCCATGCCGTAGCAGAAGGCCGTCGTGCGCTCGGGGCCGGAGTTCTCGGTAAGCTCCCGGGCGACCCGCAGGAACAGGTCCTCGGGGATGCCCGTAATCTCGGCCACCTTCTCCGGTGTGTACCGGCGATAGTGCTTCTTCAGGATGTTGAGTACGCAGTTGGGATCTTCGAGGGTCAGGTCCTGCAGCGGCGCGCCGGTTTCGGGGTCGGTCTGGTATTGCCAGGTTGTGGTGCCATATCTGCGGGCCTCGGGATCGAATCCGGAGAACAGGCCGTCCAGGTCTTCGGTGTCCTGGAAATCGGGGTGGATGAGAGTTGCGGCATTGGTGTAGGCCAGCACGTAGTCCTTGAAGTACAGCTCGTTTTCCAGGACGTAGTTGATCAACCCACCCAGCCAGGCGATGTCTGTGCCGGCGCGGATAGGAACGTGAATGTCGGCAACCGCTGATGTACGCGTGAAGCGCGGGTCCACGTGGACGATGGTAGCACCCCGCTCTTTGGCCTTCATCACGAAGCGGAAGCCGACGGGGTGGCACTCGGCCATATCGGACCCTTCGATGACGATGCAATCAGCGTTTTGCAGATCCTGCTGGAAGGTGGTGGCGCCGCCGCGACCAAAGCTGGTGCCCAGACCGGGCACGGTGGAGCTGTGTCATATACGGGCCTGGTTTTCCATCCAGACAACGCCGAGCCCGCCCGTGAACAGCTTCTTAATGAGGTAGTTCTCTTCGTTATCCAGAGTGGCGCCACCCAGGACGGCCAGGTTAGTTGTCTGGTTTATCACCAGACCGTCATCCCCCTGGTGGACGAACCCCTCGTCCCGTGTTTCCTTGATCCTCTCCGCAATGCGGTTCATGGCCCACTCCAGGGGTCGTTGCTCCCACCGGCTGCTGAAGGGCGCGCGATAGAGGATGGTGGTGATCCGGTCGGGGTTGACGGTCAGTTGGTAGGTAGCCGCGCCTTTCGGGCACAGGGTGCCGGCGTTGATAGGGCTGTCGGGGTTGCCCTCGATGTCGATGATGTGGCCATCCTTGGAATAGATCAGCGTGCTGCACCCGACGGCGCAGTAGGGACACACACTGAGAGTCACGTTGGCGTCGCGGGTGCGGGGTTGGATCTGGCGCGTCTGCGAACTGATGGACTCCTCGCCCATGCCCATTTGAGCGATCTCGTGGGAGAGGGGCCGGCTGCTTTCGATGAGATCGCTAACCTGACGTGCGACCGGCCACGCTCGCACGCGGTCGAACAGCGATTTGCCGTTGGACTTGATCATGAGGGAGACTCCTGTTACATTAGACCGGAATTCGGCATCCCGGTGGAGCAGAAGATGCATTTCGCTTTGATGCAGCAGTTCCAGGTCGTGAAACGTAAAACGTGAAACGTGAGGACTGGTGAAAGAAAGTCATCACGTTTTACGTTTCGCCCTGAGCTGTCGAAGGGTTCACGCCGCTGGTTGCTCTGCTACGTCCTCCCACCGGAAGCTGAATTTTCACTGTCAGTTTCGGTGTGGATATCGGGCTCCTTTTCCGTCGATTCGTCCGCTGGTTGTCTCAGTTGTACCTCGTAGAGGGCCTGTAGCTCTTGCAGGCGGGTTTCCAATTCGGCCGCACGGGCTTCGGCTTCGACGCGGGCAGCGGCTTCAGCTTCGGCGCGGGCGGCTTCGGCTTCGGCGCGGGCGGCTTCGGCCTCTGCGCGGGCGGCTTCGGCGTCGGCGTGCTCTTTCAACTCCTCGGGGGTCAGCAGCCGTTCGCTGGTCTCCACGTCGTAAATGTCGATCCGCTCCTGGCCGACGGCCACGAACCGCAACCCGACGGTCTCGAAGGTCATACCCCCTTCCGCGTCGAGCGCAATCTCTCGGTAGTAGGGGCTGTCCTCCAGCCGGTAGCCCAGCAAGCGCCATGGACCGCCATCCTCCGGCCACATGTCAATGATCAGCATCTCTCTCACGCCCACGGCGGCATAGTACAGCGTCTTCTCCTGCAAATCGGTCACGCGGGTGTCTTCGGAGGTGATTTCCACCACAAAGGCCGGTATCGGCCCATCCCGGGGCACGCGGTAGGATTTCTCCGGCGTCTCGGGCCGGCGGCCCCCCGGAATGGCAGCGATGTCGGGCGCTTTGGCCGGCACGCTCTTGCGCGCCGGGTGGATCAGCACATCGCAGAGGATCAGCCAACCCCGGAGGAAGCCCTCCAGCATGTTGGCCAGCCAGCGGGTCCAGAGGTCGTGGTCGGGGCTTTCGGGCATGACGATGGCCTCGTCTTCCAGGGGGTACAGGATGTCGAGCAAGGTCAGCGGCACCTGGTCGTGCATGCCGGTTTCGGGGTTGTAGACGTACTTCCAGCCCACCTCCAGATCGAAGGTGGGCAGAGAAGGCAGCGGGGATTCGGCTGCCGGCGATGGCGCAGCAGCGGGTTCCTCTGATGCAACCGTCGGAGGTGGCATTTGAGGTGTTTTCACAGCCATTGGTTTCTCCTCTTCTTCAGCCTCTTGCCCGGCGCGGACAACAGTCGCGCCACGGCCGCTGGACTATTCCCACCCCTGTTGAGTTTCTGCTAGGTGTTCCTCTCCGCGGGGGTGAGTGAAATGCCGCGATGGGGACTTCAGAGCAGGTACATGATACCTGAAAGGTAACGTGCTGTCAAGAACGAGGCGGGGGGGTCCTCGCATCACGCTGGACTCGCCATTGGCCATAGAGATGGCAAGTTTCGATAGATGTTCTGGCGGACCATGGTAGGAGTTTAGGTGCACAAAAGGCCACCTGCCACCAAGTCATTGGTGGCAGGTGGCTCCCACGTATGGGCGTCGGATGAGCTGGCCTATGGCGCGGCTGCGAAAGTGATGAACACGTTGTCCCACCAGGCGCTGGAGCCGCTGTTGTTGTTGGCCACACGGCCGTTGAAACTGTGACGTATGGCCGCATCCCGCACCCACAGGTCAAGCACGTAGCAACAGTCGGTGAAAGACTCGCCCAGGTCGGTCATGTCAATGTCACGCAAGTAAACAGTGGAACCGTCGGGTGTGGTACCGGTGTCGTCGGTGTTGGCAACGGGGAGTGTACCGTCGTAGTAGTTGTGCCAACCGTAGTATTGGGAAGCGGGCGGATCGCCACCACGCACCCGCAGGCGGTAGCCCCAGTAGTAGTCGTCGGCGAAGTCACCGTGGACCTTGAAGATGCTTTCGCCGGTGGGGGCTTCGCCGCACGCGGCCACGGGTGTTGTTCCGTCATTCAGTGTGACCAGCAGGTCGTTAATGACCGGGAGCGTATTGTCGAGCTGCAAATGGTGGTCGAACGGCTCGCGGTGTAGCACGCCACCGCCATCCTCCCATTCCAGCCACAGGACGTAGTGGCCATCCTTGTCGGCTGGCCCGAAGCCTGGTTGGTGGTTGGCGGTATCCCAGACAGCCAGGCGCAGGCCGGAGTTGGCGCAACCGGTGAGGGTGCCATCCGCAGCGGTCAGGTAGTTGGCGGCGTCCATCCAGCCATTGGCATCGGTGTTGAGACTTGGACTGGAAGCGTCATCATAGCAGCCGGGGGCCGGGAACCAGCGCCAGTCGCGCAGGCTCCAGTTGGTGCGGATGCCAAGGGCAGTGCCAACGGCGGGAGCAGGATCACCAGCCGGGCGGTAAGCAACACGGAAGCGGTTGACTCCGACGTTGGGTAGGAAACCGTCGATGGGTACGTATTCGCCGCAGGGCCGGCGAGGACGACCAGCCGGCCACGCGGCGGACGGGTTGTCGCGGTACAGGCCAGTTCCTGGATCGCCGATAGACACCATACCGCCGTCAAAATCGACTGCAGAGTGGTCACCACACATCGTTTGGATATTCGGGTCTTGAGGCGGAGGAACGTCGGCTGCGCCGTAGAGCGCGTCCAGGCCCAGGAAATCGGCGGCCGGGTGGAAGAACTGGATCAGGTCTTCGTTGGTTACGACAATGCCGTTGCCCGAGACCAGGACGTCGCCATCGGTGAAGCTGAGCTCTCCGCGGTAGAGGATCTCGGTGGAGAATTGGATGAAGGGTTCCTGGCCAGGGAGACGACGAGCAGTGACGGCATCCAGGCCGAAGTCCACACCACGTTGCGGAATGCCGGCCGGGACGCCTGGGGGGAGTAGGGCGCTGTTGCTGGCCACGATAGCGCCCGTGGCGGAGAGCAGATCCCCATCGAGGATGGAGGCCGCGCCAGCGACCCGGTGCGTGCCTTCGATAGAGAACCAGATGTCGAGGCTGAAGCTCTCCAGCAACTGTTTCAGCAAATCCGTCCCCCACTGGCCAGGATCGACCTCACGGGCGCGATTGACGAACTGGCGGATGTTCTCTGATGTGCCGACAAAATGGACAGCGTCCAGGCCGATGTCATGCGTGATGCCGAAGGGGGCAACGAGAGCGCTGTTGGGGATGATAGCGCCGTTGGTGAAGAGCAGGTCACCAGCAGTGAACTTGCCGAAGGGATCGTCGAGCGAGGTCGAGAAAGCGACGAGACGATCGGTGACGCCCAGGATGTCGGCGGCGTCGAGGCCCAGGTCGGCTGGCGGAGCTGTTGCGGCGTAGAAGGCGGCCAGGAGATCAGCATTACGGGCGCATACCTGGCCGTCGGAGCTGAGCAGGTCTCCGTCGGAGATGTAAGGGTCGCCGTCAAAAGGTTCCCCTTCCAACATCATGAAGTCTTCTTCGGTGGAGAAGGCTCCGCCCTCACAGGCTTCCAGGGGATTAGCCTGGGCCAGGCTGGCAGTGGGCGGTGCCGGCAGCATGAGCACGCCAGCAAAAAGGACCAGTAGTAGCAAGGGAGTGACTAGGCGAGACATAGCTAACTCCTTTACGAACCAGGACCACATTGGTTTGGTCGACACGGGAACTTCCGTACGGTGTTCGGCGTGTACGTTCATGGTTCTAATCCTAGCAATTGTCGGAATTGCCTGAGAATAAGGGGCAGGAAGCGGTCCCACAGCGGCAGTGGTTGTTCCTCGAAACGCATGAAAAGGGCGTCTGTACCCAGGAAGTCTGCTCGGGGCTCAAAGGGGCTATATAGATCGTCGTCCGAAATGTCTACGCCGTTGCCGAACTTAAGGATGTCGCCATCAGTGAAAGCTGGCTGGCCGCGATAGAGGATTGACGTGGAAAAGCGCATTTCTCGACGATTGGCATTACGTGGGGCGGTCGCGGCATCCAGGCCGAAGTCCACGCCGCGATCGGGGATGCCGGCCGGCACCGAGGCCGGCAACAAGGTAGAGTTACGGGCCACAATGATGCCGTCGCGGGCTGAGAGCAGATCGCCATCAAGAAACTGCGGCTGCTGTACCGGTGGCGCGGTGCCCTCGGTGGAGAACCAGATGTCCACGTTCCACTGTCTGAGTTGCCCAACCAGGCGGTCCGGGTTTTCGAGATACTGCTTGCGGCCGATCTGGCGGGCCTCGTCCAGCAGACCTGCAATATTCCTCTGGTCGCCCACGAAGTGGACGGCATCCAGGCCGAGGTCCATGTTTCGCAGCTCAAAGCTCAACAGAAGTGCCTGGTTGGGAATGGCCGCGCCGAGGGTGGTGAGTAGGTCGCCGTGGGTGAAGTTGCCGAAGGGGCTGTTCAGTTCGGTGGAGAAAGCCACTAACTGCTGATCCACGTCGAGCACGTCCACGGCGTCCAGGCCCATATCAGAGCGTACGTCGAACACCTGGACCAGGTCGGCGTTGCGCATGCAGACGGTGTGAAAGCGGTTGAGGAGGTCGCCATCGGAGATGACTGGGTCACCGTCGGCCGGCTCAGGCCCTTGGGTGACAAAATCCTCCTCGGTAGAGTAAGCGAAGTCCTTGCAGGCCGTAAGTTGGTTGGCGCTCTGGCCCAGAGCCGGGTGAGCCAGTACCGCGAGCAGCGCCAGCACCAGAATCGCCTGCGCGGGAATGAGGCGTTTACGCATGAAAGCCTCCTTGCTTGGATGAAGTGGTGCTGATCTCTAGCAAGACTGACCTGACTCGAAGGATTGGGGCCGCTTCAAGCAGTCTTGGGCCAGAAGGCTAGACCCTATGCCACTATGGAAAGGCATCCTATTATAATTCCGTTAGCGTTTCTTGTCAACTTAATTTCTGTTGCCCGCAGGGCAATTGCATCTAGGCTCGCATTGAGAGCCTGTTTCAGTCCAGATGTCACCCCTTCGACAAGCTCAGAACAAGGCTGGGCTACCGAAGAGCCTGCCTTGAGTCTGCCGAAGGATCGCCGCGCCTGACCTCCGGCGATCGATACCAGAAGAAAGCCGTCTCAGTTTTCGACGAGATCGCTAACCTGACGTGCGACCGGCCACGCTCGCACCCGGTCGAACAGCGATTTGCCGTTGGACTTGATCATGAGGGAGACTCCGTCGATTCGTCTGCTGTTTGTCTCAACTGTGCCTCATAGAGAGCCTGCAGCTCCCGCAGGCGGGTTTCTAATTCGGCCGCGCGAGCTTCGGCTTTGGCGCGGGCAGTCGCTTCGGCCTCTGCGCGGGCGGCTTCGGCCTCGGCGTGCTCTTTCAACTCCTCGGGGGTCAGCAGCCGTTCGCTGGTCTCCACGTCGTAAATGTCGATCCGCTCCTGGCCGACGGCCACGAACCGCAACCCGACGGTCTCGAAGGTCATACCCCCTTCCGCGTCGAGCGCAATCTCTCGGTAGTAGGGGCTGTCCTCCAGCCGGTAGCCCAGCAAGCGCCATGGACCGCCATCCTCCGGCCACATGTCAATGATCAGCATCTCTCTCACGCCCACGGCGGCATAGTACAGCGTCTTCTCCTGCAAATCGGTCACGCGGGTGTCTTCGGAGGTGATTTCCACCACAAAGGCCGGTATCGGCCCATCCCGGGGCACGCGGTAGGATTTCTCCGGCGTCTCGGGCCGGCGGCCCCCCGGAATGGCAGCGATGTCGGGCGCTTTGGCCGGCACGCTCTTGCGCGCCGGGTGGATCAGCACATCGCAGAGGATCAGCCAACCCCGGAGGAAGCCCTCCAGCATGTTGGCCAGCCAGCGGGTCCAGAGGTCGTGGTCGGGGCTTTCGGGCATGACGATGGCCTCGTCTTCCAGGGGGTATAGGATGTCCAGCAAGGTCAAGGGCACCTGGTCGTGGACGCCGGTTGCGGGGTTGTAGACGTATCTCCAGCCCACCTCCAGATCGAAGGTGGGCAGCGCCGGCAGCGTGGATTCGGCCGCCGGCGCTGGCACAGCCGCCGGTTCCTCTGCGCCAACCGTTGGAGGTGGCATTGGGGGTGTTTTCAGAGCCATAGGTACATGATACCCGAAAGCAAGGATGGTGTCAAGGATAATCCACACGCACGAAATGCGGCGTGTTCTGAAGTGCCTCGATGGTTCCTGCCCCGACGCACATCATCGCCACGCGCAGTTGCTGGCTGATGATCTCGATCTCCTCGACCACGGCTTCCACACCTTCGACGGCGCGTTTCAGGTAGGGGGAGGCCATGGCGGTGGCGGTGGCACCCAGGGCGATGGCTTTGGCGGCGTCGATGCCGTCCCGCAGGCCGCCGCTGGCAATGATGGGCCGGCCAGGCGCGCCACGCTGGACCATCTGGATGCTCTCGGCGGTGGGGATGCCCCAGTCGATGAAGGCGCCGGCCACGCGCCGCAGATACTCCGTCGGTGCGCGGTGGCGTTCCACCTCGCTCCAGGAGGTGCCGCCGGCCCCTGCCACGTCGATGGCTGCTACGCCGGCCTCAGCCAGTTGTCGAGCTGTCCGGTCAGAGATGCCCCAGCCGACTTCCTTGCCGATGACCGGCACGTCCAATTGCCGGCACACGTCCGCGATCTTGTCCAACAACCCACACCAGTTGGTGTCGCCTTCGGGTTGCACGCTCTCCTGCAGCACATTCAGGTGTAGAATCAAAGCGTCGGCTTCGATCATCTCCACGGCGCGCCGGCATTCGTCAACCGTGTAGCCGTAGTTCAACTGCACCGCGCCGAGATTGGCGAAGAGCAGGATATCGGGAGCCACGCTGCGGACCTGGTAGGTGTAGGCTAACGCAGGGTCTTTGATGGCCGCGCGCTGCGATCCCACTCCCATCCCGATGCCTATGCGTTGCGCGGCTTCGGCCAGGGTTCGGTTAATTTGCTCCAGAGACTCGGCACCACCTGTCATGGACGAGATGATGAGCGGAGCTCTGAGTGTCTTTCCAAGCAGAGACGTCGAAAGATCTATCTCGGCCAGGTTCAAGTCCGGCGCAGCTTGGTGGACGAAACGATAGCGTTCGAATTCGGTCGTGATGCCTCGGCCCTGTACATCCTCTTCCAGGTTGATCCGCACGTGGTCGAGCTTGCGGAAGGGTATTTGCTCCACAGTGTGAAACTCCGTAACTTTCTCGGTCGATCGGTGTTGGAAGTGGTGGCAGTCTGCCGGCTAGTTTACCAGTCTGGATAATGCTTGTCAAACGACGAAGATCGACTGACTTTTGGGATAGGTTCTTAGAATGCGGCCTATTGACAGCAGCGTTGAGGCTTACTATACTGTCGCCGTCTTCGAGGCAGCCTAGACCGAGGACTGCCATATCGCTGGCGGGCCTCTAGCCGTTTGATGCGCCAGGCCTGATCTATCAACCACCACAGAAAGGGGTGAAACTGTGAGCGAAGTCTTCGAACGTGTGCGAGCAATCATTGTGGAGCAACTGGGAGTTGACGAAAGTGAAGTCATCCCCAGTGCCAGCTTCCGGGAGGATCTGGAAGCCGACTCCCTTGACCTCGTCGAGCTCATCATGGCATTCGAGGAAGAGTTCGGCGGCGAGATTTCTGACGAGCAGGCCCAGGAGATACAGACTGTTGGTGAGGCGGTGGCCTACGTCGAGCAGCATATGATGTAGGAGAGTTTACCTCGACGCCAGGTTCAAACCTAGCTGTTCCAATTCAAGACAATCTAAGGGCTAGAGGGGATGATCCCCTTCTAGCCTTTTCGTTTGGGCTATGATACAATTCGACGAAAGAGCAGTGACCGTCGACGAACGACGAACTGTGAGCTATGAACCTTGGGTTCTTGGTCGTTGGTCGCCTGTCCTGAGCTGAGTCGAAGGGTTCGTCGGATAGGAGATGTTATGGAGTTGAAAGTCGTTGATCTGGAGCACGCCGCCGGCAAGCGACTGGCGCACAATATGGTCGATGACACCGGTCGTAAAGTCCTTCCCAAGGGAACACCTATCGGCACTGGGGAGCTTGCGCGGCTCCGTGAGTTGGGCCATGCGCAGGTCTGGGTTGCCGAGCTGGCACCAGATGACGTACCGGAAGACGAGGCGGCATGTCGGCTATCCCATCCCATGAGTGGTCCCGGCATTGAAATCTCCACACTGTCCACGGGCCGGGCCAATCTCCGGGCAACGACAAGCGGCATTCTGAAAGTCAACACAGAGATGCTACGGCGTATCAACGGCATTCCCGGTCTTGCCATTGCGACCCTTTCCGATCACACCGTCGTGGCGAAGGGTCAGGTGGTCGCAACCATCAAAGTGGTCCCCTATGCCCTGCCCCGTGCGGATGTTGAAATGGCTGAACTGGTCGCACGCCAGGCGGATGGTACTTTGTGGGTGCGTCCTTTCCAGGTGATGGAGGTTGGCATTGTGCTTTCGGGCGCCCAGGCCTCGGAAGATCGACTGCGCCGCGTGTTTGGCGAGGCCGTGCGTGACCGAGTTGAAGAGGTGGGTTCCCAGATCGTTGCCGAGCTGTTCGTTCCGGAGTACACGGAGGCTATCGCGGATGCAATCCGCCGGCTGATCGAGGGCGGCGCGCATATGATCGTGATTGCCGGCGAAACCTCTATCGTCGACGTGGATGATATCACACCGCGAGCTGTCAAGGCGGCCGGCGGCGAGATCGAGATCTACGGCGCCCCCGTCGATCCAGGCAATCTTCTCATGTTGGCATACGTGAATGATGTGCCTGTCGTGGGGGCCCCGGGCTGTGTGCGTTCGCGAGCAACCAACGTCGTCGATCTGGTCTTGCCGCGCCTGTTGGCCGGCGAACATCTCACGCGGGACGACATCGTCGAGCTGGGACACGGGGGGCTGTTGGGGTGAAGAACCATCCACCGGTACGGTTGAGCGGTGTCATCCTGGCCGGCGGAGAAAGCCGGCGCATGGGAGAGGATAAGGCATTTGCCCGGGTGGGCGGTCAGTTTCTCATCGAGCGGGTGCTGGAAGCAGTCCGGGTCGTAACTGATGACAACATCATTGTGACCAACTCCTCCGAGAAGTACGCCGGCTTCCCAGCCCGACTCGCCCGCGATGTGTATCCCGGAACGGGCGCCCTGGGCGGAATCTACACCGGGCTCCTGGTGGCCAAGTATCCATACAGTCTCGTCGTGGCCTGTGATATGCCGTTTCTCAATATCGGTTTGCTGCAGTACATGGCCGGCCTGGTTCGGGGGTACGATATGGTGATACCTCACCTTGGCGAGGATAAACCTTTGGCGGAGATCGGAGTAGCCGCCCTTCGACATCCCTTCGACAGGGCTCAGGACACGGCTAAGGCTCGTGATCTACACCCACTACATGCCATCTACAGCAAACAGTGCCTTGGACCCATCGAAAGAGCGCTCGATCGCCGCGATCTTCGCGCCATCGCATTCTTGCCAGAAATCAATGTTCGCCTTGTCGGCCGGCGAGAAATCGACCGCTTTGATCCCGAGCATCGTTGCTTTTTCAACGCCAATACGCCTGAAGAACTCCGCTACGCACGAGAACTCAGCGAGAGGCGCTCTTAGGAGAGATCGGATAGGGTCTGCTTGAAGCCTGAGACGTGAAGCGTATTGCGTAGTGCGTATTGCGTCGTGTCTTACGGAGTACGCAATACGAAATACGAAGTGTTCAGGTGTAGCCCTGACATGACCGCAAGCTCCACGCCGTCAAATTCTGATTCTCGACATACACGGAGAACACGACGTGAGACGTGAACTTCTCTACATTGCAGTCCCAATCTTCGTCGCCGTAGTGTTGTTTGCGAGCCGAGAGATGTTGCGCCCTCGCGGCTCGCGGGTGAATGGTGAGGCGTTATACGCGCAAATGTGTGCGCTGTGTCACGGCGATAATGGAGAGGGCTATGCCGCGCCAGGGTCAACGGCTCTCGCGAACCCAAATTTCCTGGCGGTCGCCGATGATACGTACCTGTTTGAAAATACAGCCCGGGGCCGACCCCGCACTCGAATGTCGGCCTGGTCGGAGAGCTACGGGGGACCGCTATCTGAGGAGCAGGTCCGCGCAATCGTCGGCTACATACGTGAGTGGCAGACGAACCCACCTGTGGATATTTCTGGCGTTACCGTTGAGGGGAATGTCGCACGGGGCGCCCGGGTGTATTCGGATCGTTGCGCTATGTGCCACGGCGAGGCCGGCGGTGGAATGGACAAAGCCACAGGAGCGCCGAACGGAGCGCCGTCGCTCAACAACCCGGTTTTTCTCGCTACGGCCAGCGATGAATTCATCCGGTACAGCATCGCCGAAGGCCGACCTGGCACGCCGATGCCGGCCTATGCCGGTGCGCTCACTGAGAAGGAGATTGATGACCTTGTGGAGCTGATCCGTTCTTGGGGGGAATAAGGGGTCAGAAGGGTCAGAGGAGCCAGAAGGGCCAGAGGGAGACCCCCTTCTGGCCCTTCTGGTTTCTTCCCACCTTAATGGGTTCCAACGGTCGACTAAGCTTCTAAGGATCGGTGTACCTGCTGTGGCCGTATCAGTACCCGTAGCCACTGCCGTACCCGTACTGGCTGCCATAGCCACCGCTGTAGCCGCTGCCGTAGCCGTAGCCAGCCTGGTAGCCGTCGTAGCCATAGTACTTGCCATAGTCGTAGTAGCCGCCGTAGCCATACCCCTTATGATGGTAGTCACCGTAGTAACCGTCGTGACCATATGCTTTGGAGTAGTCGTAGCCGTAGCCGTAATAGTAGCCGGGATAGGCTGGACCGTACGGCACGCACAGCCACGTTCCACCCTGGATATAGTCCGGGTTAGCAATGCCATTGTACGAGGCGATAGCCCACGGTAGCACGTTGTACCAGCGGCCGATGCTGTAGAGGGTTTCGCCCCACTGAACGTAGTGCTTGCGACAGCCACCGGACGCCGAAGCGCTCAGGGTGCCGACGGTCAGAGTGAGTGTAATGGCTACGATCAACGCTAACATGAGGATTTTGCTTCGCATGAGATTTTTTCTCCTTGGTGAGTCATGAAAAGTGGTTGACTTGTTCCGTCAGGTGGTGGTGATCTGAAGTAGATACGCTACGTGAACTCACCTCCTCGTCGCTTTTTAGAACGCTATAGTGTCAGACGTCGAACGTGCTGTTTCGGTGTTGTTCTGACGTCAGTATACCAGTACGTCGTGAGTTGTTTGCGAAGAACAGTTTATGTCTAGGGTGTCACGAGAAGCTCACGCAGTTCAGATGGGTGCCAGCCTTATCCGCCGTTCAGCCCCTGGCGGAGGGATAGGACGAAGTCGTGAACGGCTTTCACCGGTTCTGCGCTCTCGCCGGCCCTGCGCACGATGGCGCTGCCGACGATGACACCGTCGGCCACGCGCGCCACCCGCCGAGCCTCGTCGGGGTTGCCGATGCCGAATCCGACAGCCAGTGGCAGGTGGGTCATGCGCCGCACGCGTTGTACGAAGGCTTCGAGGTCCGCCGGCAAGTGATCGCGCGCCCCAGTCACACCCGTTAGCGAAACCAGGTAGATGAATCCCGATGAGAGCTCGACAACGCGGCGAATCCGCGTGTCGTCGCTGGTGGGTGCCAGGAGGAATATCAAATCGAGTTCGTGGTCGCGACATGCTTCGCGGAGCTCGTCGGCTTCCTCGGGCGGCAGGTCGGGTACGATGAGGCCGTCGGCGCCGGCCTGAGCCGCAGCCTCGCAGAACCTTGTCACACCACGCTGGAAGATGGGGTTGTAGTAACCCATGAGGATCAGCGGGGTCTCGACACCACGCCGGCGCAGCTCAGCCACGGTCTGTAAGCACAGTTCGACGGTCGTGCCCTGCTGTAGGGCCTCGTGCGTCGCCTTCTGGATCGTGGCACCATCAGCCAGCGGATCCGAGAAGGGGATGCCTAGCTCGATGAGATCAGCGCCGGCCTCGATCACAGCAGGTACGAGCTCCAGGGTAAGAGCTGGGCTGGGATGGCCGATTGTGAGGTACGGCATCAATGCCGGTCGGCCGGCCTGGCGAAGTTTGACGAACGTGGGCGAAATACGACTCATAGCGGGTATCCGTTCAGTTGATGATAGACTCAGGTTCAGCAGACGACTACCGCAGATCTACCATGTGCTCCAGGTCCGGGCCCGTCGAGATCAGCGTTACAGGTATGCCGATGGCCTCCTGAACTCCGTCGATGAACTCGCGGGCCTCTGCCGGCAAGTCCTCGAGACGTGACGCTGCGAAAGCAGCGGCGAAGCGGCGATCCAGATTCGTGATGGCCAGTTGCGTCGCGCCGTTGATCATCGCCGACCGTCGCGCCACGTCGTAGTCAAACTCGCCTATGCGTCGCGGCCGGCCTGTCACAGCGCCAAACTCTTCCCAGCCCAGTTCCTCGACCCTCTCGTGTGGCATCTCGGTGGGGAAAGGGCCGGCCCCCACGCGGGAAGCGTATGCCTTGTAGACGACCACGACGTCGTCCACGCGCGTTGGCCCCAAGCCAACATCGGCGGCGAAGGACGAGGCGGTGACATCTTTGGATGTCACGTACGGGTAGTCTCCGTGGAAGAGTGACAACCCGAACCCCTGGGAGCCTTCCACTAGCACATCTTGCCCCTGGCGGACTGCTGCGTTGACCTCAGCCGCAACATCGATCAGGTAGGGCCTCAATGATTCGATCTGTTCGGCCAGCTTGACTTGACGGCGTGCGCGGGCCTCGTTGGCTGGCCCGCAGCCGGTGCCTGTCGTCCCCACCGTCTTCGACAGGTGCTTGGATCCGCGGTCCTGGTCGATGTGCTCCTGCTCGATGATGGCACAATGGGGATCCACACCCACACGGCCAGCCACGGCCAGGGTTTCGATCTCGTTCAGCAGGACTTCCGGGTTGACAAGCACGCCGGCCCCGATCAGCAAACGGGACGAGGGGTTGACAAAACCCCCGGGTAGTTGGCGCATGACGATCTTCTGACCTTCGTGGTACACAGTGTGGCCAGCATTCGGGCCGACGCCGGCTCGTCCGACGATGGCCGGCTTGTCAGCGATCGACAGGTAGGCTGAGATTTTGCCTTTGCCCTCGTCGCCCCAGAAACCGCCGGCGATTATTGTTACGCTCATGTTAGCTCTCCTTGGGAAAAGAATTCGAGTGAAACGTCTATCCAGCCGTGCCTCATTTAGATATCTTGTTCTATTTGTAACGAAGTTCGAAACTTAAGAAGCTAGTTGCCGAGCGCTGGGATGGCACTGATTTCAACTGCATATGCCGCGAAGATGGCCAGCGTGTTCATGGTAGCATGCAGGATGATGCTAGGCCAGAGTGAGTTGGTGATGCGATAGAGAACGCAAAGCAACATCCCCAACACGAACAGCGGCACGATGGCCGTGGGCGTGAAATGAATGAAAGCGAAAACCAGACCATCGATCAAAACCGAGGGCCAAAAGCGGTAGCGTTGGAGCAGCGCTGGCAAGAGAAAGCCGCGAAAGAAAGTCTCTTCGACGAGTGGAGCTACCAGGCCAGCGGCCAACCACGCGACGGTCAGCCCGGCCAGGCCTCCGCCGAACACTGGAAGGATGTCGGGCTGGACCTGCAGGTCGAACAGGGAGAGCAAGCCGGCCCATGCCGCGTTCACGACAAACGAGCCCATCAGCAGGAGTGTCGCCATACTACAGCCGAACGCCCAGTTGAACGATCGAAAGCCCAATTGTGTCCACTCGATACGATACTTTCGGACTGTGAACAGCCAAACGGGAAAGACCAGAGCACTCTCAAGTATCAAGAGCATAACACCACTCACATTGCGGCTGCTCTCAGGTGCGAAGTTCGTCTGCGCCGCACGGATGACCAGCATGGCTACCGCCAAAGAACCGAAAGTAAATCCGAAAATCAGGGTGGCCCAGGCCACGTCCTGCAGCGTCCATGGCACGTCGGAGAGGAGGGGCGAGGCAAGTCGGAGAGTAGATCTGTTTGCTGATGAGCCCTCAATCCGACTTGCCTCGCCCCTACCAGGGTCCTCAGTCCGACCTGCCTCGCCTCTACCAGGGCTGTCGAGCCGACTTGGCTCGCCGTGACCCTGTTGCTCGATCACAGTGTGACTCCCAGAGCGTCGGCCACAGTATGCATATCCTTGTCACCGCGCCCGGAGAGATTGACAACGATGATCTGATCGGTGGACATTCGTGACGCACGCCAGATAGCCTCAGCCATGGCGTGGGCCGATTCAAGAGCTGGGATGATCCCCTCAGCCTCCGACAGGCGCTGGAAGGCGTCTAAGGCTTCCGCGTCTGTAGCGTACGTGTATTCGGCGCGACCCAGGTCGCGAAGCATGCTGTGCTCCGGCCCCACCGCTGGATAGTCCAGGCCAGCCGAGATGCTGTGGGTGGGAGCAATCTGACCGTCCTCGTTTTGCAGCACGAAAGTCTTCGTGCCATGCAGCACGCCCAGCCGGCCCAGCCGAGGATCGCCGAAGCGAGCCGCGTGCTTGCCTGTGTCAATACCCTCGCCGCCGGCCTCGACCCCCACAAAGGCTACGGGATCATCGCGGAAGGCATGGAATAACCCCATGGCGTTCGACCCTCCGCCGACACAGGCGATCAGCATGTCGGGCAGCCGGCCTTCGAGCTCCAGGATCTGCTGCCATGCTTCGCGGCCGATGACGCTCTGGAAGTCGCGCACCATGGTCGGGTACGGGTGGGGTCCCAGCACCGAACCAAGCAGGTAGAATGTGCTCCGAACGTTGGTAACCCAGTCACGGATTGCCTCGTTGATGGCGTCTTTGAGGGTGCGACTGCCGCTGTCCACGGGACGAACCTCGGCGCCCAGGAGCTTCATGCGAAAAACGTTCAACGACTGCCGGCGGATGTCCTCGGTACCCATGTAGACAACGCAGTCCAACCCGAGCATAGCGCACACAGTCGCCGTGGCCACGCCGTGTTGACCGGCGCCCGTTTCCGCGATCACACGGTGCTTGCCCATACGCTCTGCCAGCAGGCCCTGCCCGAGGGCATTGTTAATTTTGTGGGCGCCGGTATGGGCCAGGTCTTCGCGTTTGAGATAGATCTTGGCGCCGCCCAGTTGTTCCGTGAGACGCGCCGCAAAGGTGAGCGGCGTCGGCCGTCCGGCATACTCGCGGCATAGCGTCTCGAACCGGTCCATGAACCGGGTGTCTGCCTTGGCCTCGACGTACGCCCGCTCGAGCTCGGTGACGGCCGGCATCAGTGTCTCGGGTACAAAAGCGCCGCCGTAAGGGCCAAAATAACCAGTCCGGGTTAGCTTGTCTCTTGTGTTGATCGAAAGTGTCATAGGAGTCCTCAACGTATTGCGTACTGCGTACTGCGTACTTCGTAAACGCAATACGCAGTACGCAATACGCATCGTGCATCACAAATCACGTCTTACGTCCACACTTTTAGCTGCTTCAATAAACGCCTGTACCTTGCGGTGATCCTTTTTGCCCGGCTCCGCTTCCACGCCGCTGGAGACATCCACCCCCCAGGGTTCGACCAGCCGGATGGCGTCGGCGACGTTTTCGGGGATGAGGCCGCCGGCCAGCAGGATGGGGTAGCGCCAGGCCACCACCTTGGCCGCGATCCAGTCCGTCGTTTCCCCGGTGCCACCGAACTGCCACGGATGATACGCGTCGATCAGGAAGGCCGGCCGGTTGGGCGAGGTGCCCGTGACTGGCGCGTAGGTCGCGACCGCCGCTTCGGCATCACCCCGCTGTCTGGGCCGCAGGGCCTTGTACGCCCAGGGTTGCAGCATTCGGACCTCGGCCGGCGGTTCGCTACCGTGGAGCTGAACAAGGTGAAGGTGGCACAAGTCGAGGATCTCGCGAACGCGGCTCACTTGTTCATCAACGAAGACACCCACAAATTGCGCCGGGATGCGGGATGCGGGATGCGGGATGCGGGACGTATGATCTGTGATCAAGGCATCGATGATTGTCGCTGCTGTCTCGGGTTCGACATAGCGTGGGCTTGTCGGATAGAAGACGAAGCCTAGCATATCGGCGCCGGCTTCGATGGCGGCCCGAGCATCTTCCAGGTTTGTGATCCCGCAGATTTTGACTTTCATCTATAGCAGCCTCCACCGGCATAAATCCGCCGGCTAATAGTTCAAGCATGCTAAAGCAAGCTAAGCTTCACGAGCGTGAGCGCGCTTTCAGCGTGCTTCAGCTTGTTGCCTGAGGATTTATTCTCAGGCAAAGCTCCCGAACCTTCGCGGCGGTGTCCTGGGCAGTGACCAGAGCCTCTCCGACCAGGATGGCATCGACGCCGGCCCGGGCCAGGCGTTGAACGTCGGCGGCAGTACGAATGCCGCTCTCTGCTACAACGATTGTACCATCAGGTATGAGCCTATGCAAGCGCTCGGTGGTGCCCAGATCGACAGTGAAATCCCACAGATCGCGGTTGTTTATACCGATCACCTGGGGCTCGAGTGTGAGCGCCCGGTTCAGTTCGGCCTCGTCATGTACCTCAACCAGGGCATGCATGCCAAGGTCGTGCGTGAGGGCCAGCAGATCTGCCAGCAGGTCGTCGTCGAGAGCCGCGACAATCAGCAGGATGGCGTCTGCGCCGGCTGCTCGCGCTTCGTACACCTGATACGGATCGACGAGGAAGTCCTTGCGCAGCACCGGGACTGCGGGATACGCACGCTTTATCTTCCGCAGGTCGTCGAGATGTCCCTGGAAGAAGTGCTCGTCTGTCAGCACCGAGATGGCGGTGGCACCGTTTTCGGCGTAGGTTTTTGCCAGCGCGACCGGCTCCAGATCAGCCCGGAAGACGCCCCTCGAAGGCGAAGCTCGCTTGATCTCCGCGATCAGCCGAACCCCAGGGGTCGCCAACGCAACCGCAAAGCCGCTGGCCGGTGGCATGCTTTCGGCTACGGCCCGCAATTCAGCCAGCGGTCGCCGGACTTTGAGCGTCTCGAGTTCCTCGCGCTTGTGGGCGACGATGGTGTCGAGGATCATATGGTCTTTCCAGCAGCCCTTCGACGGGTCTCTCAACCGGTTCGGGAACAGCTCAGGACACTGCGTTTGTGAATGCCAAAAAGCGCTCGAGCGTAGCGTAGGCGTCGCCTCCGTCGATAGCGCCGGCTGCCTTGTCGATGCCATCTGAAAAATCGTCGGCTACGCCGCCGGCCACCAGTGCCGCCGCCGCATTCAGGATCGCCACGTCGCGGCGATGGTCCATCAACCGGCCACTCAGAATACCCCGAGTGATCTCGGCGTTTTCCTCAGGCGTGCCACCGCGCAGGTCGTCCAATCTCGCGCGCGGCAGGCCGTACGTGGCGGGATCAACAGATATGGTCTCCACATGCCCATTGAGAAAGTGGGACACCTGGTTCGGTCCGGTGGTTGAAAGTTCGTCCAGGCCGTCGGCGCCGTGTACGACAAAGGCGGCGTTGCAGCCCAATCCCTGCAGAACTTGGGCCAGTGGCTCCGTCAGGCTGCCATCGAAGACGCCCATAATCTGGGCTGGCGCGAATGCTGGATTGGTCAGCGGGCCGAGGATGTTGAAAACCGTGCGGATGCCCATCTCACGCCGCGGACCAATGGCGTACTTCATGGCCGGATGGTGGATCGGGGCAAACAAGAATCCGATGCCGGTCTCGTCGATGCAGTCGGCTACCTGCTGCGGGGTCAGGCTCAAGTTGGCTCCCAAGGCTTCCAGAACATCGGCGCTCCCACTTTTGCTCGACACGGAGCGATTCCCGTGCTTGGCGACCCCCAAGCCGGCTCCGGCCACGACGAATGCTGCCGTCGTTGAAATGTTGAAGGTGCCGGCACCGTCACCGCCGGTCCCACAGGTATCAACCAGATCTGTCCGCTGTGGTCGCGCGGGTATCACGTGATTGCGCATGGATCGGGCGAAGCCTGCAATCTCGGGCACAGTCTCGCCCTTCAGACGCAGCGCCGTCAGGAAGGAGCCGATCTGGGCCGGCGTGGCCTGGCCGCCCATGATCTGGTCCATCACAGTCTCCGCCTCGGTCTCGGCGAGATCGAGGCCCTCGACAAGCCTGGCGATAGCTTGTTTGATCGTCATTTGGTTCACCTCCAATGAAAAAGGGAACTAG
>JBHIAO010000019.1:0-26426 GCA_046758565.1 Anaerolineae bacterium
CGCATTCTCCGTTGGGAGAACGACCTAGGAACCCTAGAACCTGGCAAGCTTGCCGACTTCGTGATACTGACGAACGATCCCCTGGAAGATATCTCCAACGTGCGGAGTGTGAACGCCGTTTACAAAGGTGGGCAAAAGGTGGGGGCAGCTTGATCATGGAAGACATACTTCAGATTGTCGAAGAGCGCAAGCAGGTCTACCTGGATTGGCTGGTCCAACTGTGCCGGCAGCCTTCCATCGCTGCCCAGAACGTGGGCATGGAGGAGACAGCCGGCCTAGTCGAGGATCTGTTGCAGGAGATTGGTGCAGAGACCCAGCAGGTCCCCACCCGGGGGTTTCCGGTGGTGTACGGCGAGATCGGTGAGGGCCAGAAGACGCTGGCTTTCTACAATCACTACGACGTCCAGCCGCCAGAACCGCTGGAGGAGTGGGACTCCGATCCCTTCGCCGCCGATATTCGCAACGGCACTCTCTACGCCCGAGGGGTTTCGGACAATAAAGGCAACATCGCGGCGCGGCTGACCGCCGTGGACGCCTATCTGCGGGCACGCGGGGAACTCCCCGAAAGGGTGAAATTCATTATCGAGGGTGAGGAGGAAATCGGCAGTCCCCACCTGCCCGAGTTCGCTGAGGAGAACCAGACGCTCATCCAGGCCGACGGTTGTATTTGGGAGGCCGGCTACACCGACCCCCAGGGCCACCCCGAGGTCTACCTGGGCGTGAAGGGTATCCTCTACGTCGAACTGACGGCGCGCAAGGCGAACGTGGACCTCCACTCCATGTGGGCCACCATCGTCCCCAACGCTGCCTGGCACCTTCTACGCGCCCTTCAAACCCTGAAGGACACCAAAGAACGCATCCTCATCCCCGGCTTCTACGACCAGGTGGTGGAGCCATCTGCGTCCGACCTGGAAGCACTTCAGCGGATGCCCTTCGATGAGGACGGCCACCGGTCTCGGCTGGGCCTGGAGGTATTTAACAACCAGCTCTCTGGCCAGTCCCTGCTGCTGCAGCACATCTTCCAACCCACCTGCAACATCTGTGGTCTCTGGTCCGGCTACACCGGCGAAGGGCTGAAGACCGTTCTCCCCCATGAAGCATCGGTCAAGCTGGACTTTCGCCTGGTTCCGGACCAGGATCCCGAGGAGTTATTCGATCTTTTGGTGGAGCATCTGGAGCGCGAGGGGTTTGGAGATGTGGAGGCCAAACTCCTGGCGGCCGAACATCCGGCTCGCACTCCGACTGACCATCCTTTCGCCCATCTCGTGGTCGAGAGTGCCGGCGAAGTCTATGGTAAAGAGCCCGTGGTGTATCCCATCGTGCCCGGTACAGGTCCCATGTACGCCCTGTGCCAGCGATTCGGCGTCCCGGCCGTCTCTATAGGGGTGGGCAATGCAGATTCCCGCAACCACGCCCCCAATGAGAACATTCACCTGGAGGACTATTATCGGGGAATCGCCCACCTGGTCTCTATTCTGGACCGCTTCCCCACGGTGGGGGAAGTGATCAGTGATCAGTGATCGGTTGTCAGTCATCAGAACTTGATTACTGATCACTAATGACTGATCACTGGTCACTGATCACTGGTCACTGATAACCGGCTGCCTTGCCAGAGTAACCTTGTCGAGGCAGCGTGTACATCGTGATGTCCGACTCAATAATGCTTAAGGAGGTAAAGCAATGAGAAGCAGAGTCCCCTTCAAATTGAGCGTTTTGGCCGCGATTCTTGCCCTGTTGGTTGTCGCCTGCGCCCAGCCCGCAGCACCCACGGAGGCACCTTCTGCGGCCACGGAGCCGGCGCAAGCCGCGCAACCGGCCGCGCCGGCTGGAGAGCCGGTACCCAAGATTGAAGTTCTCTCCAACGTCCAGGCAGCAGATCCCATTGAGTTTGAATCGACTCGCCTGCTCGTGGAGAACATGCGCCAACTGGGGTTGGACGTAGAGCACCGGGCCATGCCCTGGGAGCAGCAGGCGGACCTGGTTTGGTTCAACCGGCAAGACTGGCAGATGACGGCCTGGCGCATGGTCGGTCGCCCGGAGCGGATGGACCCGGATGAGTTTGTTGTTAATCTCTTCCATTCCAGCACCGCCGAAAAGGGGTACAACTTTGTGGGTTTCGTAAACCCTGAATACGATGAACTGGCCCTGAAACAGCGCGGGATTGTGGATCGAGAGGATCGCCGCAGTGTCATCTTCGAGGCTCAGGAGCTAATTGCTAAGGAGGTCCCCTATGTGTACGTGGCCCATCCTAAGCTACCCTTTGCCTACCGCTCCGATGTCTGGGCCCCGGATAGCATCGTGGACGCCCAGGGTATCGGGATCAAGAACTTCTGGACCTGGATCCAGGCCGAGCCCGTGGGCGAGCAGAAGAGCTTCATCGTCAACACGGGCGACGTGATCCAGGCCATCAACCCGCTCTTCATCTCCGGTGACGCAGACTCCCGGATCACCGAAATCCTCTGGGATCGTCTCATGCGGATCGGCCCAGACGGGCTGGCTCGACCCTGGGCGGCCGAGTCTATCGAGTGGGAGAATGATACAAATGTGCTCGTCACGATACGGGACGGGATGACGTGGCACGATGGTGAGCCCGTTACCGTGGAAGATGTGGTCTTCTCCTTCCAGGCACCGGCGACGGGTGAAGTGCCTATGTACAAGCCTTTTGTGGACAAGATCGCCAACATCGAGATTGTAGACGACCGCACCGTTCGCTTCATCTTAAATGAGCCATGGGTGGCCTTCGAGACGGCCTCGCTCGCGAAGCTGAACCTGACCCCTAAGCACATTTGGGAACCGATTCTGAAGGACCTGGCCGATACAGAGGACAATGCAGAAAGTTACCAGGAAGAAGTCCCCATTGGCTCCGGTCCATATCGCTTCGTGGCCTGGAAGCCCTCCGAGGAAGTTATCCTGGAAAGGAATCCGGACCACTTCGCCGCTCCGGAGGCTGACCGCTGGATCCTGCGCATCATCCCCAACGTTGAGTCGGCGCTGGGTCAACTCCAGACTGGGGAGCTGAACTTCCTGATGGAGTGGGAGGGCGACCCGACTATCCTGCAACAGACTGCCGACGCGAACCCCAACATCGAACTGATCGCTACCACCGAGTTGGGTTTCCGTTTCTTCGCCATGAACAACCGGGTGAAGCCCTTCGATGATCCAGCCTTCCGGCGAGCCATGGCTCACGTGGTGCCGAAGGATGCCATCGTCAAGAACATCTTCAAGGGCTTCGCCGTGCCAGCAGACTCCTACGTCTCGCTGGCCATCGACTACTGGCACAACCCTGATCTGCCTCAGTACGAGTTCAGCGCAGACAAGGCCAGGGAAGTGCTGAAGGAGGCCGGCTATGCCTGGGATGATCAGGGCCGGCTGCTGATGCCCGCGGGCCGGTAGAGGAGACAAGGAGACAAGGAGACGAGGAGACAAGGAGAGAGGGAGGCTGTCAGTATGGGTGGAGATCCACAGGCGAAAGGTCTCCCTGTCACCCCCTCTCCTTGTCACCCCCTCTTCCTAGCGGGGAAGATCAGGCCCCCGGAAAGGAGTTGAGGCTGTGCGCAGAGGCGTTCCTGTCTACCTGGGAGGCCGGCTCGCCCAGAGCGTTCTCGTGTTGTGGGTAGTTGTGACGCTCCTTTTTCTGCTTTTCCGCCTGGCGCCGGGCAACCCTCTGGTGGCCTACATCGATCCCACCTTTACCGAGGAGCAACAGGACGCCCTGCTCCGTCAGTTCGGGCTGGATAAGCCCCTCTATGTTCAATACTTTATCTATCTTGGCAATCTGCTCCAGGGGGAGTTGGGAGACTCCTTCTTCTATCGAGACCCGGTGGCCAAGCTGGTGATGGATGTTTTGCCCAACACCCTCTACCTAACGCTCACCTCCCTCGTGATTGCCTATGTCGTCGGCGTGATCGGTGGCGTGCTCCTCGCCGCACAGCGAGGAACTCGATTTGAACAGGCGGGAGTAACCTTCACCCTCATGACTCGCGCTGCACCGGAGTTTTGGGTGGGGATGATTTTTCTCGCATTTTTCGCCTTTCATCTTCAATGGTTCCCGTCCTCGGGAGCGACCAGCCCTGGCACGATCTACGATTCCGAGTGGGCCAAGCTCACCTCTGTGGATTTTTGGAAGCACATGGTGCTGCCCGCGACGACTATGGCGCTGTACCTCCACGGTCTGCCGCTCCTCCTCATGCGCTCCAACATGCTGGAGATCCTGGAGGATGACTTTATCACCATGGGCCGGCTGATCGGCTACTCAGAATGGCGGCTGATGGCGCGACACGCGGCCCGCAATGCCCTGCTACCTGTTGTCACAGCCATGGCTTTGGGGGTGGGCTACTCCATCGGCGGGAACGTGGTGATAGAGAATGTCTTCGGCTGGCCCGGGCTGGGCCGGCTGCTCGTCCGGGCGGTCTCTTCCAGTGATTACCCTGTCGCTCAAGGCACATTCTTTTTCATCGCGGTGATCATGGTGGCAATGAATTTTCTGGCGGATCTGCTGTATGGATTGCTGGACCCGCGAGTCGGGTCCTCGGCAAGGGCAAGGACGTGAAGGCAGAAGTGGCCGGCATCCCGTCGCTGCCACAGGTACAGGAGGAATCTCCCTTCACTCAGGTCTTGCGCCTCAGCGCGGAGGTGCTACAGCGGGACCGCCTGGCCCTGATAGGAACGATTATCTACGTTTTCTTCATCATAATTGTCGTTTTTGCGCCCTGGATTGCGCCCTATGATCCTCTAGAAGTTATCCAGCAAGACGGAATTTGGCTAGCCAACGAGAAACCATCTGCCCGTTTCTGGCTGGGAACAACCAACCTGGGGCGGGATGTCTTTTCCCAGTTGATCTTTGGTGCTCGCACTGCTCTGCTGGTGGGGTTCTCCGCGGCGGTGGCCGTGGCGATCATCGGCACGTTGGTTGGGCTGATCGCCGGGTACTATGGCGGTTGGGTTGATGCGCTCCTAATGCGCCTGGCCGATGTTGCCTTCGGCATCCCCTTCCTTCCATTCATCATCGTCCTGGTGGCCTTCCTGGAGCCCACTGTCTGGAACGTCGTCGTGGCCATGGCCCTTCTTCTCTGGCGGGATACCGGCCGGGTCATCCGTTCCCAGGTTCTGGTTGTCAAAGAGCAGGCTTTCGTGAGGGCCGCTAAGGTCTCGGGAGCGAGTGATCTGCGGATCATCTTTCTCTATATCGCTCCCAGCATCCTGCCCCTCTCTTTCCTCTATGGATCCCTGGCCATCGGTTGGGCCATTCTCACAGAAGCCAGTGTGAGCTTCCTCGGCTTCGGAGATCCCGACGTGGTGAGCTGGGGCTTCATGCTCCAGGACGCCTTTGTCTCCCAGGCCATGTCGCGGGGCGCGTACTATTGGATCATTCCACCGGGGTTGTTCATAATGCTCAGCGTCATGGCCGGTTTCTTCATCGGCCGCGGCTATGAGGAGATCCTCTTCCCTCGTCTGAGGAGGACATAGAACAAATGGCTTTATTGGAGATTCAGAATCTCGTCGTCGCCTACCACACTCAGCGGGGGATCGTCCGGGCGGTGGATGACATCTCGCTGTCCGTCGAGGCTGTCCAGCATCTCGGCATCATCGGGGAGTCTGGCTGTGGGAAAACCACCCTGGCACGGGCCATCGTGCGTGTTCTTCCGCGCACCGCTCGCATCCTCTCTGGAGAGATTCACTTCAGGGGCCGGGATCTCCTGAAGCTCACTGAGCAGGAGATGCGGGAGCTACGCTGGAAGGAGATCGCCACCATTCCTCAGGCCTCCATGGACTCCCTGGACCCGGTGCAACGGGTGGGCCACCAATTGGAAGAGATTCTGACTGTTCGGGGAGGGCTTGACCGGTGGGCGGCCCGGAGGCGGGCTGCGGATCTCTTTGAACTGGTGGGGCTGGATCCGGAACGCCTGGAGCGCTACCCCCATGAGTTCTCCGGCGGGATGAAGCAGCGAGCGGTTATCGCGATGGCGCTAGCTCTGGAGCCCGCTGTCCTCATCGCCGATGAGCCGGTGACCGCCCTGGACGTCATCGTCCAACACCAGGTGCTCGAAGTGCTGCAGCGGTTGGAGGAGGAGCTAGACCTGACGGTTCTGCTCATCACCCACGACATATCGGTGGTAGGCCAGGTCTGTGACTCCGTCGCCGTGATGTACGCCGGCCGTGTGGTCGAGCAGGCACAGGCAGGGCCCTTCTTCGCGTCGCCCTATCACCCGTATAGCCTGGGGCTCCAGAACGCCTTCCCCAACTTGATGCAACCGAAGGACGTCCTCATCTCCATCGAAGGCTATCCCCCAGATCTGGTGAATCCTCCGCGAGCCTGTCGCTTTGCTCCTCGCTGCCCCTTTGCTGAGCCGCGGTGCCGGGAGATCGATCCACCGCTGAACGAGGTGGCGGCCGGCAACCTGGCGGCCTGTCTGCGGGCGGATGAAATGGACGATCTCCGAATCCTGGCCTCTCAGCCCCAACTCTGGTTGGCGACTGAAGCGGCGGAAGAGCCCGAGCGAGAGATGGGGGCTCCCCATCACACGTTGGAGGGTTTGGTCAGTGACTAGCCCTAAAGAACTTCATGAAACTGGAACGTTTGTGTGGGAAACATCATCTACCAACCTTTCTCGCTCTGCCCATAGGGACAACGTGCTGTTGGAGGTTCGCGCTCTTTCCAAGCGCTTTGAGATCCGGGGGGGACTGGCCGGCCTGATCCGGGGCCAGCCCGCGCAGACGGTCCATGCAGTCAATGGCGTTTCCTTCACTCTGAGACGCGGGGAGAGTCTGGGGCTGGCCGGCGAGTCGGGCTGTGGCAAGACGACGACCGGAATGCTCTTGGTGAAGCTCCTAGAACCCACGGGTGGCAGCATTCTCTTCGATGGGCAAAATCTATCTGGTCTGTCTGGAGTGGAGCTGAAGGCCTTTCGCCGACGTGCCCAACTCATGTTCCAAAATCCCTACGAGGCGTTGAACCCGCGTTTTACGCTTTACCGCTCCCTTGCTGAGCCCCTGCTTATTCACGGGTGGGAGAACGAGGCCGATCGTCTGGAGCGCATCCTAGATACTCTGGAACGGGTCAACCTCCGTCCGCCGGGGTTCTTCTTGGGCAAGTATCAGCACCAGCTCTCCGGGGGGCAGCTTCAGCGGGTGGTCCTGGCTCGTGCGCTGGTGCTCCATCCGGAGTTCCTGGTCGCCGATGAGCCCGTCTCGATGCTGGATGTCTCCGTCCGGGCTGGCATTTTGAACACCATGCGGGCCCTCGCTCGCGAAATGAACTTGACCACCCTCTACATTTCCCACGATCTTTCGCTGCTTCAGTACACGTGTGAGCGCACCGCGGTCATGTATCTGGGCAACATCGTGGAGATCGGTCCCACGCGCCAGATTATCGAGCACCCTAAACATCCTTACACCCAGGCACTCGTCTCTGCAGTGCCGGTGCCCGACCCCACACTGCCCCGCCCAGTGCCTCGCATTCGCGAAGGCGTCCCCCGAGCTACGAACCTCCCGCCGGGTTGCCCCTTCCAGGATCGCTGTCCGGAAGTGATGGCAGCCTGCCAGAAAATCTTCCCGCCATGGGTGCAGGTAGGGACGGGGCAGTATGCGCTGTGCCACCTGTACGGTAAGCACGCAGATTCCCCTAAGCTACACGAGAAAGAGAGCGCTTCTTCGTGAACACCATGACTGCCGCCGTCCTACAAGAGCACGGAGACCGGAGCGCCATCCGGCTGGAGGCGGTTCCTATCCCGGAAGCTGGCCCCGGCCAAGTGCGCCTGCAGGTGCAAGCCTGTCGAGAAAATGGAGCGGGCCAGAGAACTTGGTGCAGCGGAGGTGTTCAACTACCGCGAGGAGGATTGGGTCAGCCGCGTCCTGGAGGTGACGGATGGCCAGGGGGTAGATCTGGTACAGGATAACGTGGGGGCCGCTACCTGGCCCTCCGGGTTAAGAGTTCTGGCTCGCAATGGCCGGCTTATCACCTGCGGCTCTCATTCCGGGGCCGAGGTGGAGCTCGAGATCGGGCAAATCTACCACTTACTTTGTGAGCCTTTTGTCGCTTCTCCCGAGCCATGCTATACTCTGAGAAAGCGACTTTCGGATTATACTGAGGCGGGAAGCAAAGACCCTCTATGAACGAATTTAACCATCCAGGAGAGAATCAAGATGCCCATGGTGACCATACACACCCAAAACATATCCCGGCAGGAGGCACGCCGCCTACTGAGAGCAATGGTGGAGAATTTTGACGCTAGCGAAAGTCTGCAGGAGGTTATCGCCGATCTGACGGCATACGAAATCAAATACGGCTTATCTACGTTGCAATTCTACCCGCAGTTCATTGCCGGCAGGTTGGGAGATAGCAGCGACTTCATGCTCTGGGCCGGCTTGTACGAAGCCTACGTGGAATTGACGCAGCCCCATTTGCTGGCTCAGGCCGCTGCATGAGAGATATAGCGCGCTACTTTGACCGCATCGATAGCCTCATCCGCCATAGCCTGGTTGTGGACGATGAAGTAACCTATCGACAGTGGACGTCTACATCAGGAGTCATCGAGGGGGCGCTCCAGTTTCACGATGGCTCGCGGTTAGAGTTCACTGAGATCGTGCGTCTGATCGGACGAGAGGTCCAGAAGCGGCGATACCGATATCAATATTTGGAAGGTAACCAGCAGGTCTTCCGCTATGATAACGCGCCTCACCATGCCCATTTGTCAACCTTTCCTCACCACAGACATGATGAAAAGGGTCAAGCTATGGAGGCTGAAGAGGTCTCTCTCAAAGAAGTGCTTGATGAGATTGGTGATCTACTGGCTGCCTGAAGTCCTGAATTTGGCTGATCTTCTGGCAGATCAAGCGATGGTCTTTAGTCCAACCAAGAGGGTTGGTACGACACAGAAGCCGAGGGTGACGCCGTGTTCCGATGGATGGCATCGCCGGCTGCGATTCGCGTTGTCGCATCGGTCCCCATGACAGCCCGTCTGGCTCTGACGCCTCACTGGATCCTGCGGCCATCTACGCTGGAGGTTCACACGACCGAGGGACGCGTTGGAACCTATCAGATCACCCCGGGAGTAACAATCATCACGCCACCCTTCGCGCTCCAGCCGGGTGAGAACCTCGTCCGCCTCATCGTTCCGGAGGGGAATCTGCGCCCTGCGGAGGTCTACGCCGGCAGCCGTGACGCACGCCAACTGGCGGTTGCTTTTCGCCAAATTCGGCTGGACTAGAGCGGACCGGGCCCGCGTTGGCTGGGTTTACGAGTCCGTCCAACCAATCTCCAATCGGTTGACA
Organism: Anaerolineae bacterium; assembly: GCA_046758565.1. Classification (GTDB taxonomy): domain Bacteria; phylum Chloroflexota; class Anaerolineae; order Epilineales; family JAANWY01; genus JBHIAO01. The sequence goes on from JBHIAO010000019.1 coordinate 9,271, forward strand.
GTTGTAGTGGCGCTGTCCCCTCTTTGACGGCATGTCCACGTGGGTGTATAATTCTGTTGTACAACAGATAGGTACATGGAGGTAAGCGATGACAGTCAAGATCATTTCCGTCAGTGAGGTGAGACAGAAACTCAAAGATGTTCTGTTCACGCTGGAGGCCACCGGAGAGCCGTATTTCATCACCCAGTACAGCCGTCCCAAGGCCGTTCTGGTCCGTTACGAAGACTACAACGCCCTTGTCGAGCAGGTAGCGGAAGAGCATCCCCGCATCGTCCGCCGGCCTGATATCAGCGGAGGCGAACCGATTATCCGAGGAACCCGTGTATCGGTACGTCACATTGTTGAGCGGGTCCAGGCCGGCCAATCCGTGGACGACATCCTGGCTGCTCTCCCTCACCTAACCGTCTCCCAAGTACACGATGCCCTCTCGTACTACTATGATCACCAGGCCGAGATAGACCGGCAGATCGAAGAGAGCCGGCCCGAGCAGGTGATCGCTGAGCAAGGCCTGAAGGTCGAGAAAGTGGCCGAAGGTGTTGCGGTCGTTCGTGCGCCGTCCTGAGCTCCGTCAAAGGGATGAAGCCGGGCTATGGTGACGGATCTGAGCTCCCTCATCGCTCAGCTGTACAAGGCGAAGATACTTGTGGCAGAGGATGACGAGTCCTTGACTTCGTTTCTAGAGCCGATGCTGAAGCGAGCGGGGTTCCACGTGGTGATCTCTCGGGATGGGGAGCAGGCACTGGCGTTGGTCGATACGGAGGAGCCAGACCTGGTAGTGCTGGATGTCCAGATGCCCAGGTTGGACGGCTGGGAAGTCTGTCGGGAGCTGCGCAAGCGGGAACGCTACATCCCCATTATCATGCTCACCGTCCTGGCTGAAACGGTGGAAAAGGTCAAGGGCCTGAGCATTGGGGCCGATCATTACTTCACCAAGCCCTTCGACCCGCACGAGCTGATCGCACAGATCGAAGCGACCTTGCGAACGGTGCGGGAGAGTCGAGGATCGTCGCACCCCAACCGTCTGGTCTTTGATCGCCTGGAGATCGACCTCGATGGGTGGAACGTCCGGATGGCGGGCCGAGCGATCGAGCTCACTCCCACGGAGTTCAAGCTGTTGCGCTTCCTGGCGGAACATCCGGGGAAAGTCTTCGGGCGGGAGACGCTCCTGGATGAGGTCTGGGGATGGGACGTGGCCGTTGACTCAAGGGTGGTGGACAAGAACATCGCCGAACTACGTAGGAAGTTGGAACCGAACCCGAGCGTGCCGCAGTATATCCTGACCGTGCGCGGCGTTGGCTATCAGTTCCGGGAGCGGTAGGAGAGGGGGACAATGACCGGGCCGGTAATCCATGTCTCCTTCGACCTCGTAGGAGCGGCCATTATCCTGCTTGTGTTGTTACTTGTCGTGGCCGGCCTCGTGCTTCTCACCTCGTGGTACTGGCGGAGGCGATTACCCCGCCTCCCCGCTTCCACCGAACCCTCCGCTCGGATATGGCAGTTTGAGAGGCTGTTGGCCGGCTTGCCCGAGGGTTGTTGCTCAGCGATCGACAAGGGCAGGTGCTCTGGTGCAATCCGGAGGCCCGCCGGCTGCTTTCTTTGAGCCGTGATTCGCCCCGGCTTGAGACGGAGTTGGTCCCCATTGTGAAGCGGGTGGCCGAGTCCCAACAATCAGAACTGCACGAGCTTCAACCCACCGTTGATGTGAAGCTTCAGTTCAGGACTCTGCCTTTAGCTGAGTCCGGCTCCCTCCATGACGGAGCAGCTTGCATCGTCACCGACGTCTCGGAGCGACGCCATCAGGAAGAGTTCTACCGCCATTTCATCCACAACATCTCACATGAGCTGCTGACCCCTCTGGCGGCTGTAGCGGGACACATCGCCAACATCCGCGAAGCCCCCGACGAAGAAATCGAGAGCCGAAAAGCCTCGCTGGCCATCATCGAGCGCGAGGTCGAGCGGCTGACGGCCCTGACCAGTAACCTGCTCATTCTCTCCCGGCTGGAGTCTGAGGTGCCACTGCATCTGGAACGGACCAATGTGGGGGCAGTGGCCGAGCAGGCGGTGGTGGAGCTACTCGGTCTGGCGCAGCAGAAAGGGATCGAGGTCTCCATCCAAAGCGCATCCCGGCCTCCCCGCATCCACGCCGATCGGGATCGCCTGAAGCAAGTCTTTGTCAATTTGGTGGACAATGCCATCAAACACTGCCCCGCCGGCACAGCCGTGCAGGTCCGCCTTCGCGCTGAGGGCGACAGCATCGTGGCCGAAGTGGTGGATAAGGGCCCAGGCATCCCAGCCGAGGACCTGCCCCACGTCTTTGAGAAGATGTACCGGGTGCAAAAGGATGGGACGAGAGCCACCGAAGGGAGCGGGCTGGGGCTGTCTATCGTGAAACGGATCGTGGAGCTGCACGGTGGAGAGATCACGGTGGAGAGCACAGTAGGGCAGGGGACCGCTTTCAGGGTTCGGTTGCCGGCGGGTCAGGGCAGCCACCGATAATGCCAATAAGATAGCACTGTACAGGTGACCGGCACTTACTTACCATCTTTCGTAGTGCTAGCGTCGGTAATGCCGGCAAACTGATCACACTGATACGCAATCTTGTAAGTGCCGGTCACCTTTGAGAAGGGCGGCGGTAAAGCAATCGACTGATGCAGCTTGTTTGAGGCACAGAAGCAGCTTGTCTGGTGCTTGCCCTCATAGAGTCTGATGCGTAGGAGCAGCTTGTCTGATGCTTACCCTCATGAGGGTCTGGATTGAACCGCTACGCAAGCCCGTTGGCAGATCTCAATTTCCATTTCCGGCGACGTGGGGTATAAGTGAGCCCAATTGCCGGCCTGGAACCGAGTTGTGAGGAGCGATGACATGGAGCCCGAAACACCTGTTGGAGTACAACAATCTGAGGCAGTGCAGATCGAAGTTGGCGACGATGGGCTGGAGGCACGAGTGGCCCGCCTCGAAGCCGAGGTGGCTGTGCTCAAGGAAGCAGTGCGTAAGAGTAGGCTTCCGGCTCCTTACAAGCGCCCGACTTTCCCTGGTGGCGGGTATTCCTGGGTGGAACCACCGGAGCATCTGAAAGGCGTCACCGACTACTCCCAACTCGATCCCGAAGACCTGGTATACATCCACGAACTGACCGACGAGGACGTGCGCCTCCGATTGGCGGAGTTGGAAGCGGGGTACGGCATGAGCTCCGCTAGTTATCCGCATTCAACCAGACAACCGTCCCGGCGGTTACTTCTTTCGGTTTGAACGAGAGCGGCATGGTGGGGACCTGGTCTACAAGCCCGAGTACCACCTGCACGTCCTCTGGCGATTGCCCCACTTTCCGTCCCCGTCTCTTACGCTGGAGGAGACTCTCGACTTCATCCGCGTCAACTTCTATGGGCCCCAGCGGCAGCGGTTGGTTGGACATTCTCTTGAAGTAGAGATCTGAGGTCATTTTCGTTTCTGTTACGCGTGCCTCAGGGGACCTGAACGCGTACGCCGATGTTCCTTCTGATCATTGCCGGCCTTCAGCGGCCGGCAATAGATCGTTGAAGGTATCAGCCGGCTCTTCAATCACAAAGACAATGACGCGTGTGCCAAGAGGAAACGGAAGGTACAGTTCCACACCCCCTTCTTCCGTGACTTCGACATCGTACTTCAATGCTGTTTGAGGCATAAGTATGACTCCACTGAAAAAACGGGTCAGGGGACCCGTGCTGTCCTTATTTTGTGGTGAGCTCGGGTCCCCCGACCCGATATCTGGAACCTCGCCGTGCCAAAGGGGTGTTTTTTCAGTGGAGTCAAGTATGGACTCTCTTCAATGATCGTTGATGTTCCGACACCGTCATCATGCAGAATCACTTATCAATGTTAACTTGATGGGGTGCCAGAGGAAGCAGAAGGTCGGTCTACACGTACCGAATCGGCGCGTTCAGCCATCAACCGGGACCCGGTTCAGCGCGATGTAACGCTCGATCTCATCCCGGTGATCATCGTAGTAGCTCAGGGCATCGAAGATTTGGTGCCAGGCGCAAGTGGGGCAGCTTGCGGGCGATTTCTTCGGGCGTGTCGCCGAATTTCCAGTGCTCGACCACCGCTCTCACCGGCGTACGGGTACCCTTGAGAATGGGTTCGCCACTCAAGATGGTATCAACCCGCGTAACGTACGGGTGGTCGGTTACCACTCCCGGTGGCGCAAGTTGGGAGGACAGCAGATGCTGCAACTCGCGAATTTGACTTTCCAGGAAGCTCAGGCGACTCAAGATCACTTGAACATCGGCTATGGATTCGGACATCATCAGTCTCCTTGCCGGCGTGTTCAGTTGTCAAATATCAGCGGCAGATCAATCTCTCGGTTGAATTGCACTACAATGAGAAGCAAGGAGGCAAACCATACACTGCTGATGGCATCTGGCCTGCTCTGGGTGACGAACGCCGGCGCCCCGTTGCACCAGTATTCCATCAAGATAATCCGGTCGAAGCTGCCGGCGGGTCAAGGCAGCCGCTCGTGACGGCAAGTGTGAAGAAAGAGGGACGAAATCGTTACGGTGTCGTAACATTCGGTGGAATTGGCGTAACCTTTTGGTGATACACTATGGACACCGGTAGAAAGTATGCTTGAGAGCAAGGAGGACAGAAGATGGATAAGGCAAGATTGGCTCGTGTTGTCCTGGCACTCATCCTTGTGGGGGTCCCGGCCCTGGTGGGATGTGGCCGCATCCAGGTGAGTGTGGAAAAGCCGACGCCGGCTGAAGCCGTGGAGACGGTAATCGACACGCCACCGCCTAAGCCAACGAGTGCAACCATTCTGCAACCAATGGAGACGCCGGCACCTTCCCCCACGGATACACCCCAACAGATTGCCAAAGCGACCAACACAGCAGAGGTAATTGCAGCAACTCCGGCACCAACTGTTGTACCACCTACGCCGGCACCTTCCCCCACACCCGTACCGCTTCCCTCGGTGGAGGAGGTGTTGCGCCGCTACAACGAGGAGATTCAGCCCCTGGTCGAGAAACTCCAGGCAGCACAAGAGTCTCCCCCCGATTTCCAACTACCGCCGGCAACGGAATGGCAAATCATCCTGGTCCCGCTCAGCGACAGGCTCTACTACGTGCAAACCCTCCTCTTTCCAAAATGGACCGCCGGTGAGCCCGACGCGCCGGTCAATACGTCACTTATACATACGAGCGTGGAAAGGGCTTGTATTGGGGTCCCTATGCAACCACACTATCTACCCAGGAGGTGGTAGCAGAAGTCCGGCTAGTGGCCGAGGTGGATGGAAGGCTCTACCTTGTTGAGTCTAAGCAGAACCTCGGCGGAGCAGGCATCGGCGCCAAGAACGGACTAGTGTTAGAAGCAGTGGAACGGCTGGAGGCGCTGACGCATGAGGGAGAGGAGATTGAAACCGTCCTCGAGACCATCGTGGGATATGCTGCGGGCTTTGATTGGCTGACTGGGTATCTGCGTCAGGATTCGTCTCTCAGACTCCCCCGGCGACTAACACTTCTGCAGTGGGCACTGACTAGCCAGAACTGGTCGGACCGGATGCAGGCCGCTGAGACACTGAGGTCAATTGGGCCGGAGGCAAAGGAAGCTGTCCCTGCCCTCATCCAGGCCCTGGACGATAGAGAACGTCTCGTCCGTGAAGCTGCCGCCGGGGCGCTGAGATGGATTGGGCCAGAAGCGAGGGAAGCCGTCCCTGCCCTCATCCAGGCCCTGCAGGATGAGGACGTTGTCATCCGTAGAGCTGCCGCCGAGGCGCTGCAGGGGATCGGCCCAGAGGCGAGGGAAGCCGTCCCTGCCCTCATCCAGGCCCTGGAGGATGAGGACTTGTCTCTGCGTGGTGACGCCGCCTCGGCATTAGGGGAGATGGGACCGGAGGAAGGGGTGATCTCTGCCCTCTTCCGAGCTTTGGAGGATGAGGCGTGGGATGTGCGGTTTGACGCCGCCTTGGCGTTGGGGAAGATGGGGCCGGAGGAAGGTGTGATCTCTGCCCTCATCCAGGCCTTGGAGGATGAGCACTATGAGGTACGCAGGGTCGCCGCCCTCGCACTGGGGAGGATTGGGCCGGAGGCGAGGGAAGCCATCTCCGCCCTCATCCAGGCTCTAGATGATGAGGACACTGATGTCCGTGCCACTGCTGCTGAGGCGCTCGGGAAGATGGGGCCAGAGGCGAAGGACGCCGCCCCCGCCCTTATCCAGACCCTGGGGGATGAGGACTATGATTTGAGCAGGTCTGCTGCTCGGTCGCTAGCGAATATCACAGGACAAGATTTCGGCCAGGACGCCGGCCGCTGGCAGCAGTGGTGGGAAGAGCAGCAGTAGAGTGGTCCAAAGGCCGGGGGTTGGCCGGCACTGCGGTGGGTGCCCCCGGCCACAAGAAGCGCCGGCGCACGGTTGCCGCAGGCCGGTCCATCCAATGCGATGAGATTCAGTCGGGCTGCGCCGGCGGGGGTGATTCGTTCCATTCTGTTGTTCGTTCTCCATCTCTTTGAAAGCCGCTCTTATTCTTGGTAAGAGCACGTCTTCTGGTGACGCGAGGAAGATCGTACTGTCACGAGACGTCGTCTTGTGGCAGTACGAGGAAGGTCGTATGGTAAAAGACGTCGTCTCGTGACAACACGAAGAAGGTCACGTGATGATAAGACGATGTCTCGGGACGATGCAAGGGAGGTCGTGTGATATTGTTGAGAAGCTAAGCCGGCGCAACGATGCCGGCCATCTCACTGGGGTGCAGCCACAGATAATCCCGGACTTCCAAATACATCCGGTCGAGCTCAGCCAGATAGCCGCTCACTGACAGTCGATAATTCGTTGGGTTGTCTTCCACCTGTCGCAGGTGCGCCACCTGTCGCTGAAAGTAGTTAATCCGTTCCAGGGTTACCTGGAATTCTCGGTCATTCTTGATCATTCTTGATCACCTCAACAATTCCTCGCTTTGTGCCATCTCGTTTGAGTTGCCAGTATTCTACCGTTGCCTGTTCCCCCTCAAGGGCGGCTAGACGCCGTATCCAGAAGATGCTGGCGCCTTCATAATATTGGGTCGCTATGTGATCAAAGATGAGAGCCGTTTCGCCAGCCAATTGGCTGGTATCGAAAGTATCCTCCATCAGGAGAAAGATGTCAATATCAGCCGGATCGGGCTTGGCGGTGATGAATGAGCCAAACACAGAGCACCGTCCGGGCGCCGTTCATCTCCAGAAGCATCGGGGTAGAAAACCGCACGCACGTGGGGCAGGCTTTCGAGCCTGCCCCATGTGTCATCTATCCCTCGCCAGCCGGCCGTTTGTTGCCAGCAGGAACAATGCTAGTTGCGAACCGACAGCGGTCCTGCGTATACTTTCGTGGCGGTAATAGCCGTCAATGCATCGCTTAACTTTGATTCGCGAATTGCCGACAGCGGATCGTTTACTCGCCTCGGCCAATAGGGGGCGATTTGAGCGTGGAAACGGGCGAAACTACCGGGGTGAGGTCGGCAACACTACGTTGACGATCTCGGCGCCTTCGTCGGAAGGTGGTGTCTTGCCCTCAGCCAGCATCTCCGTAAGCTGTACGTAGAGGGCCTTCAACAGTCGCTCCCGCGCCTCTTCCGGGGTGGACCCTCTGACCTCGTACCCATCGAGGGTGGGGGCGTAGGCCCGAAACTGGCCGGCCTCGGGTTGAACGATAATGATGAAGCGGTAGGTCTTGAGCGCGTGGGGTTCTTCGCCGGCCGCGCGTCGCGCCTTCCACCGGGCGGCGACAGCGTCGAAGTCCGGGGGGGCCTCTCGTTCTATGCCTTGCTGTCTCAATCTTTCTACTGCTTCTTCTGTAATCTTCACGAAGCTGCTCTCGTCAACTTCCCACGTCATCTCGTTCATGGTCGGTAGACCTCCTGAAGTTCGCCAAACACCTCGCCCCAGTAGAATACCAGTCCGTATCTGGCGCACATGTCAAGATTGGCTTCAAAGGCAGCCTCATCAGGAAACAGCCCCTCTGCCAGACAGTCTGAGTATAGATTATCGAGTTCTCTTCTGAGCTTGTCCCAGTCCACTCGCGAAGGGGTCTTCTCCGTCCGGACGAGCCCAAAGATCAAGTCGCCGCTCTGGACCAGGGTCAAGACATTGCCTCGATTGATAGCATCAGCGATGTCAGCACCACTCCATGACCTGGCCTTGCTCTATGTCACTGATGCTCCGTTCCCACAACTCGTTCATAGTAGCGTTGAGGTCACCAAAGTTGATGCGTTCGGGTAGTTCAGCACTGGTCAGTTCTCCACGGAGGAGACGGGACATATGTGAGTTCGACTGCAAAGGCTCCTGACATGTGGTGGGTGCTGCTGGTCACGCTCAATTGTAGTCTGCTTTTGGTTCAGGGTTAACTCACCAGTTGATCTCGTCCAGGCACGCTTTCACGTCGCTATTAAAGCTTCAGCATGGGAAGATAAGGGGATTCTGGTCTCGGAACCAATTTGCCTTCCTTGCAATCTACCAGCAGAAAGAAGTGATTCACGTGTCGATGGCCGCACAATACACCGCGAGTGTCTCCCGGGCGGCGCGCGACCAGGAGAACTCCTGCGCCCGGAGGAGGCCGTTTCGCCGCAGTTCCCGACGTCGATCTGCATCGTGGCTCAAGCGCAATAGAGCCTCAGCGATGGCATCTGTCCTCAGCGGATCGACGGTCTCCACGGCGCCGTCGGCGATCTCGCGGAAGGACGAGTTGCCGGCTGCGATCACGGGCGTGCCACACGCCATGGCTTCGACGACCGGGAGGCCGAAGCCTTCGTACAATGAAGGAAAAACGAAGATTTCGCTGAGGTTGTACAGCGGTGCCAGATCGGCGAAGGGTACGTAGCCAGTGAGGCGTATGGCATCTCTCAGCCCGAGTGCTTCGATGGATCGCTGCACCTCCTGGTAGCCCCAGCCGTGAGGCCCCACACACACCAACTGGTGTTGTAGATCGCCGGCACGGTGCAGACGCGCGTAGGCCTCGATGAGCCGTGGCAAGTTCTTGCGCGGCTCGATGGTACCCACGTACAGGATGAGCCGCTCTGCCAGCCCGTAGCGGCGACGCACGCTCTCCAGAAGTGTGCGATCGCGGATGGGTCGAAAGGCCGGCGCTGCCGCTTCATGGATCACATGGACACGGCCAGCCGGCATCCCGGTGAGGCGCAGGATGTCCTGCCGCGCGCTGTGGGAAACGGTGATGATGGCATCGGCGATGTGCGCTGCCAGGGTTACCAGGGGTCGGGTCAGCACCTGCTTGCGCAGTGGGTGTAGGTGGGGAAACAAGTTGAGGGTCATATCATGGATGGTGACCACCGTGGGAACGCGCTTCGCCAGGGGGATGATGGAATTCGTAAAATGGGCCACATTGGGCCGGATGGCCCCTAGTGCTATGGGCAGCAACGTCTGCATCCAGACGTTCCGCACCGGAAACCGGTGTCCTTCGAAGACTCGCACGCCATCGGGCAGTGGCGTTGACGTGTGCACCGACCGGTTCGAGACAACCACAAACTCATCCTCTGGTGCCTCATGTAGCAGGTGGTGCAGTAGATGTTCCGTGTAGTAGCCGACCCCGGTTCGGTAGGGTCGTAGCGTCGTTCCATCAAAAGCAATCCGCATCCCAGGTGCTCCGTTTCAGTCCAGTAACCAGTGACCAGTAATCAGTGATCAGTTTATCAGGAATGAATACTGATGACTGATGACTGATTACTGTCTCTCCGTTTGTTCTGCTTTGTGGTAGTGTAAACGCCTAGATGCTACGGCTATTCCCAGGGTAATCCAGATCATCAGATAAGTCGACGTAAACTCGAAAAAGTAATCGACAACTCCGTGTAGCAGAAACGCAGCCACGGCGGCCGCGACCCCCATGAACACCGGCAACCCCACAAGGCCCACCCGTCGCCACCCCTGTCGAAGAGTTGACAGGACACGCCACAAGAGCCATAGAAACAGCACGCCGCCGACCAGCCCCATGTCGACGAAGAACTCGACGTACATGTTGTTGGTGTGCAGACCCTGGTCCCAACGCTCAAGGCCAGCGTACCGGCCGTAGAGCAGGCGGAAGTTGTCCGGCCCCACACCCAGCAACGGGCGTGTGGCGAGCATCCGGCCGGCCAGTTGCCACAGAGTGCGCCGGCCCAAAGTGAGCCTCGGCTCGATCACGGATACCGGCGCTGGCTCCGGCTGACCGATGGCGGCCCCCCGCACCACGACGAGAGAATCGGCACCAGGCGAATTCTTCGCGCTAAACCATACCCGATTCTCTTGCAACACGTCCCACGCCAGGCGATACCGACCCGGCTGTGGTGGAGCCTGGATGCGAGCGTGGAGCTGGACACTCTGTCCAGGTCGCACCGCGTGGGGCAACTCCGTTCGCAGACCTTCAAAGATGACCACCTCGCCCGTATCCGAGTCCAACCAATGATACGAAAGCCGGAAGGGGGCATCACCGCCAGGCCGCCAGGTCGCGCGCCCAACGTTCGTCAGGACCATATCCACCTGATGAACCTGGCCAGTCTGAAGTTCCAGCTCGGTTGGAACCTGATATCGCGCCCTGTACCAGGATTCGTCGTTTTCGGTTGTCAGTCGCAGCCACAGCATGGAATCGTTGAGCAGCCTGTTTCCCAACAGGCCGGCGATCATGGCTAGCACGGCCAGGACCACCCAGAAGCCGCGATCGATCCCCTGGCGCAAGAGCCACAGCCCACCCACCACGACCAGCATGCCGGCCATCACGATGAGCCCGGACCGGCTGAGGGTCAGGATGATGGCCTGAGCCATCAATCCGAGGGCGACGAATGCAGGAACAACCGCCCACCACTGGCGCCGGCCGACGGCAAGCAGCAACAACCCCAGCGTAAACCCGAAGGTCAACTCCAGGTACATCGAGGTGATGGTGGGATACTGCAGCGTAGAACTTATCCGTCGTTCCCCGCCGACCAGGATCTGACCAACTTTGAAGGGCTTGAGCCATTCCATCACCGCCGGCACCTGCCAGTACTCCAGGATTCCCAGCCCGGCCACGACGGTGCCGGCCACGCCGGCGGCGACCAGCATTCCCACCAGCCGGCGCTGCCCAGTAGCGCTGTTCACCACCAACAGATAGACCAGAAACCCAACCGCGAAACGCGTGGTGAAGCTCAGGGCTTCCTTTCTGTAGTCAGGAGCCATCAGCGCGGATAGCGCCATGGTACCCAATAGGAGAAGTACGGGCGCTGTCAGCGCAGTTCTCACCTGTGGCCGCTCACGGGTCACCAACCACCACATCGTCCAACTGACCAGCGCGGCGAGCACGACCAGCTCTACATTGGTGAACTTCTGCACCGGCAGATCGATCGCCGGCTTTAGTTGCTCGAAAGGCGCAGCCAGAGTCACAGCGACTGCACCCGCATATGGGACATATGCGCCGAGGGCGGCCGCCGAAGCCGCCCAGCGGCGCACAGCGATCGTTGGCGTCATACTCGGACTACGGGACACGAAGGTGCTGACCAGGGACAATGAGCCAGGGATGCCGCAAGTTGTTGGCAGCAATGATGGCGGATGGTGTCGTCCCGAATCGGAATGCAATAGACCACAGGGTGTCTCCCCGTCTTACAACGTACACCCGACTCTCGGGTAACGGTCGCGCACTGCCTGGACAGACAAACAGCCGCTGGCCGGCGAAGATGCGCGACGGATGGCCGATGAAATTCTGGCGTGCGATGGCCCGAACCGACGTGTCAAAACGCCTTGCGATGGAAAAGAGGGTGTCGCCCGGTCTCACCCTGTAAACAAGGCACTGGGTCAGCCGGCAATTTGGGATCACCAGGGTTTGTCCGGCGAAGATGTGGTTGACGTCTCGGATCGAATTCGCCCGGGCGATACTGGCGACCGAGGTGCCGAAGCGGCGAGCAATGGAGAAGAGTGTGTCTCCAAACCGGATCGTATACACACACGCTCCGACCGTTGGTGCCACTTTTGGTGGCCGATAGGGTTGTGCGTTCCCAACCCAATCGAAACTGCCGTACGGCAACCCGATCATAGGCAAGAGCAGGAAATAGCCGGCTGCGACGAGAAAGATGAGGGGAAACTTGACTCGTGCTGACATCTGAGCCTCCTTTTTGCTTATATCAGCCCAATATGGAACCCATAATGAGGATCGGTCTGCGTGATGCGTGATGCGTGAGGTCCGATGAGTCACGCATCACGTTTCACGTTTCACGTTTCACGTTTCACTTGCGCGACACAATCCGGAAACCGCGCCCGGCCGCCTCCAGATCATACAGGCGCTCCATCGTGCGGTCTGGCTCGACCGAGACGATGTACACCGGCCGGCTCTCAATTGCCTGGTCGATGAGCTGGCGCATATCCTCAAATGAAATGAAGAAGCGATTGATGACCGTCGCGTCCGGCCGGCGGTCCTCGACCAGTTGGAGATACGCTATGGGAGCCGCGTACCCCCAGTCACCGAGGATGAGGGCATCCGGCTCGACCACAGCCAGCATCTCGGCCGCGTTGTCATACGCCCGGCGATCCCAACTGACGTCGGCCAGGCGGAAGTTGACGAAGAGGGCGATGATGGCAATCGCCAGGTAGGTCGCCTGCAATGCCGGCCGCCATGCGGTGCCCATCCATTCGATCAACGCCTCATAGCCCCAGGCGATCCAAAGTACCCAGAGTACATAGCTGGGTAGAAACATCGTGTATTTGTCCACAACTCGATAGTTGATGAAAAACAAAGTATACATCAGATACATCAGCCCAGTCGAGATCGCAACTGTGGGATCGCGCTGCCAGCCACGGATGATACCCACAAGGCCCAGAGGCAAACCTACGGCCAGGAAGTTGCCCCACAGGAAGTACACGAATTGGCCGGCCTGCCGGATGACCTCACCTAAGCCATAACCGAACATCAGCCCCTTGAATGGCCCGCCAGATAGCATCCACCACAGGGTGGCCGGGTTTGTCAGATTCGCCGCGTGGAAGATGCCATCGGCGTCATAGCGCCCCATGTAGTTGAAGCCCGGCTGTGCCAGATAACGCAATGGCAGGTACAGGTAGATCAGAAGGCCGAGCGCGAAAAAGCCGGCCACCGTCGCCAGCCTTCGAGGGTTCAGAAGCACCTGCCGATCCGTGAGCCACACAAAAACAGCCAGGCCGGGCGCAATCAGCCCTGTCGCCGGGTAGTTGGCGAAGCTCAAGCCGGCCAGAAACGCAAACCCGCATAACCAGCCTTGCGCTGAGCCCTGTCCCTTCGCTCCGCTCGAGGGCAGGCCTGAGCCCGGTCGAAGGGCCGGTCGAAGCGCCGGCTCCCGGCGTTCGCGCCAAACCAGGAGGAGCCAGAGCAGGCCGGTGGTGAAGGCAGCCTGCAGCGTGTAGACCTCGGCGATGATTGCATCCGTCCAGAAGTACCACGAGAAGGCCAGGAACAGGGCAGCCGCCAACGCGGCCAGAGGTTGGCCTGTCAGCCGGCGGGCGATGACATACACCAGCAGGATGGTCACGATGCCGAACACTGCCGACATCAGGTTGAGCCGGAAGCCCACATCGCCGACTGGCAGAAAGGTGAACAACTTCCCCAGTAGCAGGTAAAGCGGGTAGCCCGGAGCGTGCACCAGTCCAAGCGCGTATGCACCGACGGACAGTTCGGCACTGTCCAGTCCATATACCGTCGGGGGCATCGTCCGCAAGTAGACGATGGCCGGCAGGATGACAGCGCTCAGTGCGAGGAGCGCCTCGCGGGAACGAGTCAGTCTGCCGACTGGCTGAGCGCGCTGGCCCATAACCCGAGATATGTCCATCGTAGCAGTCTTCCTTGAGGCCATCCCCAACCGTAGAAATCGAACAGATCGATGATCGCCAAGGCCACAAGCCCGGCCGTGAGACCCAATGCCCACAAACTTAGCTGATAATCCCGAAACCGTTGCCACGCCAGGATCAGCGGGGCCAGCATTAGCCAGACCCACAGCGCGCCGCCGGCTAGCCCCAGCTCTGCCGACAGCAGGAGCGGCAGGTTGTGCACAGGCTGTGGCGTCGTCTCCGGAATATCTTTGATCAGCGGTGCGACAGCGGTCGAGAAGTTTCCTGCACCCGCGCCCACCAGTGGCGCTTCTCGGATCAGGTCGATACTCGCATCGGCTAAGACGCGCCGTTCATTCAGCGAACGCGACTCCGTACGACTCGCCGATGGCATCAGTCGGGCGATGAACAGATCGCGCTGTAAGAGGACGAAGCCGGCCAATACGATCAATCCGGCGACGGCGGGCATCAGGACGGCTCGGGCATATGTCCGGCGCCACTGTCGATGGGCGAGCACCCCGAGCAGCAGGACAGCGCCGCCGGCCGCCCCACCCAACCAGGCTGCTCGAGAGAAGGACAGCACCAGTCCCATACCTCCCCACACCAGGACAGCCAGCCACGCAGCTCTTCGCCACCCGTGACTTTCCAGGTATGGAACGATGAGCGTCAACAGCATTACGACCAGAATGCCGCCGAGGATGTTCGGATGCGGCGTCAGGCCATACCCCCGCAGCCACAGCCGGCTGCCGACTGTGATGATACTGGCATAGCCCGACGTGGGATTGAGCTCGATTTCTCCCAGCCAACGCCAGCCAAGATCATCTTGTGTGACAAACTGGGTGACGGCGACCGCAGTCTCGAGCATCAGGCTTGCTGCCAGACTGAATTGGGTCATCCGCATCGATGGTCGGAGTGCGACGATGGCGAGATACATCGCCAGGAGCGCGACCAGTCGGATTCCAACATAGACTGCGAGTGCAGGATCGCCTGCCCAGAGCGCGGTGGCAAAGGCCATCACTGGTAGCAGGGCCAGTGGGAACGTGATAGCTGCTGGTCGCCAACGATGTCCTATGCGTGTCGAACGGGTTTCAGACGACTTCTCTCGCCAGACCCACGGCACCGACGTCACCAATACCAGGATCACTGCGACGTCCGACAGATACAAGATAACGGAAGTGAACTCGTAGTAGACCGGGAACGATAGTCGTTCGAGCAGGATCCAATGCCGCGCGAGGGGCAGGGTGAGAATCAGCACCGCTGCAGCCAGTGTGGCGAGGGCGTGCGAGACGCCAGTGCGCCAGTGCGTGAACGCCTGCGCTTCCTGATGCATCGGCGTTGTGTCCAGACTCAAGGTGGCGTTCTCTCCGCGACCATCAGCATACCAGTGGTTGAGCTTCCGGTCTGTATCTATGTATACGAAACGAAGTTACTTCAGGATGTATCCGGCACCAGCACTCTGTCAGGCCGATTGATGGTTTCGTAGTGACGACTTTAGTCGTTTGCGCCAAAATCAGTGACTAAAGTCGCCACTACAAGCCATCACTTTAGCATTGACAGAGTACCAGCGACTGCTTGAACTTGCGGCATGTGACGACGTGCTCGGAACAGTGGTGTAATGGCCAGCAGACCGGCCAGGTACATACCGCCGGCGACCGTCAGCACGATGCTGAAGCCAGTGGACACCGCCAGCATGGTGGCCAGAATCGAGCTCAGCACCGATGCACAGCCGTTGATGGCCCATGCCCAGGGTGTGAGCTGCGGATCGATGCCCCGTACCAGATCCAGTGTGCGGGGAAATGGTACACCCATGAAAAAGCCCAGTGGGGCCAAGCTGAGTACGGCCGCAACTAACCGGAGAGCCAGAGGCCAGCCAAGAGATGCGGACAGGATCGGCCTGAGCAGCACGGGGTACAGCGTAGCACCTAAGGCGATGACAATGAATCCAGGGACGAGCGGCACGCGTGGGGCTGCCAGGCTGCCAAGTCCAGAAAAAACGAGAACAGCCAGCAGGACTGCCGCGAAGGCCAGCGTCGGGTGGCCCAGAAAAACGACGAAATGTTGGATCAATGGGATTTCGATAAACAAGAAGCCAATGCCCAGTGCGAAGAACACGGCGAAAGTGCACAGGGTCACGTGCCGTGGACGCTTCGGCGATTCGGCGGGGCCGGCGTCTGGGGGCCGCCGAAGCTGCCATATCACCAGCGGCAGCACGATCAGCCCAACCGAGGTGAGGGCCGCGAGGCCCAGCAGGATGAACAGGACCAGATAACCGCCGCCGCCAAAGGGCTGCCATGTCTTGCCAAATGTTGCCAGTATCTCGTTGATCTGCGACCAACGGAAGTAGTGGAAGAAAAACGGTCGATCATCGGTCGGCGGTGAGATGTCGTACTGGTAGCCGGCCATGAACTGGTTGCGATCCGGGCCCAGCAATTGCTGGAACGCCTGGTAGTACGCCGGTGCCGCCAAAACGTTGTGCTGGTTCACGTCAACCGGTTTGATACCTGGCGCGGCAACCAGGTCGAAGCCTTGCTCATCAACGAATTGCCGGGCGGCGGCGACCTGGTCAGGGGTGAAGGGCTGGCGTTTTACCAGTAGGGTCATCGTCTTGAAGGTGCGATAGGCCATCAGTTGCGCGGCCGGTTCGTCCACACCTTCGGCCTCCAGCGCTACGATGGCGGTGGCAGCGGCTCGGACGCTCTCGCTGGGTGGCAGTTGAAGCCAGCGCGGAATCACCAGGATGCCATCGTCACTCAGCAATCGATAAAAATCGCGAAACGCGTCAACGGTGTGGGTTGGGCTTTCAGTCAGGCTGTATGCCCCGAAGTTGACGACTTTGAAAGAGTCGGCCAAGGACACGTGAACCAGGTCAAAGGTGTGGCCGGCAGCCACAGCACGCCTGGCGAATCCGCGGCCACTTTCAATCTCGACGGTGACTTCGGGTCGGGTGTACAACTGGCCAGAGTAGGAGCCGTAGAGCCGGCGTACCACATCAATGATGAGCGGGTTGTCCTCAACGGCTGTTACCTGCGACGCCCCCTGGCGCAGCGCCTGGAGCACCTCAAGTCCGCCACCCGGTCCGATGATCAGTGTCTTCGCCGCAACGACGATCTGGTACGGAAAGGCGGTGGGCAGTGCATCGAGAAAGGCAAGTGCATCTTTGTCAGCGGTGGAAGTGACGGGGATCAGGTCGTCCCCGTCAACGGTGATGCCCACCTGTTCTGGAGTCGATCCCATGTATCCGAAGCTGAGCCCAGGATAGGAGTGGATCGCGCTGCTCTCGACGGCGTCAACCCGGGAAAAGGCATTCCACCCAGTGAATGTGACCCGCGTGTCGGGATATCTCAACAGGGTACTCAGTGTTTTGTAGGGGGACATGTGGACATCGAGTAGGGCAGGTGGGTTGAGGGC
>JBHIAO010000020.1:0-26145 GCA_046758565.1 Anaerolineae bacterium
ACGGAAGACCTCAGCGAGTTCTATTTCGGTGATCTGGGTATCCTGCGGGGAGAGCGCTACGTTGCCATCTACAACTCCTACAACGACAACCAGAACCCCCGCTCTGGGGATTGGGCCTACAATCACACGGGCGTAGCCAACCGGGAGATCGCCGAGTTGGTCCTCGCAGCACTGGAGGAGAGGTTTACATGAGGGGACATGATCGGTCGCTGAGAGACGAGTTGCTGGGAGAGGATTGCTACTGGGTCATGCCTGGTCAGTTGCTTGCCGGGTCCCACCCGGGGCCGGGCAGCCTGTTCGGCTCCGAGCACAAGCTTCGCCGGCTGATTCAGGGTGGCGTGAACTGTTTTCTGGACCTGACCGCGCCAGGGGAGGCTCACACCTACGCTGAGCTCGCTGATACCCTCGCAGCAGAGCTCGGGAGGGGACCGGTTCGTTACCTGCGCCGGCCATTGACGGAGCACGGAGTTCCCACCATCGAGGAAATGCAGGGGATCCTCGACGAATTGGATGGGGCGCTGGAGGATGGTCTGTGGGCCTTTGTGCACTGTCACTACGGGGTGGGCCGGACTGGCATGGTGGTGGGATGTTGGCTGATCCGCCATGGCATTGTCGGCGGGGAGGATGTCCTGTACCACATCGAGCAGTTGAGAGCAGGACTTAATAGCCCGTGGAAATCCCCAAATGTTTTGAGGCAGCGTCGGTGGGTTTCTGCCTGGCCGGCGGGTACATGATACCCGCCCACAAACCCGCCGGCCACCACCACAACAAAATCCATCACGAACCCCCGCCGCCAGCCGGCTATCCGCAATGCGTCGCGCTGGTGGCCGTGGGGGCTACCGAATCACTGAGGACACTGATGGCACTGAGGCAGCTTCAGCGCTCTCAGTGGCGTTTAGTGAATTCAGTGGTTCGAGCGGTGCGCGAGTTTCCGCTCCGGACCGGCTTCGCCGGCTACCTGCTGTTCGTGGACCGCAAAGCGATCGGTGCCGTCGAAGCGAAACCGGCCGGCCTGCCCCTGAGCGGTCGGGCAGTCGTTTGGTCGAGTCGTCGTCTGGTCAACCCGACCACCCGACCATCTGACTAAGCGACCACCTGACCACTGATCCTCTACGAGAGCACCGGCGTCGAAACCTACTTCACCAACGGGCTGGACCCCGAACCACGCAGCCGGCGCGCCTTCGCCTTCCATCAGCCGGCCACCCTGGCCAGCGGCAAGATCTTCATGGCTGTCAGCTTCGTGTATCGGTTGATCAAGTTCGCGAAGGCGCGGCGGATGCTGTTCCTGGTGGCCCCAGGCAGCTCCTGGTTCAAGTTGCACTGGGAGAGGCCGGCACGAGACTTTGATGCCAGCCGCGCCTACGTCGAACAGATACTGGACGAGGCGCTGCGTGGCGAGAAGCAAGTACGTACTGCTCTATACGGCCGATTAGAGCCGCCGGCTTCTCCGCGTAGGTAAGGGCAATACGTTGAGTGGGAGAAGGGTAGAACGAAGAGACTTTGAGGAATTGATTGACCGGGGGAGAGGTGATGATCTTCACCACCGTCTGTCGTAGATCATCGGGCAGGTCATCCAGACCGGTGAGAGGGAAGTTGCGGGGGCCTAACTCGGTGGGTTGGACCATGTGGGAGTAGGACAGCAAGCTCAGATTCAGAGGCTTGTCCCGCTCGTGGTCAAAGCGCAGGATGATGTTATCACCCCACTGGAGCGCACCACCCCGAACAGGGCGGCCACCGGCAGCAACTCGGTGCCCCAGGCACTCACCCATCGGTAAGCCGTGGCCGTGGAAATCCCCAGCCGCTGCTCCACGCGGCGATATCCCACCCGTCCCCAGGCGTAGTCCTGCACGGCCTGAAGATACGTCTCCAGCGACCGGCGGGAATAGGGCACCAGGCCCGGCGGTAGCTGTGCCAGCGACTGAGCAACTCCTGCAGGGTGTCAAACCCGGCCGCCAACCACTCCTGACGCAGGAACGGTCGCTTCGGCGTGTCCGCCGGTGTCCAGATGCGACGTCCTGAGCTCGTCGAAGGGTGGCGCAGGAAGACCAGTCTACGAGCCGGCCCGCCGTGGGATGAAGTCCCACGGCTACGCAGCAGCGCCGGCTGAAGGCCGGCTTTCGGGTGAATGCCACGCTTCCAGCCCGATTCATCGGGCGTTGTGTCGTAGGCCGGCGAATTCATCGCCGGCCGAGCGTGCTGGATCAAGACACATCCCCAGACCAGAAGTGTCCTCCAGCACCAGATCGACGCGACGGGCCGGGCAGATTGACAAACTCGTCTACGAGCTTTATGATTTGACGGAGGAGGAGATCAGGATCGTAGAAGAGGGAGTGGGGTAGCAGGGGAGGCATACCCCCATGGGAACGCCGTGCCGGCCAGTTTCCGGATAATCATTTGAGTGAAAGCGCAGCATAACACCTCGCTCTGCGATCCGTTCGCTCGAACGAACGATCACGTGCACCTGACAGACACCAAACTCCCCCAGGCCAGGACACCATCCTCCAGTGCCAAATCGACGCTGCACGCCTCGATACGGCCTCGACTGTCCGTGTTCTTTTTCGTCCGTGAGAAGAGGAACAAGCTCGCCACAGGGCTGAAGAACCCAAGAAGGAGGGGAAAATGACCAACTGGAAATCCCTCCTCGGCGGTGACGCTCCTTTTTGGCACGCTTTTCTCGGGCAAGCCCAAACTGAGCATCGCTGACGAGAGAAGCTCGCAGATCCTGCCCATGGCAACCGAGGTGGATTCGCTCATCGTCAAGCAGTATGGTTCAGCCGGCACGCTGAAACAAGCCGTTGCCGCCGGCAAGGTGTTTCCCACCTACTACATGATTCAGCCAGTCATTGAAATCACCCAGCAAGGTGGCACCTGGTCAGATGTCGCTGCGGAGGTCTTCATTCTCATCGGCCTTATCCTGACTTTGCTCCTTGGGGTAGCCATCGTTGCCCGGAAGACGAGGCAATACGCGGTCTGACGTGATAGGTCGAACTACAAGCATTGACGGGACGAGATTTCTGGCTGCCCTACATCGTTGCCAAGACGGTGCTTGGCTGGAGTGCCTGGCGAATGAATTCGCGGCAACACTTGCGAAACCGGCCCTTCGGCGGGCTCAGGACAGGCCTACGCCGGTTGGGTTTCTAGTCGCCGAAGGGCGACTTTGCAATGGTAGGCTCGGTTTCAACCGCCGGCCGGAGAGGAGATGAATAGTTACCCTCAACGGAATCAAAAGGAAGAGCCACAATCTTGAAAGGCACCGGAGGTGTCGTATGACATTGACGTTATCCGCTCGTCCTCCGTTCTCCCTATCCACCGTCGTACGGTCGCACGGCTGGGTGCGTTTAGCTCCGTTCGGTGAGGATGATCGCACTGGCGGGCTGACGTACGTCGATCGACTGAATTCGGGACGGGTAGTGGAGATGCTCGTCCAGGAGGCAGCCGGCGGCGTCAGCGTCCAAGTGGACGGCCGGTTGAGTGAGGCTGAGCGCGATGAGGTTGCCCGCAAGATGGAGTGGATGCTGGGGTTGGATCAGGACTTCTCCGCCTTCTACGCTCTGGCGCGCGAAGAGCCCAAACTGGCGCACGTCGAAGAACGGGCGCAGGGACGAGTGCTCCGCTCGCCGACGCTCTTCGAGGATGCCGTCAAGACCATTCTGACCACCAACACGAGCTGGGCCGGCACCATCCGCATGGTGAATGCGCTGGTCTCCCAGTTCGGTGATCCATTGCCGGCCAACCCCACACGCCGCGCCTTCCCCACGCCTGACCGGTTAGCTGCTGCGGACGAGAATACCCTCCGCTTGGAAGCCAAGCTGGGTTATCGCGCGCCCTACGTGCTGGAGCTAGCACAGACCGTGGCTTCGGACACCCGTGATCTGGAATCCCTCAAGACCACCGACATCCCAACCCCCGAACTGCGTAAGCGCCTACTGGCGATCAAGGGAGTGGGCAGCTATGCTGCCGCCAATCTGCTGATGATCCTGGGCCGCTACGATTTCGTGCCTGTAGATTCCTGGGCGATGAAGATGGTCTCCCACGAGTGGTACGGCGGCGAGCCCGTGGGGCCGGCTGAGGTCCAGGCCGCCTTCGAGGGCTGGGACGAATGGAAAGGGCTGGCGTATTGGTTCTGGGATTGGTCGTACACAGGCGGGGCATAGTAGTAAGCGGGCGCGGCGCTGTGTGTCACCCTCCTCAGCTCACAGAATCTTGTTGCTGAGGCAACATGCTACTACGCACAAGGACAGGTTGGACGGCTGCCGTTTCACAACTTCAGCGGTATCTGATAGGAACGTTTAGGCGAGTCTGCCTCAAGGGACTCAAAACGGTATTGGCTTCCTTCAAGGTAGAGCTCAACATTGTCTACCGCAATCCAGTGCCTTCGTAATCTCTCGGCTACCGCGCCTGTGGTATTTGACCCAGCGAACGGATCTAGTACAAGGTCCCCTTCTTCAGTCAGCATCTTGATGAAGAATTCGGGCAAAGCGGCCGGAAATCGCGCCGGATGCGGTTTGATGCCAGCTTCCCTGCATCCTCGTATGTAGGGGTCATTCGAGGCGTTGTTGCCGAACTTCAGCATGTTCGAGGGCGCTCCATCCTCGATTACATTGGGAGGAATAGAGCCCCCGGCCGAAATATCACTAAAGCTCGATTTTATTGCATGGCCAGAAGGTCGCGTTGTTCTCTTTATCCCCCTCTTATGCAACCGCTTCATATCTTTGCTGTAAGGTTTGAGCACACTTAGGTTTGTCGCCTTCGGCCAAGGAGTTTTCGATAGCCACCAAATATACTCAACAGAGTCTCGAATTCGAATCCGTCGAACTGTAACCCACTCTGCCGGCATAGGCAGCTTTGCTGGATTGAACCAGAAGCACTCCTGGGCAAGATGGAATCCCACTTCTTCCACCAATGCTATGAGTAGCTTGAAATGATAAAGTGAGCGCGTGGGTTTTCCCTCGTTATAGCTACCGCCAATATCCAGAACAAAGCTGCCATCTTCTGGTATTACATTGAATATCGCCTCGGCGAAGTCCAAGAACCAATCCACGTAGTCTGACTTCTCAACATTACCATACTCTTTCTGGAAATGAAGCGCGTAGGGTGGAGAAGTTAGGACTAGATTGACAGACCCCCCCGGCAGGGCCTTGAGAATATCCAGTGCGTTAGCTACATAGGCAGCACCAAAGTCCGTTGCGTAGAAAGGTTCGAATCCTTCTACAAGCGCTCTTGAACTGCTCATACTATCTACCTCACATGTCACTTGAGCACAGCACCCTCATGTATTATAATACACACCTGCGACTGAGGACAAACAGGCCATCAGGACGGTCATCAAACATGAGCGCGTCTACTGAGGAGATCATAGCACTTCTCCAATCCTGTACCCCCGAACAACGCCGCCGCATCTTTCGCGAACTTAGAAAAGAGTTCTCCATTCATCCACTCGAGGAAGAACTGAGTATCCGAGCCGAGATCATTCTGGAAGCCATTGCCCGTGCAGGCGGCCTTACGCTCCGTATGATACGCGGCGTCATCGCCGAGGTCGCATTTAAAATCGAAGTCATCGAAAAACTTGAAGGTTGGAAAGACATAACTCCTGAAGGCAACCTGCCTTACGACTTCAAGCTGGATGATGGCAATGGTCCTGTGACGATTCAAGTAAAACTACAACGCAGCAAAGGCGGTCGTCCAGCACGCGCCCACGAAGGCTATGTGCGCTTCTCGCAAGACATGTATCTCATCGAACCACAAAAAACGCGCAAAGGAGAAATGGCAGGTGAAAGCACCCGCCTCTATCGGTTTGGCGAATTTGATATTCTGGCAGCGTCTATGCAACCATCAACCAATGATTGGAGTTCCTTTATGTATACGGTTGGCGATTGGCTTCTTCCGGACACCAGGGATAAGTCACGAGTACTCAAGTTCCAGCCAATACCAATGGAACCCAATGACGACTGGACAGACGATTTCGAAACCTGTGTGAGATGGCTGCGGTCACGAGAGCAAAAGCGGATAAGAGACACGCCAACTCAATGAGTCACGCAAGTTGGATGTCGCCCCTTAGGGCGACATTCTAGCACAGTATTCACCTGATGTCAAGTCACAGTCCGCGCAGCGATGCACGAACGAGTCACCGCAGGTCCGGCAACAGGCAGGACAGGGCTGCCCAAGATCACAGGCTGTCTGACATCTCGCCAGTGCGCTTCCAACACAGGATTGAGATGAGACGATTTGGACAGAAGCTGAGAACCCTGCGAGAGAGACAGGGCATAAGCTTGAGAAAACTGGCCTCCGATCTGGACTTCAGTTCTCATGCTCACCTTGGCAGGATTGAGACTGGTGAGAAATCTCCCTCTGCGGCTCTGGTACTCAAGATCGCCCGCTACTTCGACGTATCCACTGACACGCTCATGAAAGATGAACTTGAACTCGAGTAAACATGCCCGGGTAGCCAGGCAGCGCCGTCATCAGCTGACAGCACATGAGGGTGGCCGAGAGCGAGTCAACCGGCTGTAACAATGGAAGTTGTTCCGCGTGACTTCGTGCGCACCATCGTCGAACTCTACGGGGCGGCAGGCATCGAGTGGCTGCTATCTGATGAGAAAGATGCCGAAGATGTGATCTACTTCGGCGAGAGTAATGTCCTGGTCGCAGAAACGGAACCGCCAAGTCAAATGCACCTAGCTATACTGGCGCCACGAGGCTCTGCGCACGGCCACTTTGCGTGACTGCGCCGCCCGCATACAATTGTACCGGCCACAATGAGAGGCCCTTGAGCATCGGATATATAGAGTAAGAGAGGAGAGCCGTCGATGCGTGCATCGTTAACCTTTGGCAGAATATTCGGCATCCCTATCGGAGTGCACTCCAGTTGGTTTCTGGTTGCGGCCCTGATCACCTGGTCCCTGGCCAGTGGCTACTTCCCACAGGAATACCCCGGCTGGACCAGGATGACGTACTGGATCGTTGGGGTGATCACCGCTATCCTGTTCTTCGCCTCGGTGCTGATCCACGAGCTGGGGCACTCGGTGGTTGCCCTGCGCGAAGGTGTACCGGTTCGGGGCATCACCCTGTTCATCTTCGGCGGTGTTGCCCAGATTGAGCGTGAGCCACCGACAGCCGGCGCCGAGCTCCGGATCGCCATCGCCGGCCCGATAACCAGCCTGGTCCTGGCCGGCATTTTCAGCCTGCTGGGGCTGACGGCCACCCTCAACCCCGTTTCGGCTGCCCCGGCCGTGTACCTGGGCCGGATCAACCTGATGCTTGCTCTGTTCAACCTGATCCCGGGCTTCCCGCTGGACGGCGGGCGGGTGCTGCGGGCGCTGTTCTGGCAGTACGGTGGCAGCTTTCGTCAGGCCACACGTTTCGCGACCACCGTCGGCCAGGGTGTGGCATTCTTGTTCATCCTGTTCGGCGTGGGGCAGATTTTCTTCGGCAATTTCCTGAACGGGCTTTGGATTGCCTTCATCGGCTGGTTCCTGAACAATGCCGCCGAGGCCAGCAACCAGCAGGCGATACTGCGGGAATCACTGGCCGGCGTCAGGGCGCGCGATGTGATGACTCAGCAGTGCCCCACGGTGCCTGGAGACCTGCGGCTGGATCGCCTGGTGCACGAGCACATTCTGGGTACTGGCCAACGCTGTTTCTTCGTAGCCGGCGATCAGGGCTTGCAAGGACTGATCACCCTTCACAACATCAAGGCGTTGCCCCGCGACCGGTGGGATGAGGTGACAGCCGGCCAGGTCATGACCCCGGTGAGCACACTCCACTGGGCGCGGCCCAACGAGGATGTGCTTGTCGTACTCCAGCGGATGGACGAAGCCGACGTGGCCCAGATACCGGTGATGGATAACGGACATCTGCTTGGCATGATCACCCGCGAGCACCTGCTACACTACATTCGCCTGCGCAGCGAACTGGGCATATGACCGTCGACGGCCTACGGCCGACCGCCGGTCGGTAGCTGTCGCGGTCGAGCGCCGGCAGATCACCGAGGAACTTGCAGTCGGCGAGCTGGAGCTGGCCGACGGGCTTACGCCCCACATCGGGGGTGTGGTGGAGTTCTACCGGCTGGAGGGAGAGACGCTGCGCATCGTGGCCCAGGTGCGTGGCCATACCTCCCACGTGAGCCGAAGAGTGGAGGAGAATGATGCGAACCGATGCGGACACGATCCTGGCCGACTTGCGCGCTCAAGTGGCCGATTTTGTGGCGGCCCGCGATTGGCAGCCCTTTCACACACCCAAGAACCTGAGCATGGCCATCGCCATCGAAGCCGGCGAGCTGATGGAGCGCTTTCAGTGGCTCACGCCGGAAGAATCGCAGGCCGTCGCGGCCGACCCCGACGAGCGCGCCCGCGTGGAAGACGAACTGGCAGACGTGCTCATCTATTGCCTGAGCCTCAGCAATGTCTTGGACCTAGACCTGACAGCAGCCGTGGAGGCCAAGCTGGCCACCAACGAACGTCGCTACCCTGCCGACGTTTTTCGGGGACGCTTCCGCCGGCCGGCGCGGGAGTAACGACAACGATCGAACCAAGAAAACCCTCCGCAATGCCGTAAAAACGATATAACCCTCGTTCAATATAATGAATCACCCACCCGCCAACTCGCCTGGCAGGGGGTCGATTCATTGTATTCAACATTCTCACACACCATAAGGAGGGTAAGAATGAAGAAGTTTACATCGATCGTAGTATTGTTGCTGGCTCTTAACCTGGTAGCCGCCGCGTATGTCACCCCTAGTCCCGAGGTCATCCAGCCGATGAGCGGCGAAGTCGCCCAACAGTCGGGAGAGGTGTCTGAGGTGGCGGAGGGGTACTTCCAGGACGGTGGGTACTCGGAAGTCCTCGATCGGATGGGGATCCCTCATCGGACGATTACGCCCGACATGCCGCCCGTCGACCTGGCTGACTGGCCGGAGGATGGTGCGCTCAACGGTCCGCGGCCTAAAAGGATGACCGGGGAGCGCGCCGGCTTGCCGACAAACGCGCTGCCCGGTGCCCGGTTCATCTCCATAGAAGAGGCGAGGGAGATGGCGGTGGCTGAACAGCGCAGGGGCGGACTGTATCTGGTTGACATTGACTTCGTTCCGCGAGAGCTTCCCGAAGCCTTGAAGGCGAAGGGCCTGACCCTGGGTCGCGACGGGGCCCTACTCGACAGAAACGAGGAACCGGTTGTGGCCTTCATCACCAGCGAGGTCTACCTTATGGATCCAGACTATGAGGAGCGGTCGCAGGCAAGTCCTTTGTCTCTGCTCGTCGACGGGATCGTGGACGCCTTCGTTCCGGTAGCCGAGGCCGCCTATCCGTTCCCATGGGCCTGCTACTCGTTCACGCCGTCGGCCTGGTATCACGGCGGATTCCACCGGTGGTATGAAGCCGATACCTGGGTTGCCGCGTATGGACCTGACGGTGGAGGCGGATGTAGCTGGGCGAGTCCGCATACGAACATCGACTATCTGCAGGCACGGGCTGCCGTCGGCGGAGTGGGTGCTTATCGACACTGCTTTTACTGCGCAGTGAAGCACGCCCACGACGAGTGGGACGTGGGGTATTTCTGGCCGGCGCACGGCGTTCCGGTGACGACACACTCGGGCATTTGGGCCGACGGCAGCTTTTCCTTCTCCCGCACCGCTCACCTGACGTGGTGATGAGAGAAGTCCGGTCGCGAATAGAAGAGGAGGGACCGGAAGCCTAACCGGTCCCTCCCCCATCCCAACCGGACATGCCGTCTCTCACAATGCTGTCTGCCTCCCATCCCCCGTATCTCGACTACCCGAAGGTTGCGCCATTGGCCCTTGATCTCTTATAATTAGGCGGGAACTGTTGAAGGAGGTAACTGTATGCCAATCTATGAGTACCACTGCCCCGACTGCGACACGACGTTCGAACAGCGCCGTATGTTTTCACAAGCTGACGATCCGCTGAGCTGCCCGCAATGTGAGAGCCCAAACACAGAGCGACTCCTGTCGAGGTTCATGATCTCGGTCGACCGGGGCAACGGTTCGGCAACTGCCGCCAGCATGGAAGGAGGCGGGTGCCCCTGCGGCGGCACTTGCGCGTGCCGGGCTTAGCAGCGGTAAGCTGATCCTGCGCGATCGAAGCAGCGGGTGGTTGAGCAGCCCAGGCATTGAGCGTATAGCCAGCCTCTCGGGCCTCAGCGTCGACCAGGTACCCGCCCCCGGCTTATATCTGTGGAAGTTATCACCTATGATACTACGCATCTTCATCCAGACTTGCATCTCATTTGTCTTTCTGGTCGCAAATGTAATCATCTTGCTGGCAATCCTGGCTCTGAACCGACGAGGTGGCGCCAGCTCCAGCCAGACAGCCACGCCAGCTCAGGAGGGCTCCGGGGAGAACCTCCTGGACCCTGATCTCATCTTCGAGGTGGAGTTTGAGTACGCCCATGCGACGGCCGGCGAGGCTATGAAAGACCGACACACCATGGTCAACTTCTACCTGTTGGTCGTCGGTCTTGTGGCCTCAGGCGTCATCGCGGTACTGGGGCGGGATACTGATCTCCCGAAGGCCGCCGCAACCCTGCTCCTGTGGCTGGTGTGCGCTGTCGGTTGGCTCTATTTCTTGAAGATCATTCGTCTGCGCCAGGCGTGGCATGACAGCGCCCAGGCGATGAACCAGATCAAAGAATTCTACATCCAGCATGCGAGCGGGTTCGAGGACGGAGGGTTGCGCAGTGCCTTCCGCTGGCAGGCCCACACGCTGCCGGCTCCGGACAAGCCCTGGACGGTGTTCTTCTATTCAGCCGTGCTGATCGGTTTTCTGGACAGTGTGGCCTACGTGGCAGGGGGGATGTTGATGGATCTGGATGCCGCGCTATCCCTCCCCTTGTTGGTTGGAGGACTGCTGGTCCTGTTTGGGCTGGCGTTCTTTGCCTTTCATGTGTGGTTGTATTTTGCCTTCCTGAAGCCAGAGCCATCGCCAGGGCCAGCCAGCAGCACACCCAGCCAGGATAGAAGCTAAGGCGACCCCGATGCCGAGGCCATTATCACGCCACAACACCTAGCCTTGCTCAAGGCCGGGAACGCTGGTATGGGGACTTTCTCATAACGAGGAGGCCGGGAATGCCGAACACGCTAGAAGAGAGAGACTGGAAACTTCTTCTCCGGCGAATCAAGGCCGGAAAATGCACTCCATTCCTTGGCTCCGGTGCCTGTTTCGGAGTGCTGCCCCTCGGATCCGACATCGCGCAGGAATGGACACGCGAGTACCGCTACCCGCTGGAGGATTCTCGAGACCTGGCCCGAGTCGCTCAGTTCCTTGCGGTGGAATATGACCCGATGTTTCCCAAGGAGGAGATTCTGGAGGGGTTCTTCGAAAACGTTGCACAGCCAGACTTCACAGAGTCAGATGAGCCTCATGGTGTCCTGGCCGCTCTTCCGCTTCCGGTGTACATGACCACTAACTACGACGATTTTATGGTGCAGGCTCTTCAACAGCAGGGCAAGGCTCCGAAGCAGGAGCTGTGCCAATGGAATCAACTCCTCAAGGACCAACCATCGATCTTCGACGCTGGCTTCACGCCCACGGCAACAGAGCCGGTGGTATTTCACCTGCATGGGCACAAAGAAGTGCCAGAGTCGCTGGTTCTCACGGAGGATGACTACCTGGACTTCCTTGTGAATATCTCCCGTGACCAGGACCTGCTCCCGCCCCGGATTCAGGAGGCGCTGGCCGGGACATCGCTTCTGTTTATCGGCTATCGCCTGGCCGATTGGAACTTCCGCGTGCTGTTTCGGGGCCTCGTCACGTCCACTGAGTCAAGCCTGCGTCGCATCAGCGTCACTGTGCAACTGCCGCCAATGCCAGCCGATGCTGAGGGGTCTACGCAGCAACGGGTGCAAAGCTACCTAGACGACTACTTCGATAAGATAGACATGCGGGTCTACTGGGGAACGGCCAGAGAGTTCGCGGCGGAGCTACGGCGACAGGCAATGTTGGAGGGGATCATCATTGGCACCTGAATCCCTTGGACGGAACCCGTATGTTGGACCTCGGCCCTTCGAGCGGCAGGATAGAGACCGCTTCTTCGGTCGGGAACGCGAGGCGAGTGAGCTCCTGTCCTTCATCATCGCCCATCGGGTGGTCCTGCTATATGCCCAGTCGGGGGCCGGCAAGACCTCGCTCGTCAATGCCGGGCTCATGCCGCTACTGGAGGCGGAGGGGTTTGAGGTTCTCCCGCTGGCGCGAGTGCGCGGCCTGATTCCCGAGGCGATCGAGCCCGAAGGGATACCGAACCTGTACGTCTTCAACACCCTCATGAGCTGGGCAGAGGACGCGGCTGATCCAAGACGGCTGGCACAGATGCCCCTGGCCGGCTTTCTGAAAGCGCGAGCGCACCCCACGGACGAAGCGGGGCTGGTTGCCCCTCGGGTTGTGATCTTGGATCAGTTCGAGGAACTCTTTAGTGCCTATCCAGAGCGGTGGCGAGACAGGGAGGGGTTCTTCGAGCAGGTTCGCGATGCGCTGGAGGAGGATGTCCTCTTGCGGATGGTCTTCGTGATGCGCGAGGATTACATCGCGCGGCTAGACCCACATACTTCTCTGCTGCCTGAGAAGTTGCGGACCCGTTTTCGCCTGGACCGCATGCGCAAGAGGGCGGCGCTATCGGCTGTCACAGGGCCATTGCGGGACAAGAGACGTTCTTTCGCCGAAGGCGTGGCGGAAACACTGGTCGAGGAGCTGCTTAAGGTTCGGGTTGAGACCGCTGCAAGGGAGATGCTGGAGGTAACCGGAGAATTCATCGAACCGGTGCAACTTCAGGTGGTCTGCCAGAGCCTTTGGCAGGGCTTGCCGCCTGAGGTGACCGTCATCACACGCGACCACCTTCAAGCTTTCGGTGATGTGGACCAGGCGCTATCAGGGTTCTATGACCGATCGATCCAGCAAGCTGCCCAGAAAACCGGCGTAACAGAGGGGGACCTCCGCACGTGGTTTGAGCGGCGTCTGATAACACCAGTGGGGACACGCAGCACGGTTTATCGGGGGCCGGCGAAAACCGGTGGGATTGCGAACGCGGCGGTGGACGTGCTTGAAGACCTGCACCTGATTAGGGGTGAGTGGCGAGCCGGTGCGCGGTGGTACGAATTGACCCACGACCGATTCATTGAGCCGATTCAAGAATCCAACCAGGAATGGCTGGCCGAGCGATGGGAGACGGAGCAGGCTCGCCGGCGGCTGGAGGGCAAGGCAGCCGAGTGGGTACGCCTGGGCCGAGGTAGCGGCGGCCTGCTAGACGAGGTGGAATTGCTGGAGGCCGAGCGCTGGTTAAACATTCTCGACACGTCAGAGCTGAGCTACAGTCGGGATGTCTCCGCGTTGGTGGAGGCCAGCCGCTCGGCCATCGAGGAAGCCGAGCGGGAGAAGGAAGCCGCTCGCCAGCGTGAGCTGGCACAGGCTCGCGCCCTGGCCGAGGAGCAGCGGCGACGGGCCGAGGAGCAGGCCAGAGCGAGCAGCCGTCTGCGCAGGTTAGTGGCAGCGCTGGTGGTGGTGTTTCTGCTGGCGGTGGCAGCCGCCGTGTTTGCTATTGACAGACAGCAAGAGGCACAGGCTAATGCAGACAACCTTGCTGCCGAAGTGGAGGTGCGCAGTACAGCCCAGGCAAAAGCGGTAGCCGCACAGGCCACAGCCGAGGCGGAACGCTTCCGAGCGGAGCGGGAAGCCCGCCTTGCTACTGCGCATCAACTGGCCGTGCAATCACGGGCAGTACGCGAACGGCGTCCCCAACTTGGCTTGCTGCTTTCAATCGAGGCATTGAATGTTACAGCCCGGGCCAACGAGAAGCGCGCTGCAGCCGCTGAACAGGCCCTACGTGAAGCACTCGCCAATATTGGAGGACGTGGTCTGACTGGTAACGAGGCTTACATCACCGCCCTGGCAGTCAGCCCCGACGCCGAACGCCTGGTTACTGGAAATGAAGACGGCACAGTCCGAGTGTGGAACCTGAGCAATCCGGAAGCGGAGCCTGCCATTCTGGAAGGTTACGGGGGGTACATCAACGTCCTGGCGATCACCGCTGACAGGGAACACCTGGTTGCAGGGTACGCGGACGGTACAGTCCAGGTGTGGAACCTGAGCAATCCGGAAGTGGAGGCCATCGTCCTCGAAGGTCACAAGGGTGCGATCTGGTCACTGGTGATCAGCGCCGATGGGGAACGTCTGGTTACGGGGAGTTGGGACCGCACAATCCAGATATGGGATCTGGGCAATCTGGAAACGGCGCCAACCATCCTCAAAGGCCACGAGAGTGACATCAGCGCCCTGGCGATCAGTCTCGAAGGAGAACGCCTGGTTGCTATGGATTTTGACGGCACAGTCCGGGTGTGGGATTTGGGCAATCTGGAAGCGGAGCCCGCCGTCCTGGAAAGTCACGAGGATCGGGTCTGGTCCCTGGCGATCAGTCCCGACGGCGAACGCCTGGTCACGGGGAGTGTAGGCGGCACAGTCCGGGTGTGGAACCTGAGCGATCTGGAAGCGGAGCCCCTCGTCCTGCGCGGCCACGAGAGTATCATCGGAGTCCTGGCGATCACTGCCGACGGGGAACGTCTGGTTACGGGGAGTTGGGATCGCACAGTCCGGGTGTGGAACCTGAGCGATCCGGAAGTGGAGCCTGTCGTCCTACGCGGCCACGAGAGTGGCATCAGACTCCTGACGACCAGTCCCGAAGGCGAACACCTGGTTACGGTGAGTTTTTATGGCACAGCGCGGGTGTGGGAGTTGAGCCATCTGGAAGCGGAGCCCGTCGTCCTACGTGGCCACGGGAATAACGTCTACACGCTGGCGATCAGTGCCGACGGGGAGCGCCTGGCCACGGGGAGTTGGGATGGCACAGCGCGGGTGTGGGATTTGGGCAATCCGGAGGCGGAGCCCGTCGTCCTGGAAGGTTCCGAGGAGGCGATCTGGTCCGTGGCGATCAGCCCCGATGGGACGCGCCTAGTTGCGGGGCATGCGGGCGGCACAGCACGGGTGTGGGATTTGGGCAATCCGGAGGCGGAGCCCGTCGTCCTGGCCGGCCACGAGGATGTGATCTACACGTTGGCGATCAGTGCCGACGGGAAACGTCTGGTCACGGGGAGTGAGGACAGCACTGCGCGGGTGTGGAACCTGAGCAATCTGGAAGCGGAGCCCGTCGTCCTACGGGGCCACGAGGATAGCATCTACACGCTGGCGATCAGCGCCGACGGGAAACGTCTGGTCACGGGGAGTGAGGACAACACAGTGCGGGTGTGGGATCTAAGCCATCTGGAAGCGGAGCCCATCGTCCTACGTGGTCACGAGGAGGCGATCCAGTCCCTGGCCATCAGCGCCGACGGGGAACGTCTGGTCACGGGGGGGTACGACCGCACGGCGCGCGTGTGGGCGTTGAGCGATCTGGAATCGAAGCCCGATGTCTTGGAAGGCCACACCAATTGGATCCAGTCTCTGGCGATCAACCCCGATGGGACGCGTTTGGTTACGGGGAGTTGGGACGGCACGGCGCGAGTGTGGGACCTGAGGCACCCCGAAGCGGAGCCCGTCGTCCTACGCGGCCACCAGAGTGGCATCAATGTCGTGGCGATCAGTCCCGACGGGGAACACGTGGTCACAGGAAGTAGCGATGCCACAGCGCGGGTATGGGACCTGAGCAATCTGAAAGCGGAGCCTGTCGTCCTACGCGGCCACCAGGGTGGCATCAACGTCCTGGCGATCAGTCCCGACGGGCAACGCCTGGTCACGGGGAGTGGCGATGGCACAGCGCGGGTGTGGAGTTTGAATGTGGAAGCGTTGATTGAGAAAGCGTGTCGTACAGCAGGTCGCAACATGACCCTTCGGGAATGGAACCAGTTCATCGGTCCCGAAGTCCCCTACGAGCGCACTTGCCCCGAGTTGCCGGCGGGTAGGGGGGCGCCAACGGGATAGAAAATGGAGGTAGAGTGCGATGAACTGTGCCGCGTGTCGCAACGTAGCAGCGTTTTTCTTCGCTGTGGCAGCATTTTGTTGTCTGGCTTTGCTGACCGCCCACGCCCAGGGCGGTGATTACGCTGTGATCCCCAGCGGCCGGGCCCCGGACAATGCCGGTGTTATTGAGAATTCTCTGCTGACCCCAGACTTTACCTCAGTCGTCGTAGTAAAGCTGGATGCCACGACGGGTAGGCCCCTGAACGGCTTCCAGATGAGTCTCTTCGATAACCCGGAATGTGTGGGGGACCCTCTCGCTGAAGGCACCACTGGTGATGATGGTCAGGGCACGGTCAAGCTCCCATTGCCTGAGTCTGAGGGTGACTTCTTTGTTAAGGAGTCCGGCTTTCGCCTGAACGTAATTGATTTCGAGGCGTTCGAGAGAGGGAACTACCCGACAACACTCCTCGCGTCTGAGGGAATTGCTGACATGATCGTCGCCGGCCCGCCGGGGGTGGGTGGTCCGCAAATCCGGGTCTCACATGATGTTCCCCCGGGCGTGTACACGGCGACCAGCGGCAGAAATTTCTTTTGGCAGCGATCGCTCACGCCAGAACCTCATTCATTGACCCTCTTGTTCAACCGGCCACTGGTCCACTTTGGCTTCAGCCGAATCTCGACTGCGGGTGGGGGATCGTCCATCCCGAAGTGGCTGGCGGAGGCTTTTAGTGCGGATGGGATGCTGCTGGATTCCGTTTCCGAGGAGAAGTTTCAGGTCAGTGTTCCCGCGGCCTCTTTCGATCTTTTCGCCCCGCCCGGTGAGACCATCACCTCTGTGCGGATCACCTCCGACAACCGTCTTACCGGTTCACCCACTGGCTGGTCCACGTTCCATTCCGCTCCACTGGATGATTTTGAGCTAACCATCCCATTCGAAGACGATTTCACTCTTATTTCTCCCAATTGCCAGCCCGTGGATGTAGGAGATCCGCCAGTGGCCCTCCTGCGCCGGCCAGCGACCCTCCCGCCGTGTCCTGATGGAAAAGAGTGTGACGAGTTCGGCTCAGGCGCTGCCATTGCGCTCGTTATGACCATCCCTCCCTTGGGAATCGTCTCCGCGAGTGTATCTGGTCCTACTAAGGTTGCCAGGGAGCCCGTGGACGACAAAGACTCTGACGGACTCGATGATGTCAAAACTGAGATCCTCTTTATGGAGCTAACTGGGACTAGCCGGCTAGGTCCCCTCAAAGTAGTCACACAGGCTCAGACGCCTCGAGAGCCAAACCGACTATCGCAGGGGGAGATTGAGGAGCGATTCAACCAAACGGCCGGCGAGCTGGAGTTCGCGGCCGACAGGTTCTTTGACTTCCTTTTTGAGATCGAGACGTCTTTCCCCCCGCCCAACGATGTCCTGCACAATATCGATCCGTTGAGACTGCAATGTGTGACCCTTGACATGCCGCCCTTGGGCTGCCTCTACTTCTCGCCAGGAGGTTTTGTGCCTCGTCGTGTGGTCAACGCTGCGAATCAGAGGGTTGGCTTCCTCGTGCCTGGCGCCCACTGGCCGGGCGTGCCGGCGGTCATTTTCCGGAATCTGCGGTCGGAGAAAAAGATACTCAGAGAAATGGACGTTGTGCCAGCACAGTGCACCTGGTGTGAGTGACTGCCACCAAGGAGCTCCGCCGTCGAGAGGAATGGCCAAGGGTTCGTATTATATTGAAACCAACCCAAGAGAACTGTCGTCTACTAATCAACCATGAAACGCCTGAGCATCGTTTTTGTTGCCACGATCCTCGCCGGCCTCGCCCTGGGCTACTGGCTGCTGGTCGCCAACCTCCCCTCGCCCGAGGCGCTGATCACTCGCAGCTCGCCGGACGCGACCAAGATCTACGATCGCAACGGCCGGCTGCTGTACGAGATCCTCGATCCGCGAGCCGGCCGGCGCACTCGCGTCTCACTGGCTGAGCTACCACTCCACATGCGACAGGCAGTCATCGCCGTGGAGGATGCCAACTTCTATTCGAACCCCGGCATCGACCTGCGTGGCATCACTCGCGCTACTCTCCAGATGATCCGCCAGCGGCGCATCGTCTCTGGAGGGAGCACCATCACCCAGCAACTGGCTCGCGCGGTGCTGCTCTCGCAGGAGGAGCGGATTCAGCGCACCTTTGCCCGCAAGCTACGGGAGTCCTTCCTCGCTCTTCGTATCACCCGGACATTTTCGAAGGACCAGATCCTCGAGATGTACCTCAACGAAGTGTACTTTGGCCAACTGGCCTACGGTGTCGAAGCGGCGGCCAACACCTACTTCGGCAAGCCGGCCCGCGAGCTGGACCTGGCTGAGGCAGCGCTGCTGGCCGGCCTCATCCAGTCGCCGGCCGCCTACAACCCACTGGTGGACATCGACGCCGCTCAGCACCGGCAGGCGATCGCCCTCGACTTGATGGTCAAGGCCGGGTTCGTCGCGCCAGTCGAGGCGGAGCTGGCGAAAGTCGAACCGCTGCACTTCACCGGCGGCAACGTGCCGCTGCGAGCGCCGCACTTCGTCAGCTACGTCCGCAACCTTCTGGAGGCGAAGTATGGCGACGAGCTGGTGAACCATGGCGGTCTCCAGGTCATCACCACCCTCGACCTCGACCTCCAGAACCGTGCCGAGGCCATCATTCGGCGGCGCATGGCCGAGCTAAACAAACGCGAGCCTGGCAAACCTGACTACAACGTCAGCGACGCCGCGCTGGTGGCCATCGACCCGCACACCGGCGAGATCCTGGCCATGGTCGGCAGCGCCGACTATTTCGACGAGAGAATCGACGGCGCCGTCAACGTTGCCCTGGCGCGCCGGCAGCCCGGCTCCGCCATCAAACCCATCACCTACGCCACGGCATTCGAAAAGAACTGTCAATTTGATATTGGATATTGGGTATTGGATATTGGAGATTCGACACCCAATACCCAATACCCAGTACCCAATACCCAGTATCCATGTTTCACCCCCGCCACCGTCCTCTCCGATGTCTCCACCACCTTCCTAACCAAAGAAAACGAACCCTACCGACCCATGAACTACGACCGCATGTGGCACGGGCCGATCAGTCTCAGGCGGGCGCTGGCGACGTCGTCGAACATGGTCGCCGTCAAGGTACTGGACGCCGTCGGTGTGCAAGCCATGATCGACACGGCCGAAGCGCTGGGCATCACTACCCTCAGCGACAGGGATCGCTACGGTCTGGCCCTCACCCTGGGCGGCGGCGAAGTAAAGCTCCTGGAGCTCACAGCCGCCTACGCCGCCTTCGCCAACGCCGGCAAACGTGTCACACCCGTCGCGATCCTGGAAGTACGCTCGTCCAGCCAACCAGCCATCCAACAATCCAGCCATCTAACCACTGAGCCATCTAGCCACCCAGCCATCTCCCCCCAGGTCGCCTATCTCATCACCGACATCTTGTCCGACGACCAGGCTCGCCTTCCAGCCTTCGGCGAGAACAACGTCCTCAAACTGACCCGGCCGGCCGCAGCCAAGACCGGCACCACCACCGACTGGCGCGACAACTGGACCATCGGCTACACGCCGGACCTGGCGGTCGGCGTCTGGGTGGGCAACGCCGACAACAGCCCAATGCGCTTCATCTCCGGCATCACCGGCGCCGGCCCCATCTGGCACGACTTCATGGAGGAGGCGCTCAAGGCGAAGCCGGCCCGCAACTTCACTCGCCCCGACGACCTGGTTGAGGTCGAAATCTGTGAGTCCAGCGGACTCCTGCCCACAGAGCACTGCCAGCGCCGCAAGCGGGAGTTGTTCATCAAGGATACCGAGCCGACAGCGTACGACACCAGCTACCAGGCCCTCGACATCGACATTGCGACCGGGCTGCTTTGGGCCGAGAGTTGCCAGGGACCCAGGGTCCAGCGCGTCTACCGCCTGTTGCCCTCCGAAGCGCGCGATTGGGGCCGCCAAGCCGGCATCCCCGAACCGCCGACCCAAACCTGCACTGGCCAGACGATTGCGCTGGAAGTCGGAGGGATGAGCGCTCAACCTGTGGCTGCTCAGTCCCCGACGCGGCCGCTGGTAGTGACCAGTCCGGCGCCGAACACGACGTTTGCACTGTCGTCGCAATTGCCAGCCAGTTTCCAGCGCGTCGAGGTCGTGGCCCAGGCTCGAACGACGACTCCGCTACGTCAGGTCACGCTATCCATGGATGATGAGCCGCTGGCAACATTCAGCCGGCCGCCGTACCGGGCGCTGTGGCAATTGGAGGCCGGCGCTCACCAGGTCCGAGCGGTGGGCGTGGACGCCGACGGACGCCCGGTAGAGAGCGAACCGGTGCAGTTCATCGTGTTGGAGGAGGAACCAGGGCGAGAGCCCACCGAATGAATGAGGAGAACATCATGACAAGCAGCAAACACCGAATATCCAATATCCAATACCCAATCCTACTCGCCGGCCTAGTCCTGGCGGCGAGCCTACTCATCCTCGGTGCCTGCGGTGGACCCAGTCCCACCCCGCCGCCACCCACGGCGACACCGGCTCAGCTTCGTGGTGAGCTTGTCGAACCGCCCACCGCAGCGCCGATGGAGGAAGGACCGGTCGTCAAGGCCAGGCCCTCGCCCACCGCCGAGGTCATCAAACCGCCGGCCCCGGCAGGCGTAAAGCTGGCGTCGCTGGCCGTCTTCCCCGAGGTCAGCGAACCGCTGATGGTCGTCACCACCCAGCCGGCCGATGGCGCCGAGGGCGTGGCCATCGGCAAGGACGAAGCGCGCATCGTCGTCCAGTTCAACCACCCTGTCGTGCCCCTTGTCTCCATTGAGGAGCAGGCCCGGCTGCCGTCACCCATCAGCCTTGTCCTGAGCTCAGCCGAAGGGATCGAGCCGGCGGTCGAGGGGAAGGGTCAGTGGCTGAACACCTCGACCTACGAGTTCGCGCCTACGCAGGACCTCCGGCCTTCCACGCGGTACACGGTCAAGGTGCAGGCCGGCCTCACGGACATCCTGGGTGCCGAGTTGACGGACGGCTACACCTTCAGCTTCGTCAGCGCCTTCCCGGCCGTGGCGATGACCTATCCGGAGCACAACAGCGTCTTCGCTGGTGCCACCCAGCCTGTCACCGTGACCTTCAACCAGGCCATGGACCATGGCTCGGCCGAGCGGGCATTCAAGCTAGTGCCCCTGGGCGGTGGGCCGGCAATTGGCGGCACATTCCGGTGGGACAAGAACAGTATGGTTTTCACGCCTGACACACCGCTGAGTTATGACGCCGACTATGTGGCAACCGTCGCTGCCGGCGCCAGGGCTGTGACCGGTGAAGCGGCGACGCAGAGCGACTATACCTGGCGCTTCAAGACTGCGGCCAAGCCGGCAGTTCAGGAGACAACGCCGGCCGATGGCGAACAGAGCGCCAAATCCATTCGTGATGGGTTCACCATCACCTTCTCAGCACCGATGGATCCGGAAAAGATTCAGGTGACCATCCAGCCAACCATCACCTACCAGAGCGTGTGGTGGTCCGACTCGGAGACGGTGGCCCATGTCATGGGGGGGTGGCTGGCTTCGGAGGCCTACACCGTGACCATCGGGGCCGAGTCGCTGTCACGCTACGGCGACCCCTTAGGCCAGGAGACCGTCGTTCGGTTCACGACGGCGCCGATGGACCCGCGGCTCTTTCTCAACACCACTGGCGACATGGGGCTGTACAATGCCTACCAGACGCCGCGGGTGTTCGCCACTTTCATCAACCTCGACCGCATCGACTTCAGCCTCTACACGGTTGACCGTGGCGATTTCATGCAACTGCTCGGCCCGGAACGTTGGCGAATCTGGGAGAAATACCTGCCCCCCAGCGGCAATCTGGTTCGCGAGTGGTCAGTTGACACTGAAGCACCGCTTAACGTCACACAGCGCATCTCAACGAGCCTCACAGCCGACACCTCGACTGGGCTGAGCACAGGCCCAGCCGGCCGGCTCACGCCTGGCGTGTACCTGGTGCGTGCTCAGAGTGAGCAGGTAGGGGACAGACCGGACAACAAGCACTTGATGATCGTTTCTGAGCTCAACCTGGCACTGAAGCGCACGGACTCCGAGGCGCTGGTCTGGGCGACCGACTTGAAGTCCGGCCAGCCGGTTGCTAACCAGCCGATCGCCATCTACAACGACAGCGGCAGTAAACTTGTTGAAGGCCAGACCGACGTCGATGGCGTCTTTCGGGGTACGTTCGAGAAGCAGAGTGAGCCGTGGCGACCGATGTTCGCCCTCAGCGAGGTCGATGGACAGATCGTGGCCGCCGTCGGAACGGACTGGCAGGACGGCATTGGGCCGTGGAACTTCAACATTCCGTACAACCCACAGCGCCAGAAGTACTACGCCAACATCTACACCGACCGGCCCCTGTACCGGCCGGGTCAGACGGTCTATTTCCGCGGCATCTTGCGTGTAGACGACGATGGCAAGTACAGCCTGCCCAACACCACTGCTGGGGCCGGTCTCCAGACCGTGCCAATCACCGTCCGCGACAGCCAGGGCAAAGAAATTTCGAAATTCGAATTTCGAATTTCGAAATTCGGTACTTTCAACGGCGAGGTACAACTGTCGCTGGCTGCCCCCCTCGGCTTCTACAGCATCGAGATGGTCATTGGTCCCGAGGGTCCTGGGCGCTTCTACAGCAGCCAGAGCTTCCAAGTGGCAGCCTTTCGCAAGCCCGAGTTCCAGGTGGATGTAAAGACCGACCGGCCGGAGTACATCCAGGGTGAGACGATCACGGTGGACGTCGCTGCCACCTACTTTTTCGGCGGGCCAGTGGCCGGCGGGGAGGTCCAGTGGCGGTTGCTCAAGGACGACTTCTTCTTCCGCCCGGATACGGTAAAGGGTTTCTGGGACTTCACGGACTACGACGTGACGGAGAGCCGGTTCTACAACCCGCAGGGTGAAGTGGTCAGCGAAGGCGAGGGCACACTGGGCGACGAGGGCAAGTTCAGC
Organism: Anaerolineae bacterium; assembly: GCA_046758565.1. GTDB lineage: Bacteria > Chloroflexota > Anaerolineae > Epilineales > JAANWY01 > JBHIAO01. The sequence goes on from JBHIAO010000020.1 coordinate 22,857, forward strand.
TTCACGGTGCCGGCTGACGTCAGCGAGTACCCCCTCAGCCAGGTGTTCACCATCGACGTCGAAATCACGGACATCAACAACCAGGCGGTGGCGAACCGGGCCGGTGCCGTGGTTCACAAGGGGGACTTCTACATCGGCCTGCGACCCCAGGAGTACGTCGGAAGCGTCGGCGAAGAGCAGGCCATCGACGTCATCACGGTAGACACGCAGGGCCTGACCGTCACCAACCAGGTGGTGGACGTCTCGTTTTTCCAGCGCACCTGGTACAGTGTCAAGGAGAAGCGCGAGGATGGTAGTTTCTACTGGACCAGCTCATACACCGACACCCTGGTCAGCACTGCCCAGGTCACAACGGACAAGAATGGCTACGCGGAGGCCCGCTTCACGCCGAAGGAGGGCGGCGTGCACCGTGTGGTGGCCGAGGCGACGGACACTTCGACTTCGCTCAGTGCAGGCTCCGATGGCAACCAGATCCGCAGCGCGACTTACGTCTGGATCAGCAGCCGGCGGTTCGTCAACTGGCGCCAGGAGAACAACGATCGTTTCGAACTGGTCGCCGACAAAAAAGAGTACCAGGTAGGTGACGTCGCCGAAATCCTGATCCCGGCGCCCTTCGAGGATAGCCAGGCGCTGGTGACGGTCGAGCGCGGCACGATTCGCAGGGTACAACGGCTGACGTTGAAGGGCAACAGCGAGATGATCCGATTGCCCATCGAGCCCGAGGACGCGCCCAACATCTACGTCTCAGTGATGCTGGTCAAAGGGACCGGCCCGCAGGCTGCGGCCAGTCCCCCGCAGGCTGCGGCCGGTCCCCCGCAGGCTGTGGCCGGTCTCCAGACCGCGCCACCCCTGCCGACCGCGCCACCCCCGGCTGTGGCCGGTCCCCCGCAGGCTGTGGCCGGTCCCCCGCAGGCTGTGGCCGGTCTCCAGACCGCGCCACCCCTGCCGACCGCGCCACCCCCGGCTGTGGCCGGTCCCCCGCAGGCTGTGGCCGGTCCCCCGCAGGCTGTGGCCGGTCTCCAGACCGCGCCACCCCGGCTGACCGCGCCACCCCCGGCTGTGGCCGGTCTCCAGACCGCGCCACCTCTGCTGACCGCGCCACCCCCGGCTGTGGCCGGTCTCCAGACCGCGCCACCTCTGCCCCAGTTCAAGATCGGCTACACCAACCTGCAAGTCTCCGTACGCGAGAAACTCCTCGACGTACGCGTCAGACCCGACAAGCCGGGCGCCTATCAACCGAGGGACACCGTCACCTACAACATCGAAGTCAAGGACTTCAAGGGCCAGCCAGTCCAGGCGGAGTTGTCGTTAGCGCTAGTGGATAAGGCCCTCCTGTCCCTGGCAGCGGACACATCGACGCCGCTGGACCAGGCCTTTTACGGCCAGCGCATGCTCGCCGTCGGGACGGCGGCGTCGTTAACCCGCTCTGCCGACCGGTTGAACCAACAACTGGCCGCCGAGAGGAAGGGTGGTGGGGGTGCCGAACTCGAGGCCGGCACGGTACGGCGCGACTTCCGGGACACGGCCTACTGGAACGCCTCGGTTGTGACCGACGAAAACGGTAGGGCGCAGGTCCGCGTGACCCTGCCGGACAACCTGACCACCTGGGATATGAGCGCCCGCGGCGTGACCGGCGCCGACACACTGGTCGGCACGGGTCAGGTGGACATCATTGCCACCAAGGACGTGCTGGTCCGACCCGTTGCCCCGCGCTTCGTGGTCGTCGGCGACAACGTTCAGCTCGAAGCCGTGGTCAACAACAACACCGACCAGGCCGTAAATCTCGACGTGACCCTGGAGGCCGAGGGACTGGAGCTCTTCGGCGAGGCAAGTCAGCCGCTCACCGTCCCAGCTCGCGGCAAGGCCAAGATTGTCTGGCAGACCAGCGTGCCGGCCATTCAGCCATCCAGCCATCCAGCCATCCCCCCCGACGCCTTTGGCGCGGTAACGGTGTGGATGAGCGCCCAGGGCGATGGGTATGAGGACACGGTCGAACTGACGCTACCCGTCTACCAGTTCAGCAGCCCAGAGGTTGTGGCGACGGCCGGCCAGGTAGATCAGAAGACCGTCGAGCAGATCAAGCTGCCGGCGAAACTCGACACGTCCCAGGGTGAGCTGACCGTCGAGATCAACCCATCGCTGGCCGCAGCCAGCGTGGATAGCCTGAAGTGGCTGGAGTCGTTCCCGTACGAGTGCAGCGAGCAGGTGGTTAGCAAGTTTCTGCCGAACGTGGCCACCTACCGCGCGTTGCAGGAGTTGGGCCTCGATCGGCCGGAACTGCGGGCGAATCTGGAAACCCAGGTGACCCTGGAGATCCAGCGCCTGTACGCGTTGCAACACGCGGACGGCGGCTGGGGCTGGTGGCTGACCGACGAGAGCCGGCCCTGGCTAACGGCCTACGCACTGTTCGGACTGACCGTGGCGGACCAGGCCGGCTTCGCAGTCAGTCTGGACGTGATGGACCGCGCCGCCGGCTACCTGACCGACTACCTGGACAAGCCGGTGGACGTGGCCAAGGGTTGGGACCTGAACCAGCGGGCGTTCATCGCCTACGTGCTGAGCGAGCGCCGTCCTGAGCCTGCCGAAGGGCGCGGGGTGTTCCCGGCCAGTCGGGTAGTCACCCTCTACGACCGGCGCGATCCCATGTCGCTGTACGGCAAGGCGTTCCTGGCGTTGGCGCTGCAGAACGTCAGCGGCGACCAGAGCACAAGGCTCAGCGGGTTGGTCGCCGACTTCACCGGGGCGGCCAAATTAAGTGCCACCGGTACGCACTGGGAAGAGAAGGAAGTCGACTACTGGACGATGAACACCGACACCCGAACCACGGCCATCGTCCTGATGACCCTGGCCCGGCTCGATCCGGAGAACCCGGTCCTGCCGAACGCAGTGCGCTGGCTGATGGTCGCCCGCAGGGAGGGCCACTGGGAGACGACTCAGGAGACGGTGTGGTCCGTGCTGGCGCTGACCGACTTCATGAAGTCCACCGGCGAGCTGCAGGGCGAGTACAAGTACAACGTCGAGCTCAACGGCAAGCCACTCAAGGACGGTCAGGTCGACAGCTCCAACGTGGACCAGCCGGTCAAGCTGGTGACGCCTATCCAGGACCTGCTGCTCGACGTGGCTAACGAGCTGATCATCGACCGCGACGGTCTTGGCCGGCTATACTACACAGCTAACCTGCGCTACTTCCTGCCGGCAGCCGAGCTGCAGCCCCTCGACCGGGGCATCATTATCGGCCGGCAGTACTTCAAGGTCGATCCCAAGACGCTGAAGCCCACGCAGGAGATCG
>JBHIAO010000021.1:0-25995 GCA_046758565.1 Anaerolineae bacterium
TTGACTCACTGTGCCCGTGTCACGGGCTTTCGCAACGATGTGCCGGCCTTGATGGTCCTGGCAGACGTGTATGTGCTGACCAGTTACGGATGGGAAGGCTACCCCATTAGCACGCTTGAGGCGCAAGCCGCCGGCGTGCCGGTCGTGGTGACGGACGCCGGCGGCTCCAGAGAAGCCGTCCAACACAAGAGAACCGGGCTGGTCGTGCCCAAGCGCAATCCGGGTATATTGACCAAAGCATTACTGCGTTTGCTGCGAGACTCTGACTTGCGCCGGCGAATGGGGGAGGCGGGACGAGAGCGAGCGTACCGGGAGTTCAATCGCGAGCGAATGATCGGAACAATATCGAGCATGTACGATGACCTTTTGCATCATACAGGTCCGTAACAGCTTGCGGAGAGTTTTTACGAGGAGGCTGAGGACCTGCCGGCCCTGACAGCGGGGCGGAGCTATTCGTCTTCCCGTCGCTGTACGAGGGCTTCGGCCTGCCAGTCATCGAGGCGATGGCCTGTGGCACGCCGGTGGCCTGTTCCAACATATCCAGTCTGCCAGAGGTGGCCGGCGATGTGGAATTGGGCATTTACGCGGCCGCCCAGAAGGCATATCTTCTGGGCTTTGCGTTCTTCCGGTCTCTGGAGACCACCCTGTTCCCTTTGGTTGCGGAGCAGATTGAGGCTGACCGGGATCGGTTGCGCGTGGGCTTGCGACAGACACAGAAGTATAGTTTCTGGTTGGGAATGGCGACGGCAACCGTTGGCACCTTAGCTGCTCCTTGGGCCATCGGAGCGATTGCCGGCGACCAATATCGAACAGCAGTACAGCCCTTCCGCTTGATGTTGTGGCTACTTGTGTTATATGCTTTCATACAGTCCCAGCGACCCTTGTTCTATGCTTTGAAGCAGCAAAGATGGCTGTTCGTTCTCTACGTGTTCCAAGACCTGCTTTTCGTGCTGCTTCTTTCTTACGGAATCCGTTGGGCAGGTGCCGCCGGAGCTGTGTTGGCACGGATCCTTACGGTGGGGGCTGTTCTCGTTGCCAGACTCTACGTGTTGGCTCGGATCAGCCCCAAGCTATGGATCTCTCCACTCTCCGTATTCAAGATGGAGAGCTTCGACTACAAGCTGATCCATTTGATCTCACAGAAGGCCCGTGAGCCGTGGGCCTCATACAGACGAATGAGCAAGAGGTGACATGTGCGCCAAGGAGAATACGTCCAGCACAGACCGTCACTACGGCAGCCAGTGGATTCTGCCGGGCGATGCCAGGACTCTCCCCTTTGCCAATAACACCTTCGACGTGGTACTGCTACTGGACGTCATCGAACATATTCCACTCGGTCAGCAAGAAGCGATAATTAGGGAGATCGCCCGTGTGTTACGGCAAGGCGGCTGCCTGTTAGCCTCAATTCCCAATCTAGCGCATCTTAACTCGCGCCTCCGCTTTTTCTGGAGGGGGGAGCTACATCGTACGGCCTCCGTGAGCAAACATCCGGGCGACAGACCACTGGCTGAGCACCTGAGCTTACTTCAGGATTCCGGGTTTACTATTCTCTCACACCAAGGGGTCACCCCCACTGTACCGGGAGTCGTCACTTGGCTGCTCTGGAAGCGCCCCTCCAAGTTTGTCTGGCTGGATGCTTGGTTGAGTCGCCTTTTTCCACCTGGCCTCTGCTTCACCACTCTCATCCGCGCCTGTCTAGAGGCATCATGAGCCTGTCATCTGTCCTGCGTCAGATTCTTATCGCATTACTACTTAATCGACTTGTTCAATACTTACTATAACCTTGCCGATGCGCATCTCAGAAACAGATACTTGAGCCTATACCGACACTACGGTTCAGACCTATATCTAGTGAGTGATCGGATACTTCAAGAGAAGTCACGCTGATCACGGGAGACCCCCCCCTTTCCCGCTGGTAGCGGTCGCAAGCTGCTGCCCGCTGGAGGTCGGCCGGCTCCACCGCCTGCCTGGCCCCGACACCACTAGACAACTATCATAGCTTATGCCATAATTAGCCACCTGGGAGAAGCCGTCCTGATGACCAAACCTGAGAATCGAACGCGGGTACTGATGCTGTGCTCGGGGAACGTCCGCCGCTCTCAGATGGCCGAAGGGCTGCTCCGCGAACTTGGTGGAGATTGGAGGTTGTAGATCCGATGCGTAGGTGGCGTGTTGTTGGTGGATTGATCGTACTCCTGGTTGTCGCAATGGCTTGCACTGCGTTGCCGGCGGCCCCTGCTACATCACCGGCCGGCACGAGTGCGCAAATCAAACTCACCCTGTGGCATGCTTATGGCGGCAGCTTCGGCCAGGCATTCGAGGCCCTGGTTGAGGATTTCAACGCCACACACTTCGGCGTTGTGGTCGAGCCAAGCTACGGTGGCAACCTGTTCACCATGCGCGACAAGCTTCTCACGGCCATCGCCGGCAATGCCGCACCGGACATCGCCCAGATCGATCAGTTCTGGTCGTCGGAGCTGGCTCAGGCCGGCGCCATCGCCCGCATGCAGGACTTCATCGATGCAGACCCCGACATCGACAAGGAGGACATTCTGGAAACCGCGTGGGAGACGGCAACGTACGATGGCCAAATCTGGTCGATGCCGTTCTCGCTGAGCAACATCGCGCTCTACTACAACAAAGCGCTGTTCGAGAAGGCCAGCCTCGATCCCGAGCAGCCGCCGGCCACGTGGGAAGAACTAGTCAAGGTAGGCAAGGCCCTGACGCAGGATACAGATGGCGATGGAACAGTGGACCAGTGGGGGCTGTGGTTTCCGCTGAAGATCAATGAAGGCAACGTCTACTACTGGTTCGCTTTCCTGTGGCAGGCCGGCGGTCAGATATTCGACGCTAGCTTCACGCGAGCCGAATTCAACGGACCGGCCGGTGTGGAAGCCTTGCAGTTCTGGCGCGATCTGGTCCACAAGTACGGGATCGTCCCCCTGGCACCGCCGGAGCAGGGGTTCGAGGCCGGCAAAATCGCTATGACTTTCGCATCTACTGCCCGCTTGAACCGCTACATCGCGGCACTGGGATCAGACAGGCTGGGCATGGCTGCAATGCCCCATCACACCCAGCGCGCCACGGGCATCGGCGGTGCTAACCTGGCCATCTTGTCCACGGCCAAAGACAGGCGAGCGGCGTGGGAATTCGTGAAGTGGATGAGCAGTCGCGAGACGAACCTGCGCTGGAGCATGGAGACGGGATACCTGCCACTGCGGCTGTCAGTGATCGCCTCCGACGGTTACCAGGCCTACCTGCAAGAGGAACCCCGTGCGCAGACGATTCTGGAGCAGATGCCTGATGCTGTGGTGCGGCCGAACATCCCGGCCTACGCGCCGGCATCCCGCGAAGTTGGCCTGGCCATTGAGGATGTCCTTTTCAACAACGCCGATCCTGGGATGGCACTCAATGCGGTTGCAGAGAAAGCAGACGCCCTGTTGCAGAAGCGGTAGCTAGTGGAAACCGTGTGAATGGAATGGTCAGGGGATAAGTCAGAAGAGCCAGGGCAACTTGGGGGAGTTGCACTGGCTCCTCTGGAGGAGAAAACGCAACCACATTGTAGCACACTCGCTCTGACGGTGCTTGACCGAATACCGATGCTCGGCCTACGCCGGCCATACTTTGCCCTTGTGCCAGATTCGTGAGCAATTGCCAGCAAGCCTGAGTTGACAAACCTAGCAAGATCCGCTATACTGGAATTAGAAACTAAATACTCACAGGCAAAACCTTCGGGGCAGGGTGAGATGCGCTAGGTGCATCAATTCCCGACCGGCGGTATAGTCTCAGTGAACAGTAACCAGTAACCAGTAATCAGTTATCGAGTCAGGTGATTACTGTTTACTGATAACTGATCACTGTTTACTGAAACTGAGCCCGCGAGCCTTACGGCTGATTCCGGTGAGAGGCCGGAGCCGACGGTATAGTCCGGATGGGAGAAGGTTCGATGTGACGCTGCGTGGCCGTCATGCGTTAACGGCCGGCGTCTCCCAGCTTCTCCGTGCGAGAAGCTGTTTCTGCCAGAGACGCAATATGCGGTGGCGGCGCATCTGCATGCGCATGCTTATTACCCGAGGGTCAATTCACCCTCGGGTTTTTGTTTGGATCTCGGGGTTTCTTGGTACATCGGTGTCTTGGAGTCAAGGACTGTGGTGTGATGTTCGACGATGGAGATGGTTTCATGCAAGTGACACAAGTTGTCTCACGAAGTACTGCCGCTGGAAGACGACAAGTCTGGCGCCGGCCGGCCTCGCCGTCATCGGCACAGTTGCAACCCTTCATTGTGCCACTGTCCATCGCGTTCCTGATCGGCGTGTGGTCGGTGGTCGCCCGATTTTATCCAACGTGGATTCTGCCTGGACCGGCCCAGGTGTGGCGCCGGTTCGTCCAGGCGGCCGGCGATGGCACTCTGTTGCAGCATACCCAGGTGACGGTGACGGAAGCGTTGCTGGGATTTGCCCTCGGATTCTGTGTCGCCGGCGTCCTGGGCTACCTGCTGGCCAAGTCGCCGACGCTCGAACAGCTCGCCGCCCCCTACATCGTGGTATCCCAGTCAACCCCAGTCGTCGCCGTCGCGCCGCTGCTCATCCTATGGTTCGGGGCCGGCATTCTCTCAAAGATCCTGGTTTGTGCCCTGGTTGTCTTCTTCCCGATGCTCGTCAACACAATCGTCGGGTTGCGTTCCATCGATCCCGACTATCGGGGTCTCTTCGAGACCCTCAACGCCTCCACCTGGCAAACCTTCACGAAGTTGGAGTTGCCGGGAGCGCTCCCCGTGCTCTTTGGCGGCTTTCGCGTCAGTATTACACTGTCCGTCGTCGGCGCTGTCGTCGGCGAGTTCATCGGCTCAGACCAAGGGCTGGGAGCACTGATCAATATCGCCCGTGGCCTGTTTGACACGCCCCTGATATTTGTGGCCCTGTTCACACTGATAGCAATCGCGCTGGCGCTGTATTTGTCCATCGTGGCGCTCGAACGCACGCTGATTCGCTGGCGCTAAAACGTGACGCGTAAAACGTGAAACGTGAGGAAATCACATGCTACGAAAAACGCTGATCATTCTCTTCCTTCAGACTGTGATTCTGACTGCTTGCCGCGCCGCTTCAACCCCTGCGCCGACCGCGCCCAAGATCCAGCCAGCGGAGCAAGCGACTGAGGCTCCGGCCGCCACAGAACCACCGCCACCGCCGCCGCCTACGGAACCCATTGCCACACCCACCCAGGGCGGCCCGAGTGCAGAGGACATCAGCTCGCTCACACCCGTAATCCTGTCGATGGGCTTCGTGCCGAATGTCCAATTTGCACCCTTCTACGTGGCCGTGGACAAGGGGTACTTTGCCGGCCAGGGTCTCTCGGTCGAATTCGACTACGGTATGGAGCATGATTTGCTACAACTGGTCGGCACGGGCAAGCGGCAATTCGTTGTCGGCAGTGGTGATCAAGTGATCTTGGCACGGTCCCAGGGCCTGCCGGTGGTTTACGTGATGAACTGGTACCGGCGTTTCCCGATCGTGATTTTCTCTGTAGCAGACCTCACCCGGCCGCAAGATCTTGTCGGCAAGACAGTAGGCTTACCTGGGTTGTTTGGAGCCAGTTACATCGGTTGGCAGGCGCTTCTCAATGCAACAGGCATTGACCCTGAGCAAGTCAACGTCGAGACCATTGGCTTCACGCAGGCTGAAGCCGTCGCGGCCGGCAAGGTGGACGTCGCGGTGGGCTACGCCATGAACGAGCCCATCCGACTTCAGCAAGAAGGCTATGCCCCGAGTGTCATCGAGGTAGCGGACTACATCGACCTCGTGGCAAACGGGATCATCACCAACGAAACGACTGTCGAAGAGAACCCCGATCTGGTACAACGGGTCGTCACCGCCTCACTCCTTGGACTCCGAGACACCATCGCGGATCCTGAAGAGGCGTTCGAGATTACCTTGAACTATGTCCCCGAGGCCGGCGACCAGCGCGAGGCCCAGTTGGCGGTCCTGAAGAAATCCATCGAGTACTGGGAGGCTGACCAGCCTGGGTACTCGGATCCGGCGGCGTGGGAGGCATCGCAGCAGTTCCTGAAAGACGTCAGCCTGATTGAGCAAACTACGGACGTCGATCAGATGTTCACGAACCGGTTTGTGGAGGCCGCCCAACTCCAGTGAGCCGATATATGTCCCATGCTCTCGAACTGGCCGCGCAAGCTCAAGGTCGCACAAGTCCTAATCCAATGGTCGGAGCCGTCATCGTCCGCGACGGTCAAGTCGTCGGTCAGGGCTATCACCGGCAGGCCGGCACACCCCATGCCGAAATCCACGCCCTGCGTGAGGCGGGCGAGCGGGCCCGCGGTGCGGTCGTCTACGTCACCCTGGAACCGTGCGTTCACCACGGTCGCACACCTCCCTGTATCGATGCTCTGATCGAGGCCGGCGTAGCTGAGGTCCATATGGCGATGTTGGACCCAAACCCACGCGTTGCCGGGCGCGGGCGCCAGGCCCTTGAGCGAGCCGGCATTCGAACCGTGGTCGGTGAGGAAGAAGAAGCTGCCCGGCGGCTGAACATGGCTTTCATCACCTGGATCACGACGGGCCGGCCGTGGGTGATCGCTAAATTCGCCATGAGTCTTGATGGCAAGATTGCCACGCGCACCGGGGAATCGCAGTGGATCACCAGTCCTGAGGCCCGACAGCGTGGCCACATGCTCCGCGATCAAGTCGATGCGATTCTGGTCGGCCTGGGCACGGTTCAAGCAGACGATCCGCGCCTGACCACCCGGCTGGATGGGCGAGAAGATGGCCAACACCCGCTGCGTGTGGTTCTGGACAGTCGTGGTCGCGCACCGCTGGAGGCTCGGGTTTTTGACCCGGTTCTGTCAGGACGGACCCTGGTCGCAACAACGGGGGCAATGACGAAGGAACGTCGACGTACGCTGGCAGAACACGACATTGAGGTACTGACCCTGTCTGCTGACGAAAAAGGACGGGTCAGTCTGCCCCATCTTTTGGACGCCCTCGGCGAGCGAGAAACAACCAGCCTGCTCGTGGAAGGCGGCCACACAGTCCTGGGTAGTTTTCTTGGGGCTGGCTTGGTCGATAAAGTGATGGCGTTCATCGCTCCCAAGATCATCGGTGGACAGGAGGCACCAGGCCCAGTGGGGGGAGCCGGCACCGCCCGCCTGGCTGATGCAGTCACCCTGACTGACTTGTATGTAGAGCGCATCGGCCCGGACGTGCTGATCACGGGGAACGTTGGGCAGGGGGATCGACGAGATGTTCAGTGGAATTGTTGAAGAAGTTGGTAAGGTGGCATCCATTCGGCGCCGTGGCGAGATTGTCGAGGTGACGATTGCTGCGAGTCAGGTGTTGGGCGGCACAGAATTGGGTGATAGTCTGGCTATCAATGGCACCTGTCTCACCGTCACCCGGCTGACCGACAGCAGTTTCACCGTTGAATTGTCACCCGAAACGCTGCGTCGAACAAACCTTGGGGATCTTCAACCTGGTGCCGGCGTCAATCTGGAGCGCTCCCTGGCGGTAGGGGGGCGAATCGGTGGTCACTTCGTCCAGGGCCACATCGATGGCACCGGCCAGGTGCAGTCCTTGACGCCGGAGGGCGAGTCCATCATGGTTCGCTTCACCGCTCCTCCATCGTTGATGCGTTACGTTGTGCCGAAAGGCTACATCGCTATCGATGGCATGAGTTTGACCATTGTCGAGCGGGATGCGGATTCATTCACAGTCGCGTTCATCCCTTACACGCTGGCACACACCATTGCCGGCAGCTACAACGCCGGTGACCGGGTTAATTTGGAAGCAGATATTATCGGCAAGTATGTCGAAAACATCCTGGCGTACCGTCAGGAGGCGCTGAATTCTAACATCAGTCGTGAGTTTCTGGAAGAGCACGGTTTCTGGAAGTGAAGTTGAAAGATGTCGTTTGCAGCGATTGAAGCGGCGCTCGCGGACTACCGGGCCGGCAAGTTTGTCATCATCGTCGACGACGAAGATCGTGAGAATGAGGGGGACCTGGCCATCGCAGCCGAACACGCGAGACCTGAGGCCATCAACTTCATGGCCATACATGGGCGTGGGCTCATCTGTTTGCCAATCATCGGCGAGCGGCTGGATGAGCTTGAAATCCCAATGATGGTCGAAGACAATACGTCGGCCTTTGGGACCGCATTCACCGTGTCCATCGAGGCCCGGTATGGGACCACCACGGGCATCTCGGCCTACGACCGGGCACGAACGGTGCAGGCAGTGTTGGATCCAATCACCCAACCCGAGGATCTCTGGCGCCCTGGCCACATGTTTCCGCTTCGCGCAGCAGAGGGCGGCGTTCTAACGCGTCGCGGTCAGACCGAGGCCTCGGTGGATCTGGCACGCTTGGCCGGCCTCTATCCGGCGGCCGTTATCTGTGAGATCATGAGCGACGATGGCACCATGGCCCAATTGCCAGAGCTGGAACAATTCGCCGCCGAACACGGCCTGAAAATCATCAGTGTGGAACAGTTGGCGCAATATCGCCTGCACTACGACAACTTGGTTCGATGTGTCGCACAGACGCGTCTGCCGACGGCCTATGGTGAATTTCGAGTGCGGGCCTACGAGCATGCGCTTTCAGGTGAGCACCATGTCGCCCTCATCATGGGCGAGGCGAAGCAAGACCAGCCGATATTAGTACGCCTGCACTCAGAATGCCTCACCGGCGAGGTCTTCAGTTCGCTGCGGTGCGATTGTGGGGATCAACTAGGCCGTGCGCAAACCCTTATCGCCCAAGAAGGGACGGGCGTGATCTTGTACCTGCGGCAAGAAGGGCGCGGCATTGGGCTATTCAACAAGTTGAAGGCATACGCGCTCCAGGATCGGGGGTTAGACACGGTTGAAGCCAACGTTCATCTCGGCTTTGATCCAGACCCTCGCGATTACAGCACAGCGGCTCAGATTTTGTTTGACCTGGGCATTGAAAAGGTGCGACTGCTCACAAATAACCCTCGCAAAGTGAACGGGTTGGAAGACTGCGGGCTGGACGTCACCGAGCGAATCCCTCTCGTGGTCCCAGCCAATCAACAAAATCGATATTACCTCCGAACCAAACAGGAAAAATTGGGGCATCTTCTGGAGATATAGAGCTCATCGTGGGACGAACATTTGAAGGCATGCTGACCGGTGAGGGACTCCGTTTCGGTGTCGTTGTTTCACGTTGGAACAAGTTTGTCACTGCCAAGCTGTTAGATGGCGCAATAGACGCCCTCCTGCGCCACGGTGTAGCTGAAACCGATGTGGATATCGCCTGGGTGCCGGGATCTTTTGAGATTCCGCTGACCGCCAAACGCATGGCCGGCACGGACCGCTATGATGCCATCATCTGCCTGGGGGCTGTGATCCGTGGCGCTACCCCGCACTTCGACTACATCGCTGGCGAGGCCGCTAAGGGCATCGCCCAGGCGGGGATGGAGACCGACCTACCGGTTCTGTTCGGCGTCATTACGACCGACACCATCGAGCAGGCAATTGAGCGTGCAGGAACGAAGGCTGGAAACAAGGGCTTTGAGGCGGCCGTCGCTGCCATTGAGATGGCCAATCTCTTACGAGCCCTAGACGCGGCACCCACGACACCATCATCTATCGCGCCCCACTGCAGTGGTTGAGTAGGTGGCAGGAAGGAGACACTGCCCCATGACAACCTCGTCCAACCTCCTTCATGAGCTGCGCGAGCAATTCGGCTTCCACGACTTCCGCCCTGGTCAGGAAGCGGCTATTACCCAGCTCCTGACTGGACGCCACACCCTGGTGGTCATGCCGACAGGAGCCGGCAAATCCCTCATCTACCAACTGGCTGCCGACCTCCTCCCGGATACTGCCCTGGTGATCTCGCCTCTCATCGCCTTGATGAAGGATCAGGTGGACGCACTGACACACCGGGGTATTCCCGCCACTGCCATCAACAGTACGGTGCCGTCCACTGAACAGAGCCGGCGACTGGCTGCCATGCAACAGAAAGCCTACCGGCTGGTTTACCTGGCGCCGGAGCGCCTGCGCCACCGTCCCTTCCGCCAGGCACTGGCCCAGACCCGCGTGGGCCTCCTGGCTGTGGACGAGGCGCACTGCATCTCCCAGTGGGGTCATGATTTCCGCCCTGACTATCTGCACATTGCTGCGGCTCGATCGGAGATGGGCTACCCAACTACCGTGGCTCTCACCGCCACTGCCACGCCCCAGGTTCAGGACGACATCCTGCGCCACCTGAACCTCCCTGACGCCGGTCGTATCGTCACCGGTTTCAACCGTCCCAACCTGACCTTCTGCGTCCGCTACACCCCTGCCCTGCCGGACAAGCTGCGGGCGCTGCAGGAACTCCTGGGTGAGAACCCCGGCGCGGGCATCGTCTACGTGGGGACGCGCCGCGAGGCCGAGGAGGTGGCCGACTTCGTGCGTGAAGTGTTGAAGCGGGAAGCGCGAGCCTACCACGCCGGCCTGCCGGACGCCCAACGCTCTGAGATTCAGGATGACTTTATGGCCGGGCGGCTGGACCTGGTGGCGGCCACCAACGCTTTCGGTATGGGGATAGACCGGGCGGATGTGCGGTTTGTGCTCCACTTTTCCATCCCCGGCACACTGGAAGCCTACTATCAGGAGGCAGGCCGTGCCGGCCGGGATGGGGACGCTGCCCAATGCGTTCTCCTCTATGCGCCGCAGGACCGCGCTCTGCAAGAGTGGTTTATCGAGAACGACGCCCCCTCCCCCCAGGAACTGGAGACCCTTTACCGGACTGTCCAGGAGCGGGCCCGCAGGGAGGTGGTCGTACTCACGTTGGACGACCTGGCGCTGGCCACGGGGTTGCGAGAAGTGGCGCTGCGGGTGGGGTTGAGCCTCCTGGAACGGATGGGAGCGCTTCATCGGCTTGGGAATGAGGGGCAGAGGCTGTGGCTGGAGGTGGGGACATGGCAGCCGGAGCGACTGCGCGTGACGGCGGCCGAGGTGAAGGTCCGACGCGCCCACAAGCGGCGGCAACTGGCCCGCATGGTGGCCTTCGCCGAAGCCGACACCTGCCGGCGGCGGCTGATCTTGGGCCACTTCGGGGATTCTGGCCCGGCCGATGCCCCGACATGTTGTGATAACTGTCTGAGCACCGCCGCTCCGCGCCCCACTCCATCAGTCGCGGACCGCGAAGCCGTCGAAGCGCTGCCGACCGCAGCTCGGGTGGCCCTGGCGGTTCTGGACACCATCCGGCGGTTGCCCCGAGCCATCGGGCGCAAGCTGTTGGCCCAGGTCCTGAAGGGCTCGCGGGCGAAGAAGGTAATCGCCGGAGGCTACGACCGCTCTCCCTACTACGGCCGTCTGGCCGACCTGACCCTGGGGGAGATTCAGGCCATCATCGGTCAACTGGTCGGCAAAGGCTACCTGAAGGTGGTGGGCGGGGAACTTCCGGTGGTGCATTTGACTCCTTACGGGAGGCAGGCCCTGACCCGGCGAGAGAGCATCTCGTTGCGCCTGCCCCGCAAGCATCAACCTGAGGTCATCCAACGAAAACGGGAGGAACGGGAGGCCGGCGGCACCGTGGCCTACACCGGGGAACTCCTGGCCCAGGGGTTGAGCCCCGCCCAGATCGTCGCCCACCGAGGCTTGAAGGAGAGCACCATTTACAACCACCTGGCCCAACTCATCGCTGCCGGCGTGGTGGACGTGAACACTGTAGTCTCACAGACGGTACAGGAACAGGTACGGGCGGCTATCCGGCAGGTGGGAAGCACTCAGGGACTCAGCCCCATCAAAGCACTGCTGCCCGATGATATCTCCTATGACCTGATCCGCTGCGTCGTGGCAGCGTGGGAACGGAGACAGATGGAGGCACATACCACGTCAGAGGTGTCCCTTTCAGCCACCCAACGGGCGATCCTGGAATGTGTCGCGGCTTTCCCTGGGCAGCTCCCTCGCAGCGGCGTGGCCGAACTGCTGGTTGGATCTCCATCTCGGCGGGTCGAAGCCCATCGGGATCATCCGCTTTTTGGTTATCTTCAGGATCACAGCCGAGGTGCTGTGATGACTGAGGTGGACGATCTGATCACCCGTGGCCACCTGACCCGAGGGGAGCGAGGGTATCTGGTGTTGACACCCCTTGGCACCGCCGCCTTGAGCCAGACAGCCACCCCAGAGCCCGGTCTACAAGCCAGCCAGGCCCCGGGAGCCGCTGAAGAGCCGTGGCGTCGGGTAGTCACCCTGGGCGAAATCGGTGATCCCCGTCATGTACCGGATCTCATAGCCGCTCTGGAACATGATAGCGGCAATATGCGGCGGCTGGCCGCCTCGGCCTTGGGGAAGATCGGCGATCCGCGCGCGGTAGAGCCCCTGCTTACTCTGCTGTCCCGCGAAGCGAAACCGCAGGTGCGGCAGTATGCCATCAAAGCCCTGGGCACAATCGGCGATCCCAGGGCACGCGCCACGCTTCAGCGCATCGCGGCCGACCCTGAGGAGCGAGACTACAACGTGAAGTCGGCCAGACTGGCCCTGGCCAATCTGAGGCAAAGTTCTCCCCCAACGCCGGCCATTCCGGACAAGGTTGACGAGCCCGACGAGGTTATGGCTTACCTTTCTCGTTCCCATCCGCGTCCCCTCCGTGGTCCCTGGCAGGCCGGCTGGGCGCTGGATTTCCACAGCCGCTTCGCCGGCGCCGACTGGGGCCGCACCGAAACAGGTGAGCTGGCCTATCGCTTTAAATATGGCGGCGAGACCGCACTGGCAGACGTCCTGGCCGATCGCCTGCAGGCCCTGGTGCAGGCTCATCCCGAGCTGGCCCAGGTAGACGCCCTCCTCCCCGTCCCCCCTTCCACACCCCGGCCGACCGATCCGGTCCGCACTCTGGCCAGAGCGTTAGAACAGCGGATAGGGGTGCCGGTGCGGGCAGATTGGCTGGTCAAGACCCGGCCCACCCGGCCCCAGAAGGAGATGCGCACCCTGGCCCAGAAACAGGCCAACGTGGCTGGTGCATTTGCCGTGCGCGGCCCTGTGCGAGGCCGGCGTCTGCTGGTATTGGACGACCTGTACGACTCCGGTGCCACGCTGGAGGAGGTCACACGGGTGCTGCAACAGGCCGGCGCAGCCACCGTGATGGTCCTCACCCTGACGCGCACGATCCACAGCGATGCGTGAGGCACAGGGCCGGCGCTGGTAGTCCTTGCACAATTCATTTCCTCTCTACTCTGTGGTATAATCAGTATTTGATTCGTAGATATTCTTAAGTACTGATTTCTCTGACACGGATTGTCTCTTTTGTTGAAAATCACTAGGGTCATGGGCACTGACGGACAGGCACAGCACGAAGAAGCTATTCCCCCGCTGTTGGGCCGTGTGTTGCATCTTCACATGCAACCGGCCGCGCGCCTGACGTGGGTAGGGGCCGGCTGGGCGGCCATCTGCGGGATGGTTGCTGCCGGGTCGCTGCACTTGAGCGCTAGTACTGCAGTGCGGGCGCTCCTGACGCTGGTCTTGGCTGATTCTGTGCTGGGTGCGGCGTGGACGGCGCTGTTCAGGATTCGGGATCCCTTCCGCGGGGAGCTATCCGACCCGAGTTATCGCCCTGTGACACCGGCTACGGCCGGCCGTGTCAGCCCGGAACCTCGGGTGATCAGGACGCTCCGCCCGGCAAATCGGCAGGGATCTGACGATAAGGTAGCTGTTGTTAACGAGCTTGGCCTGGAACGAGCGCCCACATCTTTTTGGGCCTCGATTGGTGGCGGCCTCGATTGGCGTCCGTCATTTCGACCTTTCGACAAGCCCTTCGACAAGCTCAGGACACCGCTGGACTCAGTACAGGTGTGGTGGTCGGTTATGACTGCCACGCTCCGCCGGCACGGTCTGGAAGTTGGTCTCCCATTTGGCCTAGCCTTGCTCTTGGGACTGGTTCTGGGACAAGCTGTGGCTGTTGTCGTTGCATTGGGCTTGCTCTTTCCATTGGTGGTTTGGTTTGCCCTTGGCGGACACCCACTGCGTGATGGCTGGACGCGAGCTTTTCTGGAGATCGGTTTGCCGTGGACTGTTGGTCTCGCGGCGTTCACCACTTTGCCTGCGATGGACCTGGGTGGCCTGTCAGGGCTGGCGCTGGCTGCGGTCTTCTGGGCAAGAGGCCACATGACGGTACTGGCATTGGGATTTCTATTCATTGTCGTCTACTACGCAAAGCTCACACTGGATCAGCCACCTCGCGTTATTGAACGTCGGGTACTCCTAAACCTGCCCCAGGCTGCTGCTGTGGTGCTGCTGGCTGCGTGGCAGCAGCCGATTCTAGCCGGCGCGGCCGCGATACTCGTGCTGGCACAAATGCTCTTTCAGCCGTACCTAGACCAGGGCCAAATACGTTGGTATTTGCGTACCACCCAGTGGATGTTTATGGGTGTGATGCTGATTGCGGCCATAGGGGTGGCTGGTTTTGGGATCTAGACTTCCGACCGCGTGAAACTCGACGCGTGTCCGTGATGCGTGATGATTTAGATCTTCCGGATCACGCATCACGGATCACTGATCGACGGTCTTTGTCTATCGCGTCAGCATCACGCATTCTGGTCTGAGACTTCATTCGTATGGCGTATCAACGGGTTGTTGTAAAGCTGGGTACCAGCGTATTGACCGCCGGCACGGACCGGCTCAGCCGGCCCCGGATGGTTGATCTCGTTCGGCAGATGGCCGACCTTTTCGCCGAAGGCAGGGAAGTGATTCTGGTGTCTTCGGGGGCCATCATGGCCGGCCGAGAGGTGCTGGGCTTCCCGGAGATGGATAGGAACATTCCGTTCAAACAGGTCCTGGCGGCTGTCGGACAAGGCCGATTGATGCATCTGTATGCGCAGATGTTTGACTTGTACGACATCATCGTCGCTCAGGCGTTGCTCACCCGGCGCGACCTGGCGCTGCGCAGCCACTATCTCAACGCTCGCAACACGTTGATGACCCTGCTCCGTCAACGCGTCATCCCGGTGGTGAACGAGAACGACACCGTCGCAGTCGAAGAGATCAAGATCGGGGATAATGACAACTTATCCGCGTTGGTTGCGAACCTGGTGGATGCCGATCTGCTGATCATACTGACGGATACGGCCGGCCTATTCACGGCGGATCCCAGGCTGAATCCGGACGCGCAGCTCATTCCAGAGGTGCCGGTGATCGATGATGCCATTCGCGACCTGGCTGGCTCCGCCACAACCGGACGTGGTGTCGGTGGGATGATCACGAAGATTGAGGCGGCAGAGCTAGCCACCCGCTCCGGGACTGAGGTGGTGATTGCAGCCGGCAAAGTTGGGAACGTGGTCTCGCGCGTGGCGGCCGGCGAGGCCATCGGTACGCGTTTCAGGGCAACGGCCGGTCGAGTCGAGAGCCGCAAGCGCTGGATCCTGGCTGAGTCGCCGCGCGGGACAGTGGTGGTGGATGCGGGGGCAGCGCGTGCCCTTATCCAGAACGGCAAGAGCCTGCTGCCTGTTGGTGTGACTGCTGTGGAGGGACAGTTCGAGCGCGGCGAAACCGTTCAGATTGCTGATCCGCAGGGTATGGAGATCGGCCGGGGCATTACGAACTACGGGGTTGACAGCTTGGCGCGTATCCGTGGGTTGCGTTCTGATCAGATCGAGAAGGTTCTGGGGTACGACTACGGGGCCGAGGTCATTCATCGAGACAATCTGGTGGTGGTTCAAGGTTGAAGGTTGAGAGGTTGCAGGTTGCATGGATTTAGAGTGACCGATGGGTAAGCGTTCACGTAGGGTGAAAGAGTCCAGACTTCCGAAGTCTAGGGCGCTGCTTTGCCCAGTAGAATGCGCTCAAATGACCAACTCGCCTTCATTTGTAAGGCTCTGTGGAGACTTCGGAAGTCTAAGCTGAACGCTTACTCCGACCTGTAACTCGTACCTGCAAACCTTTAACCTGCAACCTGTGACCAGCAAATGGATGCGAGGCTTGCGGTTATCGTGCTTGGCTTAGTAGCTCTTGCTGCGACCTTTGGCTACTGGACGATTGTGATTACCGAAGGGGCCTACTTTGGCCGCCGGCTGGTCTCGTATCTGTACGATCGTGGGGCTGAGACATACGATGACGTAAAGGAGTTGGATCCAGCCGAGGATGGGTGGTTCCTGGGTGTTCCGATGGCACGAAACCTGGAGGAGATTCGACAACCATTGGTGTTGGATGTAGCGACAGGTACAGGCCGAATGGGCCTCGGTCTGCTGCGGCAGTTGACATTTGACGGTCAAGTGGTCGGGCTGGACGTTTCGCGAGAGATGTTGGAGATCGCGCGGCAGAAAGCACAACGATACACGGGCCGTGTGACGCTGATCTGGAAGGATGCTACAGAGTTGCCTTTCGCCAGCGAGAGTTTCGATGCAGTGGCATGCGTCGAAGCCTTGGAGTTTCTGCCGGATCCTACGACCACGTTGACGGAAATGGTGCGAGTCCTGCGCCCTGGCGGGCCCTTTCTGGTGACCAATCGGATCGGCTGGGAGCGTTTTCTCATGCCCGGCCGGGCCTTCACGCCCCGCAAGTTGGAGTCGATGTTGGCCGATCTCGGTCTGACAGAGGTATGGACCAAGCCTTGGCAGACCTACTATGATCTGATTTGGGCGCGTAGGCCAGGAACTCTAGCGAACCGAGGGACGCCGCCAGCCCTCATCGAGATTCTGAGATGCCCACACTGCGACCACCTGCCTTTGGACGATAGCGACAGAGCGCTGATGTGCCCTGCGTGTGGTTGCCGGTTTCAGTGGAACCAAGGCATTCTAGATTTGGGAGGACAAAATTGGTGTATCAAGAACTCATAGACAAAGGCAAGATCGTGCGTCAGGCCGCCCGTCGGCTGGCCTTTCTCTCAACCTCCGTTAAGAATGCGGCGTTGGAATCCGTTGCGACGGCCCTGGACACGGAGCAAGGTCCGATTCTGGCGGCCAACGAGCAGGACCTGGCCGATGGACGGGCCGCCGGCCTCGACGATGCCATGCTGGATCGGCTGTTGCTGACGCCGGCCAGGCTCAACGGCATGGCCGGCGATGTCCGCAATGTGGCAGCGCTCCCCGATCCGACGGGCGAGGTGTTCGACATGCGTACGTTGCCCAACGGTTTGCAGGTCGGCAAGAAGCGGGTGCCGATCGGCGTGTTGGGGGTGATCTACGAATCCCGGCCCAACGTGACCGTGGATATTGCGGTGCTGGCTCTCAAGTCCGGCAATGCGATCATCCTACGCGGGGGCAAGGAGTCGCGCCGTTCCAACGAAGCACTAGCTGGTCTGATACAGCGCGCCGTTGCCGAGGCCGGCGTGCCCGAAGGCGCCGTTCAACTGATCGAGACGCCCGATCGCGACCTGGTTCGTGACATGCTGCGCGCCAACGACTACATCGACATGATCGTGCCTCGGGGAGGGGCCGGTCTGCACCGATTTGCTATCGAAAACGCAACCATACCAGTCATCACCGGGGGCATCGGCGTGTGCCACACGTATGTGGACGAGACAGCCGATCTCGCCAAGGCGCTGGAGATCGTCTATAACGCAAAGGTGCAGCGCCCGACCGTCTGCAACGCGCTGGATACATTGCTAGTCCATCGCGACATTGCCAGCGGTTTTCTGCCGGCTGTGGCAGAGCGGTGGCGCGAGGCCGGCGTCGAACTCCGATGCGATCCAGACGCGCTGGCCATCTTGGGGAACGGCGATGGCATTAGGCCGGCGGCTGATGACGACTTCGGGAAGGAGTTCCTGTCGCTGGTCGCGTCGGTCAGGGTGGTTGATGGCCTGGATGAGGCGCTGGATCATATCTATCAGTACGGGACAGGTCATTCGGAAGCTATTGTTACCGAGGACTACCGTTCCGCTCAACGCTTCTTGAATGAGGTGGATGCTGCAGCGGTGTTCGTCAATGCCAGCACTCGCTTTACTGACGGAGGGCAGTTCGGTCTGGGTGCCGAAGTCGCCATTAGTACCCAGCGCCTGCACGCCCGTGGGCCGATGGGGCTGAAGGAGCTTACCACGTACAAGTGGATCATCTTCGGGGATGGACACATCCGAGAGTAGGGTCCACGGCCGTGGAAGATAGGTTCGGGAACAGCGATGACAGACAGTCTCAAAGTTGTTGAAAAAGACGTTGATGAAGTAGAGAGAGGTCTCGCAAACGCCGAGGTGCGGGCGGTTGTCGAGCAGGTCGGTGACGAGGCGCCGGTCATTCCAGTGGACCAGTTGGCGGCTGATCCTCGGGTAATCGCTTTTCTCAAGGCTGCCAATCGTCAACTGGCCACCCTCGGCTATACAGAACACGGCGAGCGCCACGCCAATCTGGTGGCGCACATCGCCTACAACATTCTAGATCGGCTGGGTTATCCGGAGCGCATGTGTCACTTGGCGGCCATTGCCGGCTACCTTCACGACTGCGGAAATGTGATACATCGCGAAATGCACGCTCAATCCGGTGCGATGATTGCCATGCAGCTATTGGATCGCCTCAGCATGTCCTACGATGAGATAGCCCTGGTCATGGGCGCAATAGGCAACCACGAGGAGGAGCGTGGAGATCTCACGTCGCCGATTGCCGCGGCGGTTGTCATTGCCGACAAGAGTGATGTACATCGCAGTCGCGTGCAGGAACAGGACCCGCTTAAGTATGACATTCACGACCGGGTGAACTACGCTACCAAGCGATCATTCGTGCGCGTGGATGGGGACAAGCGAACGATTTCGCTAGAACTGAACATTGATACTGACGTAGCCGGCATCATGGAGTATTTCGAGATCTTCATCGACCGTATGCTGATGGCCCGCCGAGCCGCGGAGTTTCTAGACACCGAATTTGAACTGAAAATCAACGATGTGCGGTTGTTCTGAGAGTATTGCGTAATTGGTAGAGATTGAAGGCATCAGCGTGCTGCGGAATCCAGTGGTCAGTAACCAGTATTCAGTGAACAGTGATCAGAATCTGTTGACTGTTGACTGTTCACTGATCACTGACAGGCAGAGGTGCTATAGGCAATGACCCACACAACCAAGATGACCGACTTCATTTCCCTGGCTGATCTATCGCCGGCTCAACTGTGGCATTTGCTAGAGCAGGCTCGAGATTTGAAGGAAGAATGGCGGTCGGGTGGCAGCGCGCCGCGACTGCAGGGACGGGTGCTGGGTATGATCTTCCAGAAACCGTCGCTGCGTACCCGCGTTTCCTTTGATGTCGCCATGCTGCAACTCGGCGGGCATGCCCTTTACCTGTCGCCCAACGAGATTCAATTGGGTGTCCGGGAGAGTGTGGCCGACGTAGCGCGTGTGACGTCTCGTTATGTGGACGGCATCATGGCTCGCGTCTTTGACCACGCGCACATTCTCGAACTGGCCGCACACTCGTCGGTGCCGGTAATCAATGGACTGTCGGACTTCAATCATCCGTGCCAGGGACTTGCAGACTTGTTCACTATTTTCGAGCATTACGGTGAGCTGGCAGGTCTGAAGCTGGCCTACGTGGGGGATGGCAACAACGTGACACACTCTTTGCTTTTCGGCGGTGCTTTGACCGGGATGCACGTTGCCGTCGCCGCGCCTCAGGGGTTTGAACCGGATGCGGCTGTCGTCGCGCAAGCCCGCGAAAGGGGTGAAGTGGCCAACTCTCAGATCACGGTGACCCATGAGCCGGCCGAGGCCGTGGCCGACGCCGATGTGATATACACTGACGTCTGGGCCAGCATGGGACAGGAACAAGAGCGCGCCAAGCGACTCGCAGTATTTCCATCGTATCAGGTCAATCAGGCACTCGTCGAGAGTGCGAAGGCGAATGTTGTGGTCATGCACTGCCTGCCGGCGCATCGGGGTGAGGAAATCACCGACGAGGTCATTGATGGCCCACATTCGATCGTGTTCGACCAGGCGGAAAACCGTCTACATGCTCAAAAGGCGATTCTGGTGGAGTTGATGGCAAGAAACAGTAATCAGTGACCAGTAATCAGTAATCAGTTACAGTCATCAGATTCTGGCTACTAATCACTGATTACTGATTACTGATCACTGATTACTGATTACTGATTGGGGAGTGTCTAGTTGGTGGATGGCATTTTACGATATATCCAAAACTACCTTGCCTGGACGTTTTCACAGTTTAGGTGGAACAACCTTATCGACATCGCGCTGGTTACGGCGGTGTTCTACGCGGTGTTGTATGCGATTCGAGGCACGCAAGCAGTACAGTTGCTGCGGGGGGTAATCGTTGTTACGTTAATCATCGTACTGATAACAACTGGCCTTCTGAGCGGCCACACCGCCTTTGGATGGTTGCTGAGTCGCGCCCTCCCGGCGCTTCTGATCGCAATCCCTGTCATCTTCCAGCCCGAACTGCGACGGGCGCTCGAGCGCCTGGGCCGGGCCGGTCTCGTCCATCGTTCAACATCCGAGGAATCGGTGACGCCCGTGATAAGCAGCATTTCCCGGGCTGTGCGGGAGCTTGCGGATCGCCGGCACGGCGCCCTGATCGTCGTGGAACAGGAGACAAGTTTGCAGAACATCGCTGAGACTGGCATCGAGATGGATGCGCTGATATCCGGGGATCTCCTCGTGACTATCTTTCACCCGAAGACACCCCTGCACGATGGCGCTGTGATCGTGCGAGGTGACCGTGTGGTGGCGGCGACAGCCGTGCTACCCCTGCCCGAGAATCCGCCAGCCGACCGCAGAACGGGGACCCGGCACCTTGCCGCTATTGGGGTGACGGAGGTTTCCGACGCAATTGCAGTTGTCGTTTCAGAGGAGACAGGGGTGGTTTCCGTCGCACGCCGTGGTCACATGGTCCGCAACCTGGACGAAGGCCGGCTGTCGCGTCTATTGCATCGCTGGTTTGCCCGTGCCAGTCACGAAAGCCGCTTTACTGGCTTTTTGGAGCCATTCCGCCGCCGAGTGTCGGCAGAGGGCAATGATGCATCTAAGGACAAGTCGCCCGACGGTATGCCCGTCGACGGACGGGCGGTGATTGCTAAGACAGAGTAGCTTCGCATGTTTCGCTCAACGCTCGACAATCTGACCTCGCTTGTGCTCGCGCTCCTGCTGGCCGTGATGGTGTGGATGGTTGCCGTCAACGAGGGCCAGGGCCGGCCAGTCAGGCACACGTATCCGAAGGATGGACTGCTTGTTGAGCCGATAAACGTCCCTGAAGGGTTGGTCGTTGCCGAGCTGCTGACCAAGAGCGTAGCCGTGGAGTTGTTTGCTCCGCAGTCAAACGTAGACCGCTTGTTGCCGTCGGATTTCCGGGCCTTTGTCGAGCTTCAGGGATTGCCACCGGGCCTGCACGAGGTGCCTGTGCGAGTGACGTGTACCGAATGCGATCTGGAGCAGGTGAATGTGCTTGGGTGGGCACCAGACCACATCGCCGTCAAGTTGGAGAAGATGATGGAGCGGATAGTCCCCGTGATACCGGATTTGCAGGGCGGTACCGCCGAAGGCTATCGGGCTCGGTTGCCGACCTCCAACCCAGAGGAGGTCGTTGCATCGGGGCCGCGTTCCGTGGTCGAGCGGGTGAGATCGGCGCGCGCCGAGATCTACCTGTTTAACGAGGATGTCAACGTTCAGAGAGAGGTGCTGTTGGAGCCCGTGGATGCCGAGGGTAGTGTTGTCAGTGGGGTGAATCTTGACCCGAGGCAAGTGACTGTGACGGTACCGATCGTGCCTGAGGGCCAGCAGAAGGAGGTTGCTGTTACGCCGACCATCAGCGGAACGGTGGCATCTGGCTACTATGCCAGTGGCATCTCCGTGGACCCGCAGACCATCTTGCTGACTGGCCCACGATCGCGGATTCGGGAAGCCGCCGGGTTTGTAGAGACGGAGGCAGTGAGCATCGCCGGAGCGAAGGGCTCGGTCGAGATTCAGGTGCCAATCCGAGTACCGGCAGGGCTGCGGTTGGTGGAGCCAGCGCATCAGACGGTTACGGTGAAAGTGGAGGTCAGCCCATTCATGGGTGGCCACACCTTTGAAGTGATACCGCTGATCGAAAATCTCGGACCGGGACTTAGGGCCGGAGTTGCACCGCCGCAGGTTCAGGTGTTTCTGTCAGGTCCAGTGCCGGACCTGGAAGTACTACAGGAGAGCGACGTCCAGGTGATTCTGGATCTGTCAGGTCTTTCGTCGGGTCGGCATCGCATAAAGCCCAAGGTCGAGATTAGTCGAGAATCGTTGGTGATACGGACGCTTCCTGAAGAGGTCGAGGTAACCATCACCACGGAAGAAAGGCCAACGCCGGAAGCGACGGCTACGCCCAAAATCCTTCGCTAACCGTCGACATGTCATTTGCCTGCCGGCGTTGGCTATGGTACAATTGACGTCGAACAGTAGAATTAGGCAAGCACAGTGCCCCCGTAGCTCAGGTGGATAGAGCGCTGGCCTCCGGAGCCAGGTGCGCAGGTTCGAGTCCTGCCGGGGGTACCTCTTTGGCTCCTCTGATTCCTCTGGCTCATCTAGTCGTGCGGCGCTTCGAGCAGCAGGATGGCCACATTGGTTGTCTCTCCGTCCCGCCAAACCACGACCTTGATGTATGTTCCGATTTCCTTGCCGCTCACGATTCGAGAGACATCGTCTGTACCTTCTACGTCTACGCCCTCAAGGGCGAGCAAGACATCACCGCCGGCGCGAATCAGGCCCCCTCGGGTCAGGACCGGACGGTCGCCGGCCCGCAATCCAGCTTCGTCAGCGCCAGAGCCCACGTGCACCTTTTGTATCAACAGGCCCCGGCTCACAGGTAACTCAAGAGTCGACGCCAGACGGTCATCCAGCGGCACACCCACGATTCCCAGGAACGGACGCGAGACGTAGCCGGCCCGCATGAGTGAATTGATGACGTCCTGTACCGTGTCACTGGGGATCGCGAAGCCGATGCCCTGAGAACCGCGACTTGTCGAGAATATGGCAGTGTTGACCCCGATGACCTCCCCCTCCGCGTTCAGGAGCGGCCCACCAGAGTTGCCAGGATTGATGGCTGCATCTGTCTGAATGACGCCGTGGATGTGGGTCACATAGTCGTCGCCGCTCCGGATGGTCCGCCCCAGCGCGCTAACGTGTCCGACAGTTAACGTCCGCTCCAGACCGAAGGGACTTCCGATGGCCAGCGCCAACTGCCCAACCTGAATACGGCGCGAGTCGCCAAACCGGACGACGGTGAGCCCGCCGGCCGGCGGCTCAATCCTCAACAGAGCCAAGTCCGTCGCCGGGTCCTGACCGACGATATCAGCATGAACGTAGTCGCCATTTGACAGCAACACGGCAACATCCGTGGCTCCGTCCACGACATGGTGGTTGGTAACGACGTGGCCCTGAGTGCTCACGAAGAAACCCGAGCCTGTCTCACCCTGCCGAGCCGAGGGGTGGTTCAGATCGATTTGCCCGTGCTTTACCACCTTGACTTTCACGACCGCGTTATCCAGCTCGGCATAGATGCGTGTCAGGTCCTGGCCTGTGCCGCTGAGCACACCGGCTGCCTGAACTGAAGTCGGACTGCCGAGCGACTGCACCGAGAACCCGACAAAAAAGCCGCCGGCAACCAACCCAGCGGTGATGACGATCGTGAGTGCGACCAGCAATATCGTTTGACGTGTTCCCCGGCTCCGCCTCTCAGCCTCCAACAACTCAACACATTCGCACCAAGTTTCTAGATCGATGATCCGCGTCGGTCCCATAACAGCCACCACCCTCCACTCCAACTGCCCGATTCCGTTGCCAATGGGACGGCCACACCAACGTCGATCTTACTATGAGACTTGCGCAGCGCGAATTTGCGAAAGCTTGACGGTCAGAATATAATTCGATCGGTCCTGATGACTCGGAGTGAAGGCATGATGGACGCTGACAATCAGAATCCGCTGACTGACCGCCAGATGGAGGTACTTGAGTTGGTAGCCCAAGGGGTTACCAACAAAGAAATCGGGCGGACATTGCACATCAGCGAGCACACCGTCCGCAAGCATCTCCAGAACATCTTCGAGAAACTGCAAGTCAGTTCGCGTACTGAGGCGACGACTCTGGCCTACCAACGCGGGTGGGTCATACTGCCGGGGCCAACGCCGGCAGCCAACTCCCCGGCTATCGAAACCCTCGTTGAAGGGATACCCGCACCGCGCATGCGAATAGACCACCGTCTGCTGGTCACAGCCGGCATCGTTGGTGTTGCCGTCGTCGCCCTGGTGGTGTGGATGGTGATTATCCGCCAGCCAACACCACCAAATCCCGACCCCAATGTCGTTGCCTTGGATCTGGATCGATGGAACGAAGCTCCCCCGTTATCCACACCGCGAATGGGTTTGGCCGTCACTGCGTTCAAAGGCCACCTCTACGCCATAGCCGGCGAGACACCGGCCGGCCCCACTTGGCTGACAGAACGTCTGGATCCCAACGACGGGGTGTGGCGCCGGCTGGCAGACAAACCTACGCCGGTTCGCGACGTAGGCGCTGCCGTCCTCAGTGAGAAAATCTACGTACCAGGCGGTTGCCTGGGTGATAGCTCGCCCATCGATGTGCTAGAGGTGTACGATCCAGACACCGATACCTGGTCAGAGAAGGCGAGCATGCCGAAGGCAGTCTGCAGATATACCATCGTAGCGCTCGAAGGCAATCTATACGTCTTTGGCGGATGGGATGGCAAGAGCTATACCAATGACACCCTGGTCTACGATCCTGACGAAGACGTATGGTCAGCAGCAAGCCCAATGCCCACGGCGCGTGGATATGCCGGCGCTGCAGCTATCGAGGGGCAAATCTATGTCGTGGGTGGCTACGATGGTCGGCGAGACCTGGCCGTCGTCGAGGCTTACGCGCCGAGCAACGACCAGGATGGTGGCAAACCCTGGACCAGGCATGCCCCCCTTCCGGACGGCCGCGCTGGAGCCGGCGTCGTCACGATTCAGAGCAGATTATACATCGTCGGAGGGGGTTGGGAGGCCGGCCGAGACATTGCCATTCAATACAATGTTCGCTCCGACACTTGGACGCCATTCGCAAACCCTACGACCGAGCTGTGGCGCAACATGGGTGTAGCGGCCCTCGATACCCGGTCGGACACGAGAATCTATGCCATAGGCGGTTGGGATGGCGACTATGTCGCCACCAACCGCGCCTACACGGCGCTATATAACGTGCAGCTTCCGCTACAACAACGGTAGGGCGATAAGGGTGAGCCGCATAACCGCCGGCTTGCATCCGTTCATCCTACGCTGACGGAATTGCGGTTGACAACTGCCGGCCTTTTTTGGTATACTGTGCTCGTACAACAAAACAAGTACACCGTAGTGATGAGTGAAAAGGCAAACCCGTCGCGAGGCGGGGGCGCAAAGCCATGGATCTGGCTAGGACCTGCCCACTAGTTTAGATTGCCAGGTTGCCGTCTCATCGGAGGATCCTAGGAGACCCGGCTTGATTCGCGAGCCGGGTGTTTTTGTTTGACCCCACCAACGATCTCCTCTTCTCCTCAACATGAGACCTCGCACGTAAGCTAAGCCAGATGCCAAAAACACTGGAGACAGCATCTCGAATGGCGGTGTAAACTGCGGGGTCCCGCACGATTCACACCCCATATTGAGCGGATCGATTTCCGCAGCTTACTGATGAGGAACCTAAGGGGGGTTCATAATGCACAAGTTCACATTTGTTCTAACGTTGGTCGCTCTGTTGGTCATCAGCACAACTGCCGTCTACGCTGCAATCTCGTGGGACGATGATCCCTCAGTGTATATGGGTGGGAGCTATTGGGCGCACCTTCAGGCTGGAACGGACGCGGAAGGTGGGATCAGTATCGTCGCCGAGAATATCGAAGGTGGCGTCGGTGATGACGGTATCTGGGCGAAAGGGTGCGCTCAATTCAAGGGATCGGGCGAAGCTGCTGTCCGAGTTTGGATCTCAAAAGGAATGAACGGTCCCACGCTCGGGGACGTCGTCACGGAATCTGGCAATGCACCAGGTCTCCTGTGCGCGACGGTCGAGGTAGACCGAGACTAGCAGTTTGTCGGAGAATGCGCCTTCAACGGACAAGAATGCTGCATATCGGGT
>JBHIAO010000022.1:0-25985 GCA_046758565.1 Anaerolineae bacterium
CTGAAACCCTCGCCCACGCCCACCCATCACCGTGAGCCGTCACCGACACCCACCCGGCCGCGGAAGCCCTCACCGACACCCACTCGCCAGCGGCTGGAACCCTCGCCCACGCCCACCCGTCACCGTGAGCCGTCACCGACACCCACCCACCTGCGGGAGCCCTCACCCACACCCACTCGCCAGCGGCTGAAACCCTCGCCCACGCCCACCCATCACCGTGAGCCGTCACCGACACCCACCCACCCGCGGGAGCCCTCACCGGCGCCTACCCGGCAACGTAAGCCCTCGCCGACACCCACTCAGGAGCGAAACGCCTCGCCCACGCCGACCCCCCGGCAAGTGGCCACCGCTCAACCGACCGCGATCCAGTATCCAATAAGAACCCCCACACCAACGGCGGAACTTGCACCATAATTGATTCACATTATAATCGGAGGCAAACCCGAAGAGGAGCGGCAACTCAATGCAAACACTTTATGTCGAGAAGAACATTCCGCGTATCGCCCTCACAAAGGCTTTGTCACCGGTCCGCAAAGACATCTACTTCAGCCGGCTGTCACACATGCGAATAGGCCAGATCGATAGTCGGCTGCCGGGACCACAGTGGGTGCGAGTCGAAAACCAACTGGCCGGCATCTGCGGCACGGATCTTCAGTATGTGTACGCTGACGCCGATCTGCGGGTCGCGCCGGCAACGCTGGTCCCTGGCAACCATCGAATCAATCTGGGCCATGAGATCCTCGGTCACGTCGCCGACACCGGCTCAGACGTCACGCTGCTGACGGTGGGGGACCGGGTCGTGCTGCAATTCATGTTTGGCTCCTGTCTCAGCGAGGGCATCGATCCGGCCTGTCGTTACTGTGCTGTGGGAAATGCCAATCTATGTGAAAATGCTGCGGAATGCAGGAGCGATCCCGTCGGCGGGGGGTGGGGCGAGGGGTTCCTGGCCCACGAGGTGCACCTGTTCCGCGTGCCGGCGGGGTTGAGCGACGAGGAGGCGGTGCTTCTGGAGCCAGCCGCCGTCGGAGTTCACGCAGTACTGCGCCGGCCACCTGAGCGCGGCCAACATGCGCTGGTTCTCGGCTGCGGGATCATCGGCCTGCTGACCCTGCAGGCAGCTCGGGCAGTGGCACCCGAGGCCAAAATCACCGCCATCGCCCGCTATCCGCACCAGGCCGTAGCCGCTCGCCGGCTCGGCGCCGATCATGTTTTGACCGGCAAGCGAGACACCTACAGAATGATCGCTCAGCTAACAGGCGCCCGGCACTATGAGGGGTCATTTGGCAGCCAGGTGCTGGTCGGTGGGTTCGACGTGATCTACGACTGCGTCGGTAAGGCCGGGACGGTGGAAGACGCGCTGCGATGGACCCGCGCCGGCGGCGCCGTCGTCATCGTAGGGATCGACCTGAATCGGCTGAAACTGGATCTCACACCGGTGTGGTACTACGAGGTCGATCTCCTGGGGAGCATGGCCAGCGGTGCCGAGACGTGGAACGGAGAACGACTGTCCACCTTCGAGCTGACGGCGCGCTGGTTCGCCGAGGGCAAGCTCACCGCAGACGGGTTGATCACCCATCGGTTCCCCCTGGCAGACTACCGCAAAGCCATCGAGACTGCTACCGACAAATCCAATCGGTCCATCAAAGTCGTGTTTGACTTGAGGACGGCGTGATGCGCGACCAGTGACCAGTTATCAGTTATCAGTGATCAGTTATCAGTGGTCAGGAGTGAGAATCTGGTTACTGATCACTGGATACGCTCAGCGGCCGGCCCAGGTCCTGCTCCACGCGTGCCTGGACTTCGGGATCGTCGATGTTGACAATCTGGCCGGTGATGTCATGCGCCAGGGGTGACGCCAGCCATAGGATGAGCTGGGCCGGCTCCTCGGGAGCCCGCAACATGCCCTTCCCCGCCTGGTAACTCAGGAAGCGTCCAGTGGTTTCCGCTGCAATCGCTTCCGTGACCGGACTAATTCGGATCTTTTCAGCTAGCTTCGTATCGACCAACCCGGGGTAGACGGCATTCACCTGAATCTTGTACGGCCGCATCTCGGCCGCCATCACGCGGGTCAGATGATCCACGCCGGCCTTGGCCGCGGCATAGGCGCTCCAGGTGGGTACAACGCTGACAGCACTCCCCGTCGAAACGTTGACGATCTTTCCGGATTCGCGAGCCATCATGCCAGGAAGAACGGCGCGCGAGCACAGAAAGACCGACATCAGGTTGACCTCGATATTGTAGAGCCAGTCGTCGACGTCCGTCTCAACCACCCAATCGATGGGCTGGATGATGCCGGCGTTGTTGACCAGGATGTCTATTTTCTCAAAAGCCTCCAGCGTGGCGTCCACCAACTGATCAACATCGTCCGGATCCGACACATCCGCCGGAACGGCCAGACTGCGACGTCCCGATGCTGCGATGGCCTCCGCCGTCCGGTCGATCTCGCGCTGCGTGCGGGCAGTAACTACCACGTCCGCGCCGGCGGCCGCCAGGGCCAACCCCGTCGCCCGGCCAATGCCGCGACCGCCACCGGTGACGATCGCGGTCTTGCCGGCCAGCAAGTCTTCACTACCAGTGTTGGGACTCATTCGACTCACCCTCCATTTCCTCAGTGCCACACGTCATCGGGCACCCTGATTATAGCAGAAAAGCCGAGGATTACATGTGCTGTGGTCTACACCAGGATTGATATACCCATCGCGCTAATACGCTGAGTAGTAGAAATAGTCCAACTCATTCATCATTCGCAGTGCGCTGCGGGTTGCCAATACGGCAAAGATCAGCGAGCCAAGGGCCATGCCCACGGCGCTGAACTGGTAGCTAATGGTACGGCTGAGCAAATAGCCAATCACGACGTTGACAACCGCTGCCAGCGCGATGGCGCGCAGCACCGGGATCGGGCGCGACAGCGAGAAGAAGAAGACACCGTTGAATAGCCCAACAACCATCAGGTTGTATCCTACTGCGGCCGTCCAGTAGACAAAGAAAGTGATCGGACTCTTGAAGAAGTCCCGCACTAACTTGATCTCCTCAAACCGCCGCAGCGAATTGACCGCATAGTAGGTCGCGATAATGCTGATGATGGCAACCACAATTAGTAGAACAAGCTGGCGCAGGAAAAAGCGGGTGAAGAAACGATTGTGCCCGTCGATGTCAAAGGCGTTGAAACGCTCCTGTGTAGGAATGATAAGCGCGGCGAACTCGTTGATGGTGTACTCCAGCAGCGCGATGCTGAACACCAGCGAAACGAGCGCCCAGTCCATGCCCAGCTCGTAGGCGGTGCGAAACCAGATTATGTACGGCAGCGGTTGCTCGGAAGCGGACCAGCCCACGATCCGGTCCAGGTACAGGTAGCCGAAGTAGAACATCCCGTACAGGAAGTAGAGCCGCAATGAGTAGTACAGGATGGACCAGGCCGGCAACCGGGCGTCTTTCAGGTCGTCTGTCACCGTCTTGGCTGCTTTGTTCAGCAGGTGGTAGCCGTAAGCGGCTACAATCAGGTTCGTTCCCAGCAGCCCCAACCCGTGGGCGGCGTGAATCCCCCAGTCGGTGTAGGTCATGACGACGTGCACGATGGCCACGCCGGCCAGCGTGCTCAAAAGAATTGCTGCCCGTTGAGTTAGCACATACAGAATCGAGATCACGAGCCACAATTCAGCCAGCAACACATAGTACATCAGGCTGATCCAGACCATCTGCTGAGAAAAGAAGGGGATGATCAGGTTCAGCAGGTAGAATGCCAGCGCCACTGCCAGCACCAGTCCGGTACCCAGCTTGATGAGGCCATAGCAGACCTGCTTGGCCAGAATGTGGTTGCCGCCCTCGGAGTAGGACATGCCCTTGCGTCCGATGGCCTGTACGAACCCCCCGGTGACGATGAAGCTCATGACCGTACCGATGGCAACCACCGTCGCCCGTTCCTCACTGAACTCGAGGAAGGCCCACAGTGAATAACGCAGCGCCAGCACGGAGATAATCTGCCCGGTCATGGGCAGAGCAAACAGCGTGCCCTGGAGATAGAATTTGACGAAGCGTCGCAGTTGACGCCATCTGCTTAACTCAGGCCGTTCGATCTCTTCGGGGGGCTGAGCTTCCAACCGCTTCCGGCAGCGGGTATAGATGTCCCTGGCCAGGACCATAATCGATCCCTTGACTACGTAGCCCGACCTGGGCTCGACAAAGCGATTGAGCGGCTTGATACCGAATTTCTCCTCGGCGTCCACATCCCGCATCCCAATGCTTTCCAGAGTCGCTGCGACGGCCCAGAAATCCACCGGGCTGCCGCAGGTTTCCAGGATCACGTCCACCAGTTCCTCCTTCTCCGCGTCGAATGGATCGGGTTCGACGATGTCCGGGGCCGGCGTGTAGCCTGGGTCAACCGCAACGTCAGAATCCACCGCGCGGCCGTCGGTTTTCGGTGGCGCGTCAGTCCGTTCTTCAAGCCGGCCGTCCACTGGATCGGTCGCCACGCCGGCCAGTTGTAGGGCGCGGTCCGTGGCAACGGATTCCTTGATCACGTTGCACGATCCTCCGGTGGTTGAGACCCGTCGGTAGTTGCTATCCGGCTGCGATCCTCCAGTGGCAGGCCGCCGTTGTGGCCACGCTGCCAGAGCGCCCTGCCCCATTTCGACAGCGTGAGCCAGTTGAGGCCAGGGATTGCTGCGCCGCGACCTTGATCTGGTCGCAGGAGTGCATCGTCTTCGGCCGGCGAGGTGGCCGCTGACTCTTGCCGGATCTTGCCGATTTCTTTTTCCCAGGCGGCGATGATCCGGGCATTCTCCGCCCGGATTTCGTCCACATGGTCCCGCTTGTAGGCGGCCCATTTTTCGTAGCTCTCCCGGTAGCCGTCCACTGAAGTCGAAGTCATGAACTTGGCCAGGATAGTCTCCCGACATTTGCGGGCCAGGCGCTGCCGCAGATCGTGATCGGAGAGCAACTTGACGATGCCGGCGCCGAACGCTTCCGGATCGCGCGGTGGGGTCACCACACCGTGTCCTTCCAGCGCCTCCTTCACCCCTCCCACGTCCGTGCCGACGACGGGTGTGCCACAGGACATGCTCTCCAGGACCGTGAACGGGAAGCCCTCGGAGATGCTGGACAGCAGGCTGATGTCCCCGATAGTGAAGATCCTGGCCGGCTGATTGTGGAAGCCGCCAAAACGAAAGGTCCAACTGTCGATGTCCTCGGCGCCGTCGTCGCCGGTATGATCCCCGGTCCCCGACCCCAGCCCCAATTCCTTGATGAGATCGCGGCACTTTTGCACGTAGGGCGGGTCCGCTTTGAGCGACCCATGGACGATGACCTTCAAGTTGGGGATGCTCTTGTGTGCCACAGCCACCCCCTTGATCATCGTCTCCAGGTCCTTGAGCGGAAAGATCCGGGCGGCCGCTACGCAGGTAGGATACTCCTTGAATTCCTCCGGCTTGGGACCGGGTACAAACACCTTCGGGTTTACGCCGTTGTAGATGGTCGCCACCCGGTGCGGGTCGCCGCCAAATGGAATCTCCCAGCGTTGGTTGAAGTTCGCACAAGGAGACAGTTGATCGGCATACACATAATTCAGCTTGGAAACGAAGGTGGACAGATTGATCAGGAACCGCTTGGCAAAGAAGGTGAAGTCAGTGGCGGAAACGGCGATGTAGCGCTCACGGGCATAAACGCCGTGGTCGGTGATGATGAACGGTGTGCCGTACTCGAATTTGACATAGATGCTCGCCAGTCCGCTGGCAGCAGCAATGGTGGCATGACTGACGTCAGTCTCAGGCACCGGCGCAGTAAAGGCCATGAGCATGTTGTACAGCCAGCGCAGCCCCGTCGTCAGGTCAAATACGCAGGGATACTCATCGGGCAAGAACCGCTCCGGGTGTTCGCGGTAGGGGCGCAGCATCTCATCCTTGAATGCGTCCCACACAAGTTTCGACTTGTAGGTCAAGTTGTAGTCATATTCCTGAAAGTAGCGGTAGATCGCCCAGACAGTCGGCCCATACAGCAGCACATCGGTGCCAGGCTCTTCGAATCCTCGCAAAAGGTGCCGGAAGAGTGGGACGAACTTCTCGCGGATCACCGCTTCCGTCGTCGCCTGCTTGCGCAGGTAGAGTTGCGAAAAGGGAATGTGGGGCGGCTTGCTGGAGGGAAGTATCCACTCGGCCGGCTCCTCCGCTCCCCACATGGGGACCTGGATGATCTGCTTGATGTTCTCGTTCTCGTCAACCGGATACTTGGTCTTCACCTGCGGCGTTCCGGTGAGGGCGTAGACAACGTAGTCAATCTGGGGCAGCTCCTCCACCAGTATCTTGCACCAGGTCGAAACGCCTCCCCCGAGAAACGGGTAGGTTCCCTCGGTTTCAAAGAGAACAGAGATGCGCTCAGTCATTTCTCGGCACTCTCCAATGCTGCTTGACCATCAAGCCCCCCTCTAACTCCCCCCAGAGGGGGGAGAACGGGCTATCCTCCCCCCTCTGGGGGGAGTTAGAGGGGGGTCTCAACGCCAGATCCATCGGCTCCCATACGCCAACCCACTAAACTGCGTTGAGCCAATAATTCAAAGCCAAGCCTCCAGATACGCGAAGTTCAACCTGAGTAAATCCCGTTGATCCGCAACATTTGGTCATGTGTGTGAATTATGACTCACGGATAGAAAGAAACACGGACATGTTTTTTGTCAGTGTTCCTTTCGACAAGCTCAGGGCAGGCTTTTCCGTCCGTGAGACGAAACATTATACTGCCGATTTGTTGAACAGATACTTTGGTTGTGGCCACTGGCCGCGTTAAGAATCCCGCATCCCGCATCCCACATCCCGCATCCCGCATCCCGCATCCCACATCCCGCATCCCGCATCCCACATCCCGCATCCCGTATCACGCATCCCGCATCCCACATCACACATCACACATCCCGCATCCCGCATCCCGCATCCCGCATCTCCTCCACGGCGGCGCTCACCGAGTTGTACAACGTGAACAGCCGGTCAGTACGTGTCAGCTTAAAGACCTTTTGCAGCGTTGGCGGCGTGTTGGCCAGGGCTATTTGGCCTTCCTGGGCAGTGAGCCGGCGATAGGCAGCCACGAACACGCCCAGGCCGGAGCTATCCATGAATGGCACATTTTCAAGGTCGACCACGATGAGCCGCCCGCCGTCATCCATGACCTGCTGCAAAGCAGCTTGCAATGCCGGCGCGCCGCTGACGTCGAGATCGCCGCTCAGTTCCAAAACGCTGATTGGGCCTTCTGTGCGAATCTTGTAGTCCATGAGTACCTCCTCAAGTTATGTTCGTAGTCAGGCACGCAATGTAGTGGAGTGCCGTCCCACGCTACGCCACGCCACTCCGCTGCGCTGCGTGGCTTACTACAAACTGCGCGGGGCCGGCGCTGGCACTTCTTCGCCGGCTGCCCTGGCGCGTTCGACAGCTTCCAGGTAGACAAAACAGCCGTTGCAATCCGGATCGCCGTGCTGGACGCAGCGGACGTCCGGGATGGTCCAACAGGCGACGGCGGCGGTGCGAGCGGGGCAGGTGGCGCACACCGCATCCGGTTCGCCTTTGAATTGATGGCAGGGTTGGAAGGGAACGCCGGCCGGGGCCTGCGCCCGGGCCCGCTCAAGCATCGCCCGCCAGGCGTCAATCACGGCCGGGTCGAATTGCCGGCCTCGCCGGGTTTCGACCTCTTCCAGGAGCCTGGACGGTGGCAGGGCGGTCTGGATCGAATCGGTGGTGGTGCTTTCGGTGATGAACTCGGCCAGCGCCAGAATGCGGCCGCCGATGGGGATTTCGTCCCCTTTCAATCCGGCCGGAAAACCCCAACCATCGTACCACTCGTGATGTGTGGCGATCATCTCGCTGGCAGCCTGACCGTTGGGCAACACTTCGAACATGGAAGCGCCGATGGTGGGATGATGGAAATCGGCCTGGAATCCGTGTTCCACCTCGACGATGCCGCACATTCCCACATCGTGGCCCAGCCCGGCCACGTGCAAAGTCTGCAACTGATGCTCTCTCAGGCCCAACTCGTCACCGATGGCAACGGTCCAGTCGGTGACACGGCGGTGATGGGCCGCGCTGTGGGGATAGCGGGCGTCCAGCGCGCGGGCGAGGGCGTGGATGGTGTCCACGAAGCGTTGGTTAAACATGTCGAACAATCGAACGTTTCCCAGCACCAACTGGATCTGCTCCGAAAAAATACCCAGCAGGTTCAGGCTGTGCTCAGCCGGGCTCTGACCACCGCTCAGGTTCATCAGCCCCAGCACCCCCAGCAACCGTTCTTCGTCCACCAGGGGGACCGCCAGGATGGTCTGGATGCCGAGCTCAGCCGCCCTGACAAAGTCGGCGACGTAGAGCGAGCCCTCAGCTTGGTCCAGCCACTCCAGGAAGCCGGCGCCGGGGGTTAGGTCCACGTCATCCAGCAGACCATCGGGC
This sequence comes from Anaerolineae bacterium, assembly GCA_046758565.1. GTDB lineage: Bacteria > Chloroflexota > Anaerolineae > Epilineales > JAANWY01 > JBHIAO01. The sequence goes on from JBHIAO010000022.1 coordinate 8,412, forward strand.
AGGTCCACCGCCGTATGCAGACGGATCGCCCCCGACCCACCTGCCAGCGCAATGAAGCCGGCCTGGGTGCCGCTGGCTTTCACCGCCAGCTCCAGCAACAGGTTGAGGAATTCGTCCAGTTCGAAGGCGGATCGGAGCATCTGGCGGCTGACGTCGGCGCGAGTCTCGTACGCGGCCAGTTGCTCCTGCAACTGGCTCTGCTCGCGCGCCAGGGAGACGGCATGGGCCAGCGGTGTAGCCACCGATTCCATTGCCTTGCGCAGGCGGCGGCCGGGCTTGTCGGGCACAGGACCGACCTGCACGACCCCAATTTGCGTCTCCTGGCGGATCAATGGCACGGAGTACAGCGAGCCGATGGGTGTGGGGACGACCGATGGGCTCGCGTACTTATCCTGACGTGGCAGATCGAGGGGTAGACCCGCCGAAACGGAGATAACGCTCTCGGAGTAGTGCGTTTCGTCCAGTTCAAAGGTCTCAGCGTCCGCCTTTCCCTGCCCCCACCCGCCGAGAGCGCCACCCAGGAAGGGCACTCGAGGGCCCGATTGAGAGCGTCCCGAACCTGGTGAAGCCGGCGTGGGATAGCGCAGGCGAATCAGGTGGAGCCGGCTCTCGGGGCTGTCGGCCAGGTAGAGGGCGGCCACGGGCGTCTCAGCACTGGCCGCCACGAGCTCCAGCAGCGCATCCAACCGCGCCTCGTGATCCGTGTGCTGAGCAAGCACCGTGAAAAAGCCAGACCAATCCACCGCTCGCGACCCGCCCAACGATAGACCAAGACGCGGGCGACTTGAAGACGTCATTGTTGTTTCCTCCGCTCAAACTGCCTGGCTTCGTATTCTTCGACGATCTCACGTTCGATCTCCGGCGAACGATAGATCTGGTAGACGGCGACCGCGTCATCCTCGTAGTAGACGGACATGTCGTCGTGGTGCTGCTGGTAGCGTTCTACCCACTCAAGCAACGCGACCTGAAAGCCGGCCCGTTCCAACGTAGCGGCGGCCAGGTCGTTCGGGCCGACAAACACCTGCTTTTCGACCATGATAAAGACATAGCGGGTCGGGATCGCCAGGTCCAGGTCACGGGGGTCGAAGCGGTACTGCACTGGGTCATACATTTCCAGAAAATTCTTCCACGACAGGTAGTAGCCCCGGCCCAGTACCTGGGGCAGTGCCTCCGCGTACCCGACTACGGTCCACGTGTAGGCAAGATGGTCGCTCTTGATCTGGTAGAGGACGCGGGCCAGCGGCTCCGGCTCTTGGGCCCGGCCAGGGTCCGCTCGCAGCGGAGGTGATACAACGGTCATCCCCGCGATGGCGAGGGCAACCAGCCCGACGGTCAACCCGATGGACGGATGTAGACCTGGCACACTCACACGCCCTATCAGCCGGCGTGGCAGCGTCAGGGCCAGCGTCAGGACAACATCCAGCTCCAGGCCCAGGGCGACGGCGGCCACCACCGAGAGGGGGATACCCACCTTGTCCGGGGTCAGCCGGGCTGGATACCCCATAAAGAGCGTGAGTAGCAGCCACAAGAAGAGTCCTACACTGCGCCTGAATAGCGCTCGACGACCCGGTGGAGACAGTATCAGGCCGGCTCCCAGCGCCGCCAGTCCCCATATCAGCGACTGCCAGACAGGCTCCGGTGTCCCGGGTGTGAAGAAGGCCGCGACGATGTCGAGCACACCCTGATGGCGCGATCGCCCCAGCAACCGGGCCAGTATCAGGAACAGGTTGCCAAGCACAGCCGCTGCTCCACCTACAGCCACAGCCCGGCCAATCCATCGCACAGCGCGACGACGGCTGATTGCGCGAACTGCCAGCACAGCCAACAACCCGATCAACCCAAACAGCCCAGATACCGGATGCAAGACAAACGCGGCTGTCAGGCATTCGCCGGCCAGCAACAAGACCGGCCCGCGATGAGTGTCCAGATATTCAGTGAAAAACATGAGTGATGGTAGCAGGAATACCAACCCGAACTCGAAAGGGTGCAGCTCTTGCTGCCGCCATGCGCCGGCGGGAAGCACCCCCGCGAAAATGAATATGCCGTATACAGCGGTTGCCACGACCGCCGCTCCGCGTCGCCCGCCTGCCCAACGAACCGTAACGTAGACAGCCAGCGTCAGCAGCAGCCCTACGAGCCCTCCCGCCGTCCGCACCAGTAACGCTTCGTCCACCCGGGCGAACTGGGCGACTGTCTGAACCCAGGTGTGAGCGCCCATAGGGTAGGCCCCGCCTGACCAGATCGTGCTGCTGGCCAGTAGCCGCGTCCAGGCCGCGTGCAGATAGGTGCCCGCATCTCCCGGCGCCGCCCGAGCCGGCACGCCAGACAGCCGCAGCCCGGCGCTGATAAGCAGTACCATTGTGAGCACAGTGCCCCAGGTGAGCGCCGCCCGGTCCGGCTGCCATGCCAGTATCCGTCGCTCAGCTCGCTGCCAGCGCCCCGCCAGCCACGCGCGATACGGAAAGCCCCCCTCCAGCATGTCGATGATTGTCACCTCGAGCAGCGTGATGGCGCGTTCGAGCTCTGCGATCGGCAACCGCCCCCGTCGCAGGCTGGCGATTCCCAGCCACAACGCCAGGTAACTGGCCACCAGGGAGAAAAAGTCAAACAGGTGCAGCAACACCAGTCCCTGCACGATGATAGCCGTGGCCACCACCATGCGGGCCAGGTTGGCGAAGAACCGCTCGCCGGAGCCAGCCACCTCCGGCTGTGGGAACAGCCAGAGGGGGAGCAAGACGAACAATACCCCAAACCAACCCACGAGCTTGAAGATGGCCAGCCGTGCCTGATCCTGGTAGTTCATCAACTTCGTATTCCTGCTTCAGGAGATCCTATGGTTCCGTGATCGATCTTGCAGGATAAGCGTTCACAGGGTGTCATTGCGAGGAGCGGGTTTTGCGACGAAGCAATCCCCCGCATACATCGGAGGAGATTGCTTCGCAAAAACCGCTCGCAATGACAAATCCGGGAGGGGTTTAGGCTTATTCTGGCTACCCCCTGAACGGTTACCTTGCAGGTAGCAAAACCCAGGACACGGTCCTGTTCAACAGCCACGATAACGGCATCAGCCGCTCTTCCTGACATCAACTTCCCTCCCGCAAGGTCATGGCCGGCTCCCGGGCGTAGGTGTGCCGGTGGGCAAGACGTCGAAGGCCGAGGTGGGTAAGGGCGACACCGGTGCTGCCAGCGTCGGCACCGGCGTTGATACTGGGATCTGCAACTTCTCAAACAGGTCCTCACTCTGCAGGTCTGCCGGCCCGGTGTCATCTTCTTCCGTCACTCCAAATGCAGGCCCTGGCTGAGGAATTGCTGGCGCCGGGCCTGGGAAAGGTTCCTCCATGCCCGCCGGCATCAGCAATTTCAGACGCACTTCGTCCTTGATACCCCGCAGGGTGTAGAGGGTGTAACCCTCGCCGTGGTACACGTGCACAAATTGCGCGCCCTGGAGGGCGTTGAGAAATATACGCCGGCCGTCATTGATGCGCACCTGGAAGTAGGTTGGTACGGTACTGTGCAGCACCACCTCGTGAGCCTTCAGATCAACTTCCACCTGGTTTTGCAGGTGCAGGCGCAGGATGTAGTAAGACTCGTCGGTCCGGGTGTAGCGCAGCCAGGGGTAGTACGTCTGCGCGAAGTCCAGCCAGCGCAGGAAGCGATAGTAGAACCCATTCTTTTCGCCCGTGTCATCCCCGCGCCAGGGCCAGTAATTGGGATTGCGATGGTAGGGGGAATCGGGGTAGTTCTCGGGCGTGTGCACTACATCGTCGGGGTGGATGAAAGTGGTCCAGATGCCCATCATCCCCAGTTCCGAGACCATCGCAAAACGGTAACGCGGGGTCAGGTTATACCCGAAGGTCACGCGGGGGATGTCGAAAAGCTTCGGATTCCAGGGTTCTGGCCCGAACTCGCGGTTGCCGCCTTTCTCGAAGTGTCCGGTGTAGATGCCGGCCAGGATCTGCAGCGACGGAAAACCCTGAGTCAGCGCCCGCGCGCCGGCCGCGTCATAGATGTTGTTGGGCGGCACGTAGGTGATGGTTGGGGGGCCGAGGTTGTCCTCTCCCCACCGCTCGTAGGCGATCCGCAACCCTTCCGCCATGATCTCCTCACTGGGCCAGTTTTCGAGTGCGAGCGAGATGTGATTGTAGCCGTGAAGACCCAACTCGTGCCCCTTAGCGGCGAGATGAGAAACATAGACCGAGTAGAAAAGGCGCTGAGAGTCCACTTCGATGTCGGCGTGCTCCCACTCCCGAAAGCCGAAGGGCGGCTCCACCACGTCGTTGTAGTTGAAAGGGATCAGGAAGGTGTATACGATCCCGTACCGGCGAGCAATGTCCATCATATCCGGGAACCAGACCTGGTCGTAGAATTCCACCATGGTCATGTCGAACTCGGACGCCACGGGTTCGATCTTCTCGCTGGAGACGGCTGCCGGAAAGTCGTCGATCTGGAGCGTGGCGAAGTTGGCGATAGGCAGTATGCCCAGCCCCTGAACGCTCAGCACCGACTGCACGATGAAGCCGCGGGCTTCTTTCTCTGCCAGGAAGACGGTATTCCAGAACAGGGCGCGTCCCTGACCGTGGCGGGACAACCAGACAATCGGCCGGCCCTTGCCGGAGCTGGCCAGGACACGCACATCCGGCTGCAGGCGCACCGCGTAAGCTGACAGGTCGGGGACGGTCTTTTCGCTCAGGACGAGTCCCTTGACTCCTGGGAAGAAATCTGCCTGGAAGTCCAGCCCCCCTTCCTCTGCCACCAGCTCGGGGTACTCCGTCCCTACCTTTATGCCGAAGATGGGCGCCAGGTGCGGATTCCAGCCGCGATAGACGGCCGCCAAACCGCCGCCGCCGGCCACGTAGTCGCTGATCCGCTGTGCCTGGGCTTCGTCGATTTCATTCAGCAGCTCGGTGATGAAGAGCAGCGCGCTGTAATCACCCAGTTCGGGCCAGGCATCTGCGCCGGCGAGGTCCAGGTCGTCGTGATTCAACCGGGCGTAGTCCAGAGCCCGTATGGCGTTGGCGTAGGCCACGTCCCCATAAAAGTCCATCGAGCTGTGAACCACCAGGACGCGCTGTTGCGGCGCACTGGCATAGACCGGGACTTCAGGAAAGGTGGTTCGCTGGACAACGGCGCGGTAAGTTACCAGGAGCAACGGAATAAAGAGCGCCGCTTGCACGAAGCGCAGGAACCAGGTTGTGGCGGGTGCCGGGTGGTCGGACTTGCGGAGGCGTCTCACCGCCTGCCTGACATGCTGCACTATATGCAGCATTCTTGTCTGTTGAAGGCGCATTCTCCGACAATGGTAGTGTGGACGATTCCACCCCGGTGCCGAGACGATGTGCGGCACGGCCGCCGTCAGCCGGAGCCCCCCAACGGCGGTGAGCCGGTCGAAGCGCCGGCGCGGCTCATGGTCAGCGTGGCATCAATCAATTCGTACAGGCTCTCGGCGTGCCTGATGTCGGTCAGCTTCTCGGCGAAGGCTAGGTGTACCGGGTCGTTGATCCCGAGCGCCTCTTCCAGATTGGGCGTGACCACCGTCTCCACCCGATGGCCCTGCCGGGCCATGATCTCTACCACGTCGGTAAGGTAGAACTCCCCCTGCTGGTTGTCGTCCCGAAGCTGGCTCAGAGCCGGCAAAAGTGCCTGGCAGTCGAAGCAGTAGGCGCCGACGTTGACCTCCTTGATCGCCAGCTCGTCTGGCGTGGCGTCCTTTGCTTCTACGACCCGCATCACTCGTTCGGCCTCATCCCGGACTATGCGTCCGAAGTCCGGCGGATTGTCCAGCACGATGGTCAGGATCACGCCTGCGGCATCGGTTTCATCGCGACGCTGAATCAGATCTCGAATGGTGCCCTGGCTGAGTAAGGGCATATCGCCGTAGAGGACGACCACATTACCCTCAAAACCTTCCAGGTAACGCCGCGCCTGAGCCACGGCGTGGCCGGTACCCCGTTGTTCCTCCTGCAAGGCGAATTGAACGTCCCAGCCTTCCAGGGCCTCCATCACCATCTCCCGCCGGTAGCCGACAACGATGGTGACGCCATCGACACCGGCGCCCCGGGCGCGCTCGATGCTATGCTGAATCATGGGCCGGCCGTCGACGGTGTGCAGCACCTTGGGTAGCTCAGACTTCATGCGGGAGCCTTTTCCCGCAGCCAAAATGACGACTTTCGTCTCACGCATGGAAATCCCTCCTACAATCGTTGTTGCGTTACACGCTAACATGTTGCACGTTCGTGCGTATACGTTCAACGTGCGAACGTTCTAAGTGGGTTAGGGTTAACACTTCGCGGTATACTTGTTCTAGCTCCTTCACTACTCGGTCCCAGTCGTAGTTTCTCACTGCGATGGTCCGGCATCTCCGAGCCGTCTGGTCCCTGATGTCAGGTGCGCTCAGGTGATGTAACAGGCGGGACACCCTCGCCGCCAGATCAGCCACGAAGGCCTCTGGCCGCGGATCAACTCGGATGAGGTTGCCCCAGGGATCCAGTGCGGTCGCAATCTCGTCGAGGATCGGCATGAGGCCACCGTGATAAGGTCCCACCGGCGGGACGCCGCAGGCCAGGGCCTCCAGCGACACCAGGGGAAAGGCTTCCTTGACGAGAGATGGAATCACCAAGACCTCGGCCGCTGGAAGCACGCGCGCCACGTCCGCGTGGGGCAGGTGTCCGGCGAAGGTCACCCGGCCGCCCAGGCAGGCGGCCCTGGCCGCAGCCCGGTAGGCCGCCTCGTCCACGTGCTCCCAGAACAGGGTCACGGGCGCCAGCCACGACTGCTCTTGGGGGGCTGTCGGCGCTTCCGCCAGGGCCTGGGCAGCGGCCTCCAGGTCACCCCGGTCCAGCGCTGCTACCATCTTCTCCAGGGGGCTCCACGCCACCCCCTCGCCAATGACGAGGAGATGCACATCCGGCACCCACGCCGCGATTTCCGGCAGCGCAGCGATAAGACAATGTACGCCTTTATCCAGAGAGAGCTTACCCACATAGACCACCGTTCGCCTCCGGTGCCGGGAGTGGCTGGTTAGGTTTGGCTTCGTGTGATTGTCACTGTCTCGTTGATAATCCCTTAGTGTCAGCACGTTATCTCCTTTGACGAATGACGAAGGACCAACGACGGACCGAGGCCCATTGGACGTTCGTCGTTCGTCTTGCGACGAAACAACCCCGTGTCCACGCCGACGGGCACGTTAATCAGACGGGGCTCGATCTCAGGACAGATGCTCAATACCCGGTCTCGAACTTCTGGGTTAAGTGCGATGACGCGGTCGGCCCCCCGCAAGCCAGCCAAGGCATACTGCCGGTAACGCTGATCCTGATTAATGACGTACTCGATGGTGCTGCCATGAACGATCACTACGTAGGGCAGGTTTAATTGCCTCTTGACCTGCCGCGCGACGTAGGGCATGAGCACCACGTGATTGGCATGCAGGACCTGCAATCGGTGCTGGCGAGCGATGGCTGTGACGCGATCGACGTGAAAGTCCAGATATTCTCGAATCTCGTCGTCTTTCAGCTCGGTAAACAGCCGGCCGTTGGGCGTCTCGGAACGAGGATACGCGACGGCCATGACCTCACCGCGAAGTGCATGGGCCGTACACGCCGGCTTGAGGCGTCGCCGAAAAAGGCGCTGCGTGTCCCTCCCCTGGTGAATGAACGCCTCGTCGATAAATGAATAGCCGTCCAGTCGGAAATCCCGGCATACTACACACACCCGGTGGCCGCGCTGTAGCAGTCTCTGAGTCACCTGCACGGTGTACATGCCACTGCCGGAGCTAAGTAGGCTGTATTGATGCAGAATCCCGATGTTCATAATGTTCCCCCTTACTCACAACCATCTCTCGTACAACGCTCGATAAGCCTCGCACAGTTGGTCGGTCGAGTAGAAGCGGCGGACCCGTTCCTGGCCAGCACGGGACGCCTGGTGCCAGCGGTCCACGTCCTGGCACAGGGCAAGGACGGCACGCGCCGTGGCCCGAGGGTCCCCGACGGGTGTCAAAAGCCCGGCCGTCCCTAGCGCCCGGTCCGGGGCCGTCGTGCCCTGTACCAGCTCTGGGCAGCCACCCACCACGGTGGCGACAACCGGGACGCCGGCGGCCATAGCTTCCAGAAGGACCAAAGGCTGTCCTTCACTGAGGCTTGTCAGCACGACGACGTCGAGCCGGCGATACCACGACAGGGGGTCCGTTTCGCCGGTGAAGGTCACGTGTTCTTCCAGGCCAAGCTCGGCGACCAGGGCCTGGCAATGGGCCGCGTAGGCCGGGTCATGATCCGTCGGCCCGATGACATAGAACTCGACTCCGGGGAGCTCACCGGCCACCAAGCGGCACGCGGCCAGGAACGTGGTAACGTCCTTGATGGTTACGACCCGGCCGACGAATCCGATCCGTTGAACGCCGTCCGTAGCCGGTGAGCGGATTTCCCCCGGAGCCAACGCCCGCCAGTCCACACCGTTGTGGATGACGTGGCATCTCGACGATGGGGCACCAAGCGCCGCCTGCAATCGGGCGTTGGCCTGGCACACCGTGGTGATAGCATCGGCTCGGTAGTATGCTTCGCGAGCTAGATCCTGGAGGGCCATCGTCCAGTGGTCTCGCAAGGGGCGCAGGTCGATCCCGGTCTGCCCAGCCGGCACGACTCGGAACCCGCACTCCAGTTCGTCGGCACCAGCCTGCGCCTCGCGCCAGTAGATGCCGTGTTCCGTCAGGAGAAGCGGCCGGCCCAGGGCCGTTTTCACCTGACAGCCCAGCAGGCCGGCGAAGCCGGTGGACAACGCGTGGTACACCCGAGCTTGGGGCAGAGGTGCGGTTGAATTTCGAATTTCGAACCTGTCCTGAGCGTAGCCGAAGGGTTGCGAATTTCGAATCTCCCTCCGCCACACCCTGGCTTCTCCGAGATCCAGAGGCCACTCGACGAACTCTACCAGGTTGGGCGGCGGCGAGTACTGGGGCTGGGATGTCTCGTCATCGCCGGCACGTAGGTGCACTACGGCGAAGGTCAGGTCAGGCAGACCAGTGAGCAGTGTCTGCACCCAGGCCGAAACACCGCCAGTGACATACGGGTAGGTGCCTTCAAGAATTAGACAGACATTAGCCATGGACTTCCCCCGACCGGTATTTTACCAGGCTGAGCCGCGTGCCTTCCGGCGGCGAGGAATCGTACGTCACCTCGTCCATCAGTTCGTGCATCAGATACACGCCATAGCCTCCTTCAGCCGGGACATCCAGGTCAGGCGGCGTATAGCTCGCCTGGTCAAACTTTCGACCATAGTCCCGGATGGTAAGGCAGAGTTTCTCACCATCGACGACCAAGGTGAGGCGGATCTCCTGAGCTTCGTCACCGTCGTAGGCATGCTCGACTACGTTGGCCAGTGCCTCGCCGAGGGCCAGTTCTACAGCGAACACCGCATCTTCGCCAAATCCGGCGGCGCGAGTCTGTTGAGCCGCCCACTGCCGGGCATCGGCGATTCGACCCGGCCGGCTCTGAATGACCAACGTGTCGCGTAGGACTTTAGCCATGACCATCTCAGTCGAAGCTGGCAACAGCCCCAGCGCGGTCCGGAAAGATGTCGAAGACTCGATGGAGCCGGGTCAGCTCGAAGATGCGCTGAACCTCCGGTTGTGTGCCACTAAGCCGGACATCGCCATGGCCTATGCGCACACGCTTAAAGAGTTGCACCAGAGTGGCCAGTCCGGAGCTATCCATGAAGCCTACTTCCGACAGCTCGATGACGAACTTGTGCTGACCTTCACCCAGCAGATCGTCGAACTGCTCCCGCAGCCGCGGTGCTGTTGCAGCGTCCACGTCGCCCGTTACGGCCACCACGACCACCGCTCCGTTTCGTTCAACTTTGATTTCCATGCCGTAGCCTCCTTGATTCTGAACTGTACTCCGTATCAAAACTGTATGTGAATCGTACTCAAAATCTCGTTACGTCCGTTCCATAACCTCCCGCACCCGAGCCACAACTTTCGAGGGACTGAAAGGCTTGGTCATGAATTCATTGACACCAATCTGCTCAGCCTTCTCACGGTCGGCCTCCTGCCCGCGCGCTGTCAGCATGATTATGTAGGGCTGACGCGTGAGAGTCGCATTGTTGCGCACCTCCTGGCAGACCTGATAGCCGTCCTTCCTGGGCATCATGGCATCAATAAATACCAGGGATGGCTCCAATGCCCGGATTTGGACCAACGCTTCTTCACCGTCCACAGCAGTGGCGATCTCGTAACCCTCTTTCTTGAGCACAAGCGTCAGCGTGCGGAGTATGAAAGGCTCGTCGTCTACTAACAGGATCTTCCCATCGGGCATTTCTCTACTCTCCAATCTCTGCTCTTCGCCAAAGATCTACGATCTCGTCGGTCATGAGTCCTCCTGAACTTTCAGAATCAGCAATGTGATATCGTCTTGCTGAGCCGTGTCCTGACTGTGCTCGCGCACAGCTTCGTAGATGCGATCTGCAAGAGTTCCCGGGGCTAATGAACCACACTCTTCGAGTAGTCCTCGAAGCCGCTCCTCGCCAAACTGCTCCCCGTCCGGGTTGCGCGCCTCGACGATCCCGTCGGTGTAGAGAACCATTAGATCGCCCGGTTGCAAGGTGATAGACTGCTCTTCGTACACCACGTCGTCGAGAATACCTACGATCATTCCATCGCCATCGAGGCTCAAGATCTCCCCCTCGTCTGCGCGTCGGAGAAAAGGCGGGTTGTGGCCACCATTGGCGAAGGTCAGCCGGCGTGTGACCGAATCATAGCGGGCGCAGAACATGGTGATAAACAGCCCAGCGTTGGTCAAGTCGTGCAGCATAGCAGTGTTGGTGTCAGCCAGCACGGCCGCCGGCGAGCTGCCCTGGGAGATTTCGCGCCGCAAGATGCTGCGTGCCATGGCCATCATCAGAGCCGAGCCGACGCTGTGACCAGAGACGTCGGCAATGAGCAGGTTAACTCGGCCGGCGTTGTCTGTCAGAAAGTCGTAGTAGTCGCCGCCTACGTTGGCAGCCGGGATGCAGTACCCGGCCAGTACCACGCCAATCAGTTGAGGTGGAGGTGGGTCATCGGGTAGCAGGCTCTGTTGGATGCGAGCCGCAATCTCCATCTCCTGTTTCACCCGCTCGGCTTCCCGCAACGCCTCGACCAGCCGGCTGTTGTGGATGGCGGTGGCGGCCTGGGTAGCGATAGTGGTCAGCAGCTTGGCGTCGCCGGCGGTGAACATCTCTCCAGGCGGCCGGCCGGCCAGCGTCATGACGCCCAGGACCTGGTCCTCGCCCTGGCCGGCAGACAGGGTGAGGGGAACGGCCAGCACTGCATCGCGCGGCGACTCCTCCTCGGCAGTGTCAGACGGAATAGGCTCTCCCTCGTGCAGCAGAATCGGTTTGCCTGATGCGGCCACCCAGCCACTGATACCCCGACCGATCTGTGTCTGCCACCCGACCAGCCCATCGACGCGCGCTGCCACCACAGTGAGCTGCTCTGAGCCCTCATCTAGCAACATGATGAAGGCCTTCGTGGCGGGAACGGCCTGCACAGCCTTGTCCAACGCGATGTTGCAAATAGTGGGAATGTCGAAGACGGACCCCAGCGCCTGGCTCAAGTCGTACAGGAGGGTGACTTCCTCGTACTTGCCGAGCAGTTCCGTCGATAGGCTATTCAGCTCGTGCTCCTTGTACACCTGATCGGCCAGCATTTCGCTGATCAATCCCGTTACCGAATCGACGGTCCCGGTTGTCACCCGCTCTGGGTCTAAGGAAGTGACGACCACGTGGCCGACCTGTTGGCCGTGGATATCGATGGGTGTCTGGGCTTCTCTTGGGGCGGAGTCAGCAGGCACACCAGCCGGCCCGGTCGCGGCCAGGACGTTCCCGTCGGTATCCTGCACGGCAAGGGCCAACGGCATGAGTTCAGCAAAGGATTCCAGAAGATGCTCTACCTGTCCTGGGTTAATCAACTGGTTGAGTTCCATTGTATTCAAGGCTCCTGTATCTTTCTCCGGTTCATGGACGATGCCAATCGTCCTCACTCACCCCTGACAGACGGACACCCGATTCCGTCCGGCCTGTTTGGCCATATAAAGGGCTCGATCGGCACATTCTAGTAGGGCTTCCAGGTTCTCATGCCTCCGGTCCAGGGTCGCGATGCCCAGGCTGACGGTGATCGTCACCGGCCCCGCGTCGGTATCGATAGCCGTCTGGCTCACAACCTGTCGCAGCCGTTCGGCCACCTGCCGGCCGTCGACCAGGTCAGTTTCGGGTAGCAGGACCGTAAACTCTTCGCCACCATAGCGCCCCAGCAGGTCCACGTGCCGCAGCTCCTCCTGGCAGCGCGCGGTTACTTCGGTTAGCACCTGATCACCAATAGCATGGCCGTAGGCATCATTCACCCGCTTGAAGCCGTCGAGATCGAACATAATCGCCGTCAGCGACCGGCCGAAACGCCGGGCACGCTCGACCTCGCGCCGGCCCAACTCGAAGAAGCCGCGGCGGTTGTACAGTCCCGTAAGGTCGTCGGTGATGGCCAGTTCCTGCACCTCGGCGTGGAGCTGGGCATTTCGGATGACAATCGCCGCCTGGTCGGCCAGCAACCCCAGGACACGCAGTTCGTCCTCGTCGAAGGCATGCGGCCCGTCGAAAGCCACGTTCATCACTCCACACACCTGATCGCCGATGAGCAGCGGCAGGCCGGCAATGGCGCCACCCCACTGCAAATCGCGAAACAGCGGGTGGCTGTTGACGTCGGGGACAACAACTGGTTCGCCGCTGCGGGCAACGGTGTAGGTCAAGCCATCGGACCGGGGCTCGGCGTACGGTTTCCGTTGGCGGCCATCTGTCCACAGGGCGGCGCCGAACCTCAGCCGCTCGCCATCGTACAGGAAGATGTGGGCGTTGTCGGAGGCCGCCAGTTTGAGAGCCTGATCAAGGACCGTCTCCATGACCGTCTGCAACTCCAGGCGAGAGGTCAGGCGCAGGCTGGCCTGCCGCAGGGCTTCCAGTTCTCCGCTGCGCCGGCGTTCGGCCTCGAATAGCCGCGCGTTCTCCAGCGCAATCGCCACTTGATTGGCGAAGGCGGCGGCCAGACGGGCATGATCAGCGGTGAAGTGATCCGGCTGGGAGCTATCCACCGCCAGCATGCCGATCACCTGCTCGTGAACGATGAGTGGCACACCGAGCCACGACCGGATGTGGCTGTGCGGTTCTCTATGAAAAGGGGCATGAGCTGCCGGCGCGTCGCACAAGATGTGTGGCCGGCGCTGCTGAATGACCACGGTGTTGGGGTTATCACCGGGCACGGGGAAGCGCAACCCGACCACGGCCGCCAGGTCCGGCCAGCCGCGTCCGCCTACGATTTCCAGGTACCCCTCGCGCAGCAACTGCACCGTGATGCTGTCGCAGGGCACCACGCGCTCCAGTTGTTCCAGGATGCGTTGGATCGCCTCGTCCTGCTCGAGGGTGGCCGCCACCACAGCTCCGGCCTGGCGCAAGGTTTCCGCTTCCTGCGCCCGGCGCTCTGCATCCTCCAGGGCACGAGCTTTAGCCACAGCCAGGGCGATCTGCCGGACGGTCTGTTCACCACGGGCAATCTCCTCCGGGGTAAACCGATGCGGCTGTTCAAAGGCAATGAGGGCCGCCCCTAGCATCTGACCATCAGCAATCAAGGGCAGGCCGAGCAAAGAGCGGGCCGGGAATAGCCGGGCAATACGCGGGCTTACGTATGGGGAGTTAAGTGCATCCTCGGCGACGAGGGGATGTCCCGCACACAGGACGGATCCGATCATCGTCACCTCGCCGGGTTCAGTGTGGATGGTGGGATATGTCTCACGCAGCGCACCGTAGGCAGCGGCTGTAATCGTCCGCTGTTGCTCCTCATCCCACAGGGCGATGTAGCAACCGTCGGCGTCGAGCAGTCCGCCCAGCCGCTCGGCCAGCGCCTGGAGCATGGTCTGGAGATCCAGCGCCTCGAGGGCGGTGCGGGTGATGTCGTTAAGCAAGGTCAGATAGCGTTCCCGCGCGTGGCGTTCTTCCTCAGCCAGTTTGCGCTCGGTGATGTCGCTCAGGAAATTGAGTGTGGCGGGCTTGCCTTCCCAGTCGATCAAGACTGCGCTGATCTCAAGCCACTTGACCTCGCCCGTCTTGTCAATGATTCTAAAGGAATAGACGTCAGGCGGTTGATCGCCCCGCAGCCTCCTGAGATGCCGCTCAACCACCATCTCCCGATCCTCGGGGTGGATAAGCTCAACAAAGGGTGTCGATGATAACTCCGCATGTGAGTAGCCTGTGACCTCGAGCGTCTTGGGGTTGAAGAACTTGAGCAGCCCGTCCTGAGCCACAATAATAGCCTCACCAGCATACTCAACAACATGTCGGTATCTCTCCTCGCTCTCCCGCAGCGCCTCCTCCGCCTGCTTGCGCCTGGTGTCGATCTCGTGTCTGTAGAGCGCCATCTCGATGGCGGCACGGAGTTCTCTCTCCTGAATGGGTTTGACCAGGTAGCCATACGGTTCGGTGATCTTGGCCTGCTGAAACAGGGTGTCTTCCGAATGGCCCGTCAAATAGACCACCGGTATGCCGAACCGGGCGCGAACTTGAGCGGCCGTCTCGATGCCGTTCAGGTCTCCCGCCAGGTAGATATCCATCAGCACCAAATCCGGGGACGTCTCGTCCATCTCCTGGATCGCCTCTTCTCCCGAGGCGGCCGCGCCCAGTATGTGATATCCCAGCCTGGTCAGGATGCTCTCGAGGTGAGCGGCAGTGAAACCGTCATCCTCTACAATCAGGATTCGTGCGCCGGCCATCTGTGTTCCTCATTCATCACTCGACGTTCATCGTTCCCCATCACTCGCAAGAATGCCTCCACCACCTGAGGATCGAACTGCGTGCCGGCACAGCGTTGCAGTTCCGTCATCGCCTCCGCGTGGCTCCGTGCTTTGCGGTACACTCGTTCGTCTGTCATCGCACCGTAGGCGTCTACCACCGTCAGCACCCGCGCCGCGAGTGGGATGTCTTCCCCCGCCGCGCCGTCGGGGTACCCGCCGCCGTCCCAGCGCTCCTGGTGAGCGCGAATGATGGGTGCCACATGTGCCAGTCTCTTCACCGGCGCTACAATGCGCTCTCCGATCTCCGGATGCCGCTCAATCACTGCCCGCTCCTTGTCGGTCAGCGGCCCTGGCTTTCGCAAGATACTGTCCGGTACCCCAATTTTGCCGATGTCGTGGAGCAGTGCTGCCCAGCGGATGGTCTCGATTTCATCTTCGTTGCAGTCCAGTTCCCGAGCTGTGGCCACCGCCCATTCGGCCAACTGCTGGCTGTGTTTGTTGGTGTAAGTGTCCCGTGCATCCATCGCGTTGGCCAGGGCTACAACTGTTTGCACGTAGGCTTCCTCCAATTCTTCGTACAGACGGGCGCGGTGGAGGGCGCTGGCGGCCTGGTCAGAGATGGAGGCGATGAGACGAAGCTTATCGGCGCCGATGGGCTCACGGGTAACGGTTCGGGCCTCACCCAGGACCAGGAGGCCGACGGCCTCGTCGCCCGCCCGCAGCGGGGCCAGGCAGACGCTCTGGGCCAGGTCCAGGAAGAGGGCCCGGCGTTCCGCAGCACCGAGCTCCTGGTCGTCCTGCAGCAGTATCTGCGGTTCGGCCTGGGCCAGGGCGCGCTGGTAGTAAGGCCAGGCCGGCTCCTGGTCCGGCTGGCCCACGCCCAGGTCGCGCTCCAGCAGGCGAACCGGGTGAGCGGTCCGGCAGACGAATGTGCCGTCTTCCAGAGTCACGATGCGGGCGAAGGTGACGTTTACGGTCTCAACCACGTGGCGGGCGATGTTGCCGAGCACGGCTTCCATCTCAACAATGGCGACCAGCCGGCGGGACAACCCGTAGAGGACATCCAGTTCCTGGCGCCGGATCTGCTCGGCGGCGTACAGCCGGGCATTTTCCATAGCTGCCGCGGCCTGGTCGGCCAGCAACTCCAGGACGCGCAGTTCATCCTCGTCGAACTCATGCGGCGGCTCGAAGGAGACGTTCATCACTCCGCGCACTTGATCGCCGATGCGCAGCGGCAAGCCGACGATGGCACCGCCCCACTGCCAGTCTCGAAAGAGCGGGTGGTTATCGACGTCGGGGACGACAACTCGTTTCCCGCTGCGGGCGACGGTGTAGGTGAGGCCATCGGGCCGGGGCTCGGCGTAGGGTTCCTGTTGGCGGCCACTTGCCCACAGGGCGGCGCCGAAGGTCAGCCGCTCACCATCGTAGAGGAAAACGTGAGCGCCGTCGGCAGCAACCAGTTTGAGGGCCTGCTCGAGGATTGCCTCCAACAACGACTGTAGCTCCAGGCTGGAGGTAAGGTGCAAGCTGGCCTGGCGCAGGGCTTCGAGCTCTGCAGTGCGCCGACGTTCGATCTCGAACAGGTGTTCCCGCTCTTCCTCCACCCGCTGGCGCTCGGCGAGTTCCCGTTTCACCCGCTCGCCCAGGTCGTGCAGCCGCCCGACCACAACGCCGATCAGTACGGCGGCAGCGGAACCCGGCGCACCATGTCGGATCATCGTGTCCCAACCTGGCTCCCCAACCAGATCTAGAAGCAGCGTGTTCAGTGGGAAGGACAGCAGTCCGGCGAGCAGCCCGGCCCGCATCCCAAAGAGCCACCCGGCTACAGCCACCGGCAGCAAGCACAGAGCGGTCACCTCAGGCCCCTGAGCGCGGTAAAGCAGCACGAACGCCAGCACGTACGCGACCCAGGTACTCAGGTCGAGCGCCACCCGTACCTGGTGAGGGCGCACCTCGAAGCGCGCTATGGCAGTGCTCCCATGTTGCTTCTCTTTGAGTTTCTTCATGCTGTTTGGTCGGTTGCACGGTCACACTGCCAGAAGGCGGCGCACCGCGGATTGTAATGTCTCGATCTCCAGGGGTTCCCTTCGGAGAAAGGCCTGTTCTACCATGGTGGTAGATGAAGGGCTGGAGTCCGGTCCCTCCTTCGCTGCGTGTTGAAGATTCGGCGTCGTCAGGATCAGGGCGGGAATGCCCCTCCGCGCCGAGTCGTCTTTGAGCCATTGAGCCAATTCCGGTGTATCGAACCCCGATACCATAGTATCCAGAACCACCAGAGCAGGTTTGAAGCCGGCGATCCTGGCGACGGCGGAAGAACCATCGAGGGCCACATCGATTTCATAGCCTTCGGGCATGGCACTCAGCGCCTTCACGACTGTTCCCACGGTCGACGCATCGTTCGCAACCACCAAAATGCGCCTGGTTTCTTCCCCGAAGAAGGCGGTGTCCACAGGGATGTCGAATTCTTCCAGAAAATCCTTGAAATCGGTGATCCGGATCCGGTAGTGCCCTCCCGGGGTTGTGTACGCTTTCAGCTTGCCCTGCCGGATCCAGCGGAGCACACCCATCCGGGAGACGCCACAGTACCGAGCTACTTGACCGGTCTTCAATGGCTGCTTGTCTCTCATATCTTTAGCCTTGCGTGAGTCGGTTGGTACGGATTTGTTACGCTGGTTGCACCTGAGCGTCTGGTTACGTTGTTGCTCTGCAGAGATTATAGGATGATCGCTTGATGACTTCGGCGGTGGTACGTGAAGGTTAGCTGAAAGACAACGGAAGG
>JBHIAO010000023.1:0-25926 GCA_046758565.1 Anaerolineae bacterium
CCACTGGCAGCGCGCGGTGGCCCTGACCGCCGAAGGCTCCCCCGACCTGCCCTCTCGCCTCAACAACCTGGCCAGTGGCCTGAGCGACCGCTACGGGCGCAGCGGGGAGCTGGCCGACCTGGAGGCGGCCATCGGCCACTGGCAGCGCGCGGTGGCCCTGACCGCCGAAGGCTCCCCCGACCTGCCCTCTATCCTCAACAACCTGGCCAGTGGCCTGAGCGACCGCTACGCCCGCATCGGCGCCCTGGCCGACCTGGAAGACGCCATTGCGGCCTTCGAACAGGCAATGACACTGTGCTCGCCACAAATGTTTCCTGAAGAGGCCCTTCGCGCGGGCCGCAACCTGGGGGATGTGCACTATGACCAGCAGGCCTGGCATGACGCCTACGCTGCCTACGCCCAACATGCCCTGCCGGCCCTGGAAACGGTGCACGGTGCGACGCACCGCGAGGCTGCCAAGCGCAAGTTGGGAGAGGAAAATGCGCAACTCTACAGCCGCACCGTCCATTGCGCATTGACCCTGGCCCAGGCGCCGGCCACACCCCCGGACAACTACCCGGCTCGCGCCTTCGAGTATGCCGAGATGGCCAAGGGCCGTGCCTTCCTGGACAGCCTGGGCCGCGTACTGCCGGAAGAGGCGGATTTCCCGTCCAATCTCGAGGCCCGCATCCGCCAGGTTGAAGCACTGCAGGCGGAACGGGACGTGCTCCTGCTGGGTCGGGAGCAGCCCGATGGGCGCCCAAGCCCCGCGCGTCAGGTCATCACCCGGGAGGCCCACGCCCGCGTCCAGGAGTTGGAGGCGCAGATCGACGCCGTCTGGGCCGGCATCCGTCATGATTACCCGCAGTACTTCGATGTCACCGCCGGCCGCGTCGAACCCCTGACGGCTGCCCAGGCCCAGGCGCTGGCGGTGGAGCTGGACGCCACGCTGGTGACCTACTACCGCCATGCGGAGGGTTGGGTGGCCTTCGTCGTCACCCCCGCTGGCCTGGCGTCACCGGTGCCCTTGAATTTCACCGATGAAGAGGCCGCCGATTGGTGGAACCTGCTGTGGAGCCGCATGCTGCGGCCGGGTGGGCCGTACCCCGCCGCCGCAGTGGCCCTGGACCGCATGTACGCCACCCTGTTCGACCCGCTGCGGCCCTACCTGCCGGCGCGCGGGCGCCTGATTTTCTCGCCCCACAGTTTCCTGCACCTGTTCCCGCTGCACGCCATGCGCACCGTGCGGGATGGCCGGCCGCGCTACGTCCTGGATGACTTCGTCGTTGGCTACGCGCCCAGTCTATCCGCCCTGCAGCGTTGCCGCGAGATGAACCCGGGCCGGCGCCGGAGCTTCCTGGGGGTGGCACACCCTGGCGAGGGGGAGGAAAGGCTGAAGTTCGTCATCCCCGAGGTGCAGGCAGAGGCTGCCCTGCCTGGCTGGAACCGGTTCAGGACTCTGGTCGAGGAGAAAGCCACCTGGGACGCGGTGCGGGCCGAGGCGCGCCATTTCGACGTGCTGCACCTGGCCTGCCACGCTCTGCTGCGGGAGGAGCTGGAGCGCACGGCGCTGTGGCTGCATGAGAGCTTCCCCAGCGTGCGGGAGATCGTCCATCGGCTGCGACTACGGGCCTCGCTGCTGGTCTACGCCGCCTGCGGCACCCACCTGGCCCGCCCCGACGCGGCGGATGAGCTGGCCGGCCTGGTGCGCGCCGGGATGATCGCGGGAGCGCCGGCGGTCATCGCCAGCCAGTGGCCGGTCAACGATGCCGCCACCGCCGTCCTGTTTACGGATTTCTACCGCCGCTTCACGGCCGGCGAACCCGTGGCAGAGGCGCTGCGGGCCGCCCAGTTGTATGTGCGGGACGAGGTCGAGGGGGCCGCGCATCCGTATTACTGGGCCGCGTTTGTGGCTTCGGGGGCGGTGTGGGAATGGGTGGGTGGTCAACGGATGGCCTTCGGCTAAACGGATTATCGGATGGGTAGCTATAGATTCGAGGGCACAGAAGAAAATAATCGACGGACGAATGGGACGTTGGTCGTTGGCCGTTCGTCGTTGGTCGATCAATATGGATGAAGGACACAGTCGATGAAGAAGAAGGAACTGACCCCTCTGAAGAGGGCCCTCTACCTGTTGGAGGACATCCCGGTGAGCGTCGGGATGCTGCGACGGGAGCTGCCGGCGGAGGACCGGCGTGCCCTGGCGGAGGGGCTGGAGGCAGCACGCCGGCAGTTTGCCGCCGCCGGCAGCGAAAGCGACCTGCAACGCGCCGCCAGCGATCTGCTGAGCCTGGTGGAGAGTCGTGAGACCTGGCGCCGGCTGCTGCTGCCGGCCGCCATGCCGGGCATCCGCCAGCGGGAGCAGTGGCTGGAGGTCCGCGAACAGGAACTTCAGGCCAACCCGGAGAAGGCGATGGGGGTCGAGGATCTGCGCAAGATGCTGGACAACATCGAGCTACGATTTGAGGCCATCACCCCCCTGCTGGCCGGGGACGAGAATGAGAGCATTCGGGAACTTCGCAGTTAGCTCTTTCTACCGGCCCCGTCCGGCGATAAAGTCGCCGGACTACAGAGCGGCGTCCGATGAATCGGACTAAGCCGGGTTCACCCGGCGCCGCTTCGTAGCCCTGGCACTTCATGCCAGGGCGGACGCGCCGAACAAAGCAGTTTCCGGATGCTCTGGAGGATGATGATGACTAACCCGGCTCTGCTCGTCACTTACTTCTGCCGTGAGCCGGCCGGCGCCGAAAGCCTGGTGGAAACCCTTATCCGGCCGGAGGCTGGCCTGGCCCTGGCGCCCGTCGCTGATGGCGAGTGGCGCAACACCCAGACGAAGACCCGCTTGTGGCGGGGCCGGCTGCCGGGGGTGAACGAAGGCGAGGCGGTGCAACTGGTGCTTAACGCACCAGAACCCGCTCCCCGAGGCTGGCAGATTCTGTGGGAGCGACTGCTGCGTGCTCAGGATGACGCCCCAGCAACGCTGGCCGCGAGGTTGTGGGGCTACACGTTGCTATACCAGGCCGCTGTCGTCCCTGGAGGGAGCCAGCCCGCCGAGGAGCTCGTGCAGGCTATCCCGCCCGGGCCGTGGCAGGGCGCCCTACCCTGTGACTCGTCCCATGGTCAGTTATGGCTGTTGGCCACCCCACAGGGCAAAGGTGCCGACGCCCGGACGGTCTACGCCGTCTTCGGCCCGACCGAGAGGGAGAAGGCGCTGGCCCGCGACTGGACCTGGGCGCCGGGAGGCCGGCTGTTGACGCTGGAGCTGGCCCTGCACCGGGGCCAATACCAGCGCCGCCAGTACCAGGCCGTGGCTCCTGCGGTGGTAGAGGCGGTTAAGGCGTTATGGACCACCACCCACCGGCTGCTCACCGACCCGGAAGGCGTGACGGCGGCCGGTGGCGAGGAGGCCGAACTGCAGGCGCTGTCCGCGCGGTATGGCCGGCTCAGTGTTGCGGCGTCCGATCTGCGTCTATTGCACCGCACCCTGGCCATTCAGACCGACAACGCCCGCCAGGTGGCCGGTGAGCTGGGCCTGGCCGATGCGCGGCCGATACGCCACCTAACTGGACCTGTTGGGTGAGACAACCGCCCAGATGGCACAGGACATCGGCTACACCCGGGAGACACTGGAGGCGGCGGAGTCGGCACTGTCTCTGCTAAGCGCCCGCTTCGAGGAGCGGGAAGCCCGCGCCCAGGAACGGCGCAACATGCTCGTCGCCTTCCTGGGTCTGATCCTGGCTGTCAGCCAACTCATCGCCAACGAAGAGGCGCAGTCCTTTCTGGGGTGGGCGGCCACCCTGTTCGGGTGGACACCCGGCCCCTACACCCTCGCCCAACTCTTCGCGGCGCGGCTGGTCCTGGCCGTGATCGCGGGGCTGGCCGGCGTGGTCATCGTGTGGGGCATTGGAAAACTGGCGAGGGCCGGCAAACAAACCACCCGCTCATGAGCGCTGCTGACCGAAGGGGTAGCCATGAAAACACGACGGTTTATCGCGTCCGTTCTAGCCAGGATTCTCCTCGTCGTGAGCCTTGGGCTCCTGCCGTTTCAAGCCGGCGCTCAGGAGCCCGAACACGGGCCGGCGGATACGAGTGCCATCCAGCAGCAGGCTATCAATGTCGAACTCGTCGGCCAGATTGGCGGCCCTATCGACACCGCAGCCGTTCAGGGAGACCCTCCGACGGCCCTTCGACTGGGCTCAGGGCAAGCCTACGCCTATATCGGCGTAGGACCGAAGCTGGCAGTGCTGGACGTCTCCGATCCGGCTCGCCCGACGGTAGCGGGCCAGACGACGGCGCTGCCCGGTCTGGTGCAGGACGTGTACGTCGCCGGATCCTATGCCTACGTGGCGGCTGGACAAGGCGGCCTGCGGATCATCGATGTGGCCAACCCGGCGGCGCCCCTGGAAGCAAGCTTCGCGCCCGGCCCTGTCGAACGGGTTTACGTCGCTGACGGGTATGCTTATTTGGGGTGGGGAAAATGTGAGGGCCTTGGTGCCGGCTTATGGTTCTGTGAAGGTGGCCTGCGGATCGTGGACGTATCCAACCCTACCGTGCCCCGGGAAGTTGCCGCTTACGACGCGCCAGGCAGTGTCAGGGGCATCTACCTCTCCGGTAACCATGCCTACGTGACCACCCGTAATCGTCACAGCAGCGGACTGGTGATTTTGGACGTCTCCAACCCCGCTGCTCCCCAGGAGGTGGGCAATTACATCACCGTGTTGAACTACGTTGGAGGCATCTACGTCGCCGGTGATTACGCCTACATGGCTGGGGAGGCCGGCCTGTGGGTATTGGACGTTTCCGACCCCTCTGCGCCGGTGATGGTAGGCAGCGCAGCGGAGTTTGCCGAGGACGTCTGCATTGTCGGTAGCTACGCCTATGTGGCCGGCGGACTTGATGGCCTGCGCGTGATAGACGTCTCAGACCCCACCGCCCCGCAGGAAGTGGCCGCCTACGACACACCTGATAGCGCTGTGGACGTCTTCTGCAATGGGACCCACACCTATGTGGCCACCGGGCAAAGTGGTCTGCGCATCATCGACGTGACCAATCCAGTAGCCCCCGCCGAGGCGGGCTTCTATGACACCCTGGGAGAAGCCTTTGATGTGGCAGTGGTGGGACGCTACGCCTACGTGGCCGACAGGCAATACGGCCTGCGCATTATCGACACAGCCAATCTGGCAGCCCCAATTGAAGTTGGCTCTTACGGCACACCGGGGGATGTCTGGGGCGTGGCGGCGGCCGGGCGCTACGCCTACATTGCCGCTGGAGATCGTGGCCTGCGTATCATCGACGTGGCTGACCCGGCGGCCCCCACCGAGGTGGGCTTCTACGATACACCGGAGCATGCCTGGGACGTGGCCCTGGCGGGGCCCTACGTCTATGTCGCCGATGGGATAGGTTTGCGTATCGTCAATGTGACCAACCCGGCCGCCCCGGTCGAGGCCGGCGCCTATGACCCGCTGGAGTGGTTTGCCTTTGACGTGGCAGAGGTTGGAGGCTATGCTTACGTGGCCGCGGGGGATGGCGGCCTGCGCATCATCGACGTCACGGACCCAGCCACGCCTACCGAAACGGGCTTCTACGACACGCCAGGATCTGCCCACGGTGTGGCGGTCGTGGGGCGCTACGCCTACCTGGCTGATGGGGATAGTGGTCTGCGCATCATCGATGTCGTCGATCCAACAGCTCTCACTGAAACGGGCTTCTACGACACGCCGGGGCGGGCCGAGGACGTAGCGGTCGTGGGGCGCTACGCCTACCTGGCCGACGTATGGGGCGACCTGCGCATCATCGACGTGGCTGATCCGGTAGCCCCCATCGAGACAGGCTTCTACGACACGCCAGGCAATGCCCGGGGCGTAACGGTGGCCGGCCCCCACACCTACGTGGCCGCTGGGGACGGTGGACTGGTTATCCTCCGGTATGCCCCAGGAGAAATGTGGCGCATGTACCTGCCGGCCATTCTGAAGAACCGTTGACAGGATCTACAGTGAGCGCAGCCGATGAATGACTTCGCCGGCCCATACCGCGAACTACACCGCAGCAGATACCTTCTACATCGGTACAACAAGTGGAAGAAGACCAGCCATGACCGAAGAAAAACAACGCCATCTCGGCAAGCTGCCGCCCAGATACACCTTCATCCTGAACCCGTACACCGACTACCGGTTCACCCGTTGCCCTAACTGCGACGCGAAGATGAAACAGCGCAAGCTGCCGCTGTTCATCCACGTGGATCCGGCGAACCCGATCGTGCTCAACAAGACCTGCCGTTACTGCCCCGACTGTGATCTGCTGCTCGTGCATCAGGATGAGCTGGAGGAACTCCTGGCCGGCCTGTTCGCAGAGATCGACCCATCCATCATTGGCAACGACTACCTGGTGATAGGTACGGTGGAGCGACCGGCCTGGCGGGAAGGCGTGAAACAACCCAAGAGCATCCCGGAGATGCTGGAACACCTTCACGACTTCAAGGAAGTGAGCAGCGTGCGGGTGCAGCCCGGCGGCTGGTACCCGGCCGACATGGATCCCTCGGAGTTGCCCGTCCTGGAGCCCACCCCGCCGGCCACGACGTGGCGGAGACAGGGCCGGCCGCCTGAGGACCAACCTGGCAGGTCAAGGAGACCCGGGAAGCCTTCGTGGGCAAAGAAGCGCAAATCCAGGAGGCGAAAACGCCGATGAACCTGCCCCCTGTCCTCATCGAATCCTGGCTCCCCTTCGAGGCCATCGGGACATGGAAGCCGACGAAGGCTATTACCGCTCCGCCGTTGAGGGGGCCGGCGTGACCCTGGCCGCCTTGCAGGTGCAGGCCCACATCGAGCGAGGACAGGTGTTCGCGACCCGACTGGTCCTGGCCGGGTTGATCGGGCTGGCCGGCCTGCTCATCGTGTGGGGGATTGGCAAACTGCGGCGCCGTTGAGCCGGGGTTGGAAATCTGTCCCTCCCGTACTATACTTTTCCGTGCCAGGCATGGTGGATCACAGTCAGAAGATCGGGACGCTTGAGGACGAGATGTATCTCTTCGGAACGGAACACATCGGGGTCCGCAACCTCCTGCGACGACTGCGCATCAGGCCCTATGTCATCTTCCCCACACCTGAGCCGGATACGCTGGCGGTGTACTTCCACGACCAGCAAGGGCCGGCTATCATCCTGGTCCGCTACCTCAGGACGTGGCGGTGGGGATGGTGGGGGCTGGAACCACCGACGAAAGAGGAACGAGAGAAGCGGATCGCCGAGGAAGAGGAGCAGGTGACGCGCTTCAGACAGACCGGAGAAGAGCTGGTCCAGCGCCTGGAGTGTCCCGTCGCCTGTGTGCATCTCATCACCGGTTACGTCAGGTACAAAGCCGCTTTCTCAGATTTCCTCCGCTGGGCGCGGGAGCAGGGAGTCGCATCCATCGACCTGGCCGGCTGGCGCCCCCCGACGCTGGACCTGATCTGGATTCAGCCGGCGACCCGGGCCGCGTCCATCCCGCTGCCCCCCTTCGCTGACCAGACGCGGTGGCGAGCGTCCATCGATCCGGCGTGGTGGCAGGCGCAGTTGCCGGTCCTGGCCGACCCCGATGACCACCAGCGGAAGAAATCCGCGCGCTCTCTGGCCGGAGACGCCCTCGACTTCCTCAAGGAGGCTCCCGCCCGCGTCCTGGTGGAAGGCCCGGCCGCCCTGGCTGCGCCGCATGCTATGCTGCCTGACCTGCCGGCCTGCATGGACCGCCCCGCCGGCCGGCGCTACCTGATCTGGACCGGCGTGTACCTGGCCGGCGCATGCATGGCCGACCCGGCGTGGGAGGAACACTCCGAACCCGTCGTGCTCGGCTACCTGAACTTCTTGCTCAGCCAGATGGGGGCCTGGAGCAACCGGGAGCAGCGGGTGGTCTTGCGCGGTCTGCAGATGCTGGCGCAGAAAAGCGTGGATCACGACCTGCCCCAGAGGGCAGCCATCGCCCAATTCTTCCGCGATCTTTTCGTTCGCCTGATGCACGATGACTTCCTGGCGATGCCAACTCACAGTTGGCGGTGGAAATCGCACTTGACGGAGCTGGCCGAGATACTGGCGCGGTGCGGGTATGTTGCTCACACGGCCTGGAAACAGCAATGGCAACAACACAAACTGCGCACTGAGATGTTGGACAACACCTATCGGGGGCTGCTCGAGCGACTGGTATGGAGCGCTGATCCAGAGACCCACCGCGCGGTGGTATCGGCTGAATACGAGCTCAGGGAGAAAGTGAAGAGCCGGCTGGGATGGCACCTTTACGACAACGACTTCTCGCCCGCTTTCTGGGAGCTGGTCGCTCAAGAAGATTGGCTCCTGACAAACCTGGCGGAAGCCGCTGTGAAGGAACAGAGCTCGCCCGATTTTCCACCCTCGGATGAGGCCCTCCAGCGCCTGATCTCCCTGATAGAGCAGCGACTTCAAGGGCCGGATTTGCCGGCCTGGACCCGCTCCCGTCTCGAACAGGCGCTCTCCCACTTGCTTCCAGAGGAGGAAAGTTCATCGCCAGTCCTGGAATAGTCCATTCATGATGGGTATGCCTACATCGCCGGGAACTACGCCGGCCTGCGGGTGTTCGATGTGTCGGACCCGTATGCACCCGTGGAAGTGGGGTGGTGGGTTCCTCCAGATCGATTTCGCAATCGTGTGGGGTCTGTGCGCGTCGTGGGTCGCATCGCGTACGTCAGCGATGGGAACGATCTGGGGGTGCTGGACGTCTCAGAGCCGGCCCAGATGACATCCCGTACACGGCCCCATTCGCCAGCATCAGCCATGTCTTTGTGGTGAGTGGGGTGCACAGTGCGAGCGGCCAGCCGGCCCACCCCAGCCGACCTTACACCATCACGGTGCGGTACGCCGAGGGAGTGCTGGCTTTCGAGGACACGCTGGCGCTATACACCTGGGATGGCACACAATGGGTGAGGGAGCCAACCAGCGTCGTGGACCCGGCAGGCAACACCGTCACCGCCACGCCCGATCACTTCGGGACGTGGGCGGTGCTGGGCGAGGCAGAGCGGATGCACCTGCCGGTGATCTTTCGCAACTGCTATTGCTGGAGATAATACGCAATACGCAATACGCAGTACAAGGAGCCATCCATGACACCACACACCATCAACGCCGACGACTTCCGCGAAATCGCCCACGCCATCGAAGGCGCTGTCGGCACCTTCATCGTCGGGCAGCGGACGCTGATCCGGCAGACGCTGATCACGCTGCTGGCCGGCGGCAACGCCCTGCTGGAAGGCGTGCCTGGCCTGGGCAAGACGATGCTGGTGCGGGCACTGGCCCAGGCCATCGACTGCTCCTTCAGCCGCATCCAGTTCACGCCGGACCTGATGCCGGCCGACATCGTGGGCACCAACATCATCGTCGAGGACGAGCATGGCCGGCGCCACTTCCGGTTCGAGGCCGGCCCGATCTTCGCCAACCTGGTGCTGGCGGACGAGATCAACCGTGCCACACCCAAGACCCAATCGGCCATGCTGGAAGCCATGCAGGAGCAGCAGGTCACCGTGGCCAAGGAGACGCGCCCGCTTCCGCGTCCCTTCTTCGTCCTGGCCACCCAGAACCCTCTCGAACTTGAGGGCACCTATCCCCTACCCGAGGCCCAACTGGACCGCTTCTTCTTCAAGCTAGACGTCGAGTTCCCATCCGTCGACGAACTGGTCAAGATTGCCGACCGGACCACCGGTGCCCACGTCCCGCAGGTGCCCAAAGTGGCCGATGGGGCGACCATCATCGCCATGCAGGAACTGGCCCGCCAGGTCCCCATCGCCAGCCACGTCACTGAGCACGCCGCCCACCTGCTCAAGGCCACGCATCCGGACGAGCCGGCAGCGCCAGACGCCGTGCGGCAGTTCGTGCGCTACGGCGCCAGCCCACGCGGCATGCAGGCCATGATCCTGGCCGGCAAGATCAACGCCCTCCTGGCGGGCCGCTACAACGTCGCCTACGACGACCTCTATGACGTGGCAGGGCCGGCCCTCCGCCACCGCCTCATCCTCAACTTCGAGGCCCAGGCCGACGGTGTTGAGTCCGATGCGATTATAGAGAATGTGTTGGAGTCTGTGAAAGTGACCGTGTAGAGGGATATTGGGTATTAGGTATTGGATATTGGCACTCACCAACTTCAATACCCAATACCCAATACCCAATACCCAATACCCAGTACCTGCTCATGAATCAGCTATTCGACGAAACCTTCCTTCGACGACTCGAACGCCTGGCAATCCTGAGCAAACGGGCCATGGCCGGCCAGATTCAGGGGGAACGGCGGAGTCCGAAGCGCGGCCAGTCGGTGGAGTTTGCCGACTATCGGAACTACACGCGGGGCGACGATTTCCGGCAGATCGACTGGAATGTGTACGCTCGGCTGGAGCGGTTCTTCGTCAAGCTGTTCGTCGAGGAAGAGGACCTGACCGTGCATCTGCTGATCGATACCAGCCGGTCCATGGACTGGGGCACGCCGGCCAAGTTCTGGTACGCCCAGCGGGCCGCAGCGGCCCTGGGCTACATTGCGCTGGCCGGCTTCGACCGGGTCACCGTGAGCGCCTTCAACGCCGGCTTGAGCGAGACCATGCAACCCCGGCGGGGCAAGCAGCAATCCTTCGCCCTATTCGATTTCCTGTCAGGACTCTCAGTTGACGGCGCCACCGACATGCGGGCGTCTCTGCAACGCTACGCTCAGCAAGCGCGGCGCCCGGGACCGCTCATGCTCATCTCGGACCTGCTGGATCCGCGCTGGCAAGATGGACTGCGGGCATTGCAGTTGCGACCTTTCGAGGTCACCGTGCTGCAGGTGCTGTCCCCGGACGAAATTGACCCACCACTGGAGGGCGATCTGCGCCTCATCGACGTCGAGACAGGCCGGCCCGTCGAAGTCACGGCCGACTTCGACCTGCTGAATCGCTATCGTGACAACCTCCAGAGTTGGTTCGAGGAAATTCGTCAGTTCTGCGGCCGGCGCGGCATCGCATACGTACGGGTGGATACGTCGGTGCCATTCGAAAGGTTGATCTTCTTTCTGCTGCAGCAGCGCGGGGTGTTGGGATGATGGAGATTGGAGATTGGAAAATGGAAAATGGAAAATGGAGAAAGTTGATAAGGAAAAAAGTGGAAAAGGAAAAAGGCCTTCTCTTTCCGATCTCTTTTTTCCCTTTTTCCCTTTTTCCCTTTCCCCCTTCCAGCTTCCCCTTTCCATCTTCCATTTTCCTTTTTCTGTTCGTTGTCCAGTTGGTTTTGGCCGGCTGCACCACCCTGTCCAACCTGCCACACTTCCCAACACCGACGCCCACATCCACCCCGCAGCCGGCGCCAACCCCGACGCCCCTTCCCACG
Organism: Anaerolineae bacterium; assembly: GCA_046758565.1. Classification (GTDB taxonomy): domain Bacteria; phylum Chloroflexota; class Anaerolineae; order Epilineales; family JAANWY01; genus JBHIAO01. The sequence goes on from JBHIAO010000023.1 coordinate 11,320, forward strand.
GCGACACCCACCGCCACACCAACTCCAATGCCCACGCCGACCCCCGCCGTGGTGGTCCTGAAAACGCCCGTGCCCAGGGACCTGACGGCCCCGGAACCGACGCCGGCCGGCGACCTCATCGCCTATACCCAGCATCTGGACTTCTACGCTCAACAAGAAGACTACTGGGCGCAGCGCATCGGCGACCTCGGGCCGGCCATCGAGGGCGAGCTGCGGAGGGTGGCCGGCCGGCTGCAAACCGATCTACCTGATGGCCGCATTGCCATCTCCATCCAGGATCCATCGACCAGCCCTCATGTGCGTGGCATGAGCTGTCCAGCCCGCGGGCTGTACTACGGGGAGACCGACGGTAGCCCCCTGTTGGCGATCTTCGCCGACGAGAGCACCAGTCGCGTGCAGGTTTTGGCCGTCGCGGCGCATGAGTTGGCCCATCATCTGACCTTCGCGAAGTTCGGTGAGGGGGGTGACGTCCTGTTGAGCGAGGGCCTGGCCAACTGGGCCAGCCGCGACACCTGGTCACTCTGGCAGGGTTGGCCGTCCTTCGATGCCGCCGTTCGCGACTCCCGCCTGCGCGGCACTTACCTGCCCCTTGAAGAAACCTTGTCCTTCGATCCCAATATGGCCCGACAGCTCGGACTGAGCGACTGCTTCGCTCTGCGCGACTTGCGCTACAATGAGTGGTCGTCTCTGGTCGACTACCTGATCAGCCGCTATGGACTTGAACTTATCGCAGAACTGTGGCAGGCAACGCCAGACGACCGGCGGTTCTCTCCCCGGGACCACGTCCCCACCGTGGACTACGCCGGCGTCCTGGGCAGGACCCTCCAACAACTCGAACAAGACTGGCTGGAATCGCTCTACTACACCAGAGCGCACCGCATTTTACGAAATACGCAATACGCAATACGCAGTAACTCGCGATGAACTTCCTGACACCAACCGCTTTTGCTCTCGCAGCTCTCCTACCCGTGGTCATCGCCATGTACTTTCTCAAGCTGCGACGCGAGGATCACCCCGTCTCCAGCATCTACCTGTGGCAGCGGCTCGTGCGCGACTACGAGGCCAACGCGCCGTGGCAGCGACTACGTCGGAACCTGCTATTGCTTCTACAACTGCTATTCCTGATCGCCTTGATCCTGGCACTGGCACGGCCGTTCCTCCCCACCGAGGGGGCCGCCGGTCAGAGCCTGATCCTCATTGTGGATATCTCGGCCTCGATGGCAGCGACCGACGTACAGCCAAGCCGGCTCGACGTCGCCAGAGCACGGGCCAAGGACCTCATCGCCAGCCTGCCCGACAATGCCCGGGTGACCGTCATCGCTGCCGGCCACATCCCCGAAGTACTGGTCTCCAGCGCCCAGGATCGCCGGCAGGCGCGGGATGCCATCGACAGCCTACGCATCGAGAACGGCCGCAGCGATCTCGCGACGGCTCTGACCCTGGCTGGCGCCGTGGCCGCGCGCCAGACCCAGGCCGAAATCATCATCCTGTCCGATGGCCGGGTTGACCTGGAGCCAACAGAAGTGCCGGCAGCCGTTCGCTACATCCCAGTCGGAGAACATGGTGACAACCAGGCTGTGAGCGCTCTCAGCCTGCGGGAGTTAGCCGCTGGCCAGGCTGTGTCCCTCTTCGCGCAGGTTACAAACCATGCCCGCGAGAGGGTCTCCCGGCGGCTGGACATTTACGTCGACGGACAACTGTTCGACGCGCGCGAGATCACCATCCCGGCCGGCGATGCCGCCGAGATCGTCCAGGACGACCTGCCGGCGACGACCCAGCAGGTCGAAGTCCGCCTTGAGGGCGTCGACGGTCTGGCCATCGATGATCGCGCCTGGGCTGTCCACACGGCAGGGGAGCCGGCGCCCGTCTTGCTCGTCAGCGAGGGCAATCTGTTCCTCGAAACAGCCCTCAGTCTGCTCCCAACCGTCGAACTCACCGTCATCGATCCCGGGGACTACAACTCCCAACCACAAAACGTCGAGCCGGAATACGAAACACGCAATACGCAATACGCAATACGCAATACCCAACTTACTATTTTCGACCAAACAGTGCCCGTGAATTTGCCTGCCACCAACGCCTTCTTCATCGCACCACCAGCCCCCACCGCCTGGTTCACTCCCACCGGCACCATTCGCAATTCACAATTCACAATTGACAATTTGCAATTGACAATTCGCAACGACCCCTTGATGCGTTATGTCGACTTAACTGGATTGCAGGTCCTCGAAGCTTCGGCAATCCCGCTACCCGATTGGGCTCGCCCGTTGATTACGACCGCCGACCAGTTACTGAGCAGAGGAGCAGAGGAGCCCTTCGATTCTGCTCAGGACAGGCAGAGGAGCGGAGACGATTTCACCTCCGCACCCTTCGACAGGCTCAGGGCAAGCTCTCCGCACCCTCGCACTCCTGCACCTCTGCTGTTCGCCGGCGACGTCGCTGGCCGGCGGGTTGCGGTGTTGGCCTTTGACCTGCGAAACTCGGACCTGGTCCTGCGACCCGCCTTCCCGCTCCTGATGTCCAACCTGATCGATTTCCTGGTTCCCGGCGCCCGCGGCCTGGTGCCGGCCCAGATCCGAGCCGGCGAACCCGTTGTGCTCACGGTGCCGCCAGAAGTCGCCGATATCACGCTCACCTACCCCGACGGCCGGCTCATTACTCTTACGCCTGAGCGGGGCCGGCTGACCTTCGCCGACACAAACGACCTGGGTGTGTACCAGATCGCCCTCCGAAGCCAGGACGAAATCGTCGAGCAGACGGCCTTTGCTGTCAACCTCTTCTCCCCGGAGGAGTCAGCCATCACACCGCGGGCGACGCTGCCCATCGCCGGCGCAGTCGCCAGCCAGGCTGGTGCGACCACCCAGGCTCAAGGTCGGCGCGAGCTATGGCGGCCCCTGGCACTGGTGGCCCTCACACTCCTGCTAATCGAGTGGCTCATCTACCAGCGCGTCACTCTAACCCAACTCTGGAGTCGGGGATTAGAGATTAGAGATTGGAGATTAGGGAATTAAGCATGGTTACCCACAACACTCCCGGCGAGCCCAGACTCCGATCACGCATCACGCATCCCGCATCCCGCATCCCGCATCCCGCATCCCGCATCCCGCAATACGCAATACTCCTCCTCCTAATCGGCTGCAGCTCATTCGACCGCTCAAACCCACCAACACCCACGACCGCCCCAGCAACTGCAGCCCAACCGATGCCCAAGACCGTTGAACCAATCCCCAGTATCGACGATACCGGAGCCGAAGTGGCCACCGTGGCGCCCGAGATAGAGCTGACCGAGACCTACCACAACACAGTCGCCGGCTACGCTTTCGACTACCCCGCCGGCTGGCTCGTGGACGGCGAGGGTGAGTACGTGAGTTTGCAGAACTACCGGAGCGAGGATTTGCCACCGCGCGAAGTCAACGATCCCGCCCTCTACAAGATCGAGTTCGTGTGGATTCGACCGGGACAAGCCCGCACCGTCGGAGAAATGCTCGACCAGATGCGTGACGGCCTCAAGAGCCCTCCGGAGGACATCACGGTGAACGGGCTGACTGGCGTTCGCGCAGCAGTCCCCGGCTTTGGCAACGACGTGTCTGACGTCCTGCTCCTCGACCTGCACGGGCGCGTACTTCTCATCCAAAGCTGGCAAGGAGGCCGGCTCTTCGACCGCGTCACCGCAACCCTCCAGCCGATCGAGGGAGATAATCCCTTCGACCCTTCGACAGGCCCTTCGTCAAGCTCAGGAGGAACCTCAGGACGCGGCGAGGCTCAGGACAAGTGATGCGATTGTCCTTCGTCTATCCTGAGGCTCTGTGGCTGCTCGTACTGCTGCCAGCCGTTGCCACCCTCGCATTGATCGGGCGCCAGCGTTTGCCCGTCATCCGGCGGTGGATCAGCCTCCTCTTGCGGCTGATCATCCTGGCTGCCGTGATTTTGGCCCTGGCCGGCACGCAAATCGTGCGGCCCGTAGATGAGCTCACCACCATCTTCCTGGTGGATGCCTCCGACAGCGTCTCGCCTGAGGAGCAGGCACGCGCCGAGGAATTTATCCGACTGTCGATGCAGCACATGCGCCCTGGTGACCAGACAGCCGTCGTCGTATTCGGGGAGAACGCCCTGGTGGAACGACTACCTTCGGACGATGCACGCCTGAGCCCCATCGCCTCGCTGCCCACAGCGACGCGAACGAACATCGGTGCGGCCATCCAACTGGGCCTGGCCCTGTTCCCTGAGGATGCTGAGAAACGCCTGGTCCTGCTGTCCGACGGCCAGCAGAACATCGGGCAGGCGCGTGTCCAGGCCAACACTTCGACCCTTCGACAAGCTCAGGACACCGTTGGACTCAGTGCAGGCCCTTCGACCAGGCTCAGGACAGGCCTGGCAGCCGCGCGAGGTATTGAGATCGACGTAGTGCCCCTCTCCCCGCCGGCCAGCAATGCCGAAGTGATTTTCGCCGGCCTACACGCACCGTCCGGTGTGCGCGTCGGACAGCGCGTCGAGCTGACGGCAGTCATCGCCAGCACGGTGAGCACGGCCGCGCGGCTACGCGTTTTTGGCGACAACCAACTGCTCGAGGAGCGAAGCGTGCAATTAACCCCTGGACTCAACCGATTCGCCGTGCCCCTCACGGCCCAGGAGCAGGGTTTCCGACGCTATCGTGCTCACATCGAGAGTGCCGATGACACCCGCCCGCAGAACAACCAGGCGGCGGCCTTCAGCATCGTCCACGGGCCACCCCGCGTCCTGGTGGTCGCCAACGCGGCTGACGAGGCAGCGGCGCTGACCAGCGTGCTGGATGCCGCCCAGCTCAACCCAACCCTGATCACGCCGGCGTCGCTACCCACCGACCTGACCGAGCTTGCCTCCTACGATACCATTGTTCTGGTCGACGTGCCGGCTGAGAGCCTGCCATCGGGTGCGATGGAGACGCTGCCGGCTTTCGTGAGGGATTTGGGCCACGGCCTGGTCATGGTCGGTGGCGAGACCTCCTACGGGGCCGGTGAGTACCTGCGCACCTCTATAGAGAAAGCCTTGCCGGTGGACATGGACGTCCGCAGCCGCACGGAAGAGCCAAACGTGGCACTGGTGATGGCAGTGGACAAGTCCGGCAGCATGGGCCGCTGCCACTGTGATGACCCCCGTGGCCCTTCAGTCCGGAGCGAGATCGGCATCCCCAAGGTCGACATCGCGAAGCAAGCCGTGATCGGGGCCAGTTCGGTAATGGGCCGGTTCGACTATCTGGGCGTCGTGGCCTTCGATGAGAAAGCCCGGTGGGTGCTGGAGACGCAGCCGCTCGTGAGCCTGGACGTTCTGGAATCGTCCATCGCCGGCTTCGGCGCCGAGAGGGGCACCAACATTATGGCCGGCCTGGACCAGGCGTTCCAAAACCTGCAGGGGCTGGAAGCTCGGATCAAGCACGTGATTCTGATTACCGATGGATGGACCAACGCCGGCGGTTATGACACGCTGGTCCGGGAGATGTACGATCAGGGAATCACACTGTCCATCGTGGCGGCCGGCCGCGGGTCCGCCGATTACCTGCAGCGGCTGGCCGAAGAAGGCGGTGGCAGGTACTATCCGGCGACGACCATGGACGAAATCCCGCGTATCTTCCTGAAGGAGACGATTCGGGCGGTGGGCAGCTACATCATCGAAGAGGAGTTTCGCCCGCTGGTCTCCGCTCCCAGTCCAATCCTGACCGGCCTCAGTGCCGAGACCCTGCCTGATCTGCGCGGTTACAACGGGACGACGCCCAAGGAAGCCGCTGTTGTGGCTCTTGTCTCGCCCCAAGGCGACCCGGTGCTGGCCCACTGGCAATACGGCCTGGGTCGCGCCGTCGCCTGGACATCCGACCTGACGGGACGCTGGGCTGCCAAATGGCTCGATTGGGCAGACTTTCCAGCCTTTGCCGCCCAACTCATCAGTTGGACGCTGCCGGCGCCGCAGCCCCAGACGCTGGCCAGCGACATCCGGCTGAACGGCAACGAGGCTGTTATCGTCGCCGAAGCATTCGACCTTTCGACAGGCCCTGCGTCAAGCCCCTCGACAGGCTTGGGAGGGGCCTCAGGAGGGACCTCAGGACGGCGCACAGCCGGGCGCCCGCGAAATTTCCTGGACGCAACGGCTCGGATCATCGCACCCGATCTCTCAATGACTGAAGTGAAACTGCAACAGACAGCCGCCGGCCGCTACGAGGGCCGGCTGCCCGTGTCGCAAGTTGGTTCATATCTGGTGCAGATCCAGCAAGCTGATGACAACACGCCGGCCATCTCCCAGACCACCGGCTTTGTCGTGCCTTACTCACCCGAGTATACCACCTTGACCATAGATGCCACACTCTTGAGAGAAATCGCAGCCACGACAGGCGGGCGTGTCGGTATCGAGCCACCAGATGCCTTCGCGCACACGCTGGAGGCTGTTGAGCGCACCCAACCCATCTGGACCTGGCTGCTGCTCGCTGCGGCCATGCTGTTCCCGCTGGATGTCGCCATTCGCCGCGTGATGGTGACTGCCAAGGATCTGCAGGCAGCCAGCGACTGGGTGCGCGATCGGCTGCGGGGACCCCGGCCGACCCCGGCGGTAGAGGAACCGCTCCTGGGCGAGCTTCTTGAGGCCAAGCAGCGCGCGGCGGTCAGCGGCGCGCGACCGACGGCCGGCGACGCGCGTAAGGGGACAGCCGGCTGGCCCGGAGACGCTGTGGAGCAGCCAACAGAGCCGGTGTCTCAACCGTCTGGCAGGCCGGCGCCAAAGCCAGACGTGGATGTGGAGCCGGCCCATGATCCACTAGAACGGCTGCGGAAAGCCAAGGAGCGGGCTCACCGAAGGAGCAAGTGACAAATGAAGAGGGTACAGGCATCATAACTCGGCGAGCCGCTCAAACAGTCGGCGGTTCTCACCGATGAGTCTTTCGATGAATGGCACCGCGCTCTTCCCAAAGCGTAACCGGCTTCCCTCATCTTCCGCGCCCCTTGTTTCTGGCAACGCCGCCACTTCACTGTGAAGCCAGATCTCAATGACCTGCACGACAAACGAACGGACTTCTTCGGCATAGATGTTGTGCTGACGAATTTCTTCGGTTAGGGTTTCCGGCAATTCGATGGTCAAAGTGGCCATGACATACTCCCTTGTTGCCTTTGCAGTACGCTGCATTCAATCGTTAGGAATTGTACCACGTCCTCCCCATTTGGCAAACTCCCCTATCTCTGCTATAATAATTTACACAACGGGGCGTGGCGCAGGCCGGTAGCGCGCTACAATGGGGTTGTAGAGGTCCCCGGTTCAAATCCGGGCGCCCCGACACGATCACCGAGGACGCATCGCTGTGATGCGTCCTCGTTCTATATCGGGCCAGGTGGTTGTCCGCCGCACTGCTTTGTGCTATGATTGAAAATCAACATACTCAGTAGCGGATCCTCACGAATCGTTGGAAACATGGCCGTGCAGCGCCTGATACCGGATTTTGTGGAAGTCGAAATGACTGTGGAAAGTTCAGATCTCGAACTCAGAGAAGAGCATCGAGCCCATCTGGACCGAATCGCGCGGACAATTGGCCCGCTCGCAGATATCAGCCGGGCTGATGTGCTCCTGTATGCGGTGGACGAGACCGATCGTGTCACAGTTGTGGCGCAAGCCCGACCACACTCCGTCCCACCGATCCACGAGGCAGACGTCGTCGGACAGGTCGTGAACCCGATTGACAATCCGACAGTCTTTCGGGCCCTTAGTGGTGGTCACTATGTAGCCGGCAAACAGGGCCAAGGCCCACACGGTGCTATGGTCGCGCAGGAGGTCTTCACCATCGAGTATGATGGCCAGGTCATCGGTGCCCTGGGCATCGAAAAGACGCTCATCGAGCATGAGCGACACCAACGACGAGCCACTGCATTTCAGAAGGCAGTTCGAAATTTCCAGTGGGCCGTCTCAATGAACCTCATACCGGGCCTGGACGAAATGTCCTCATTCGGCGAGTATGATGGGATTCTGGTTGTCGATGCAGGCCGTCACATCCAGTATGCCAGTGGTCTGGCCAACAATCTGTATCGCCGGCTAGGGGCGATGGACTTGCTCCCCGGCCAGCGCCTGTCTATGCTACGGGACTCGGATGACAACCTGGTCGAGCGCGCTCTGGAAGCCGGCCGGTGTCTGGAAGCAGAAACCGAGGAAGGTGCCTTCATTTGGGTCAAGAGGGCCATTCCGCTCTACAGCCCCGTGGGTTGGCGTAGCCGGCTCCCGTGGGAACCCGATGCGCCCCACCTGGTGGGAGCCCTGTTTACGATCCACGACGCCACAAAGGAGCGCAAGAAACAGCAGCTTCTTAAGCTGAGAGAGGCCATGCTGGAAGAACTCCAGCACCGGGTCAAGAACAGTATCCAGACCATTATCTCGCTGCTGCGAATGCAGGCCCGTCGCGCTAAGTCAGAAGAGACGCGGCATGTACTGGAGGAAAGCATTACCCGCCTATTGGCCGTCGCCGCTGTGCACGATTTTCTTTACAACCCCGGTGAACGCATCGTAGATCTCAAAGCGCTGAGCGGGCGAATTCTTCAGGAAACAGCCAAAGGGATCATCGGGCCCGGCAAGAAGATTGATCTGGCTCTGGACGGACCGACGGTGTACCTGCCGGCTCATCAAGCCACACCGTGTGCCCTGGTGATCAATGAACTTCTGCTCAATGCCCTGGAGCACGGCTACGCCGATCAACCTGATGGAAAGATATCCATCACGCTGAGAGAAACTTTCGATGACATTGTGATCGAGATTCAAGACGATGGCTCCGGGCTGCCTGACAACTTCGATGCCCAGAAGGACGGTCGGCTAGGACTCAGCATTGTTCGATCACTGGTCGAAGACGGTTTGGCTGGTCACTTCAAATTGCGAAATCGCGATGGCGTTGCTGCCATCGTCACGTTCCCCAAAGCCCCAACAGGAGATGAATCATGGAGCGAGCTCGAATAGTCATCGCCGAAGACGAGGACGTCACGAGAAAAGACCTCCGGGAAACCCTTGAAGGTTTGGGGTACCTCGTCGTTGGCGAAGCGCGTGACGGCCGCAGTGCAGCGAATCTTGCCCGAGAGGTCAGGCCGGATATCGTCATCATGGACATTCAGATGCCGGGTATGGACGGCATTGACGCCGCCGAATTGCTCACTAAGGAACGCATTGCGCCCGTGTTACTGCTGACCGCCTACTACGACAAAGCAAAGGTCGAGCGGGCCAAAGAGGCCGGCGTCATTGCGTACCTCGTCAAGCCTTTCAGCGAATCGGACCTGGAGCCGGCAATCGAGGTCGCCCTGTCCCGATTTGAAGAACTGCAGGCGCTGGATGCTGAGGTCGAACGCCTGGAAGAAGCACTCGAGACTCGCAAGTTGGTCGACCGCGCCAAGGGTATCCTGATGGACGCCCAGGGCCTCAGCGAGTCAGAGGCTTTCCGGAAGATCCAGAAGATGAGCATGGACACCCGCCGACCCATGAAGGACATCGCTCAGGCGATCATCATCACGCACGAAGCCGGCAGTTGACGGTTGCAGGTTGAAGGTCGCAGGTTGAAGGTTGACTCTACTGAAAAAAGGCCAACAGGTGCCGGTCACTTGCCAAAAAGAGCACGTCTGCGGTTGAAATCGACCTCGTTTTGCAATCAAAAGTGACCGGCACCTCCCGCCCAGAACCTTTTTTCAGTAGAGTCAAGGTTAGGAGTTCTTTTAGCCATCCAGCCATCTGCTCGGCAGACCGAGACATCTGATGTCCACTGAGCCCGAACTTCAGCGCAGGCTCGCTCAGAAACGGGCGCAGCTGGCGGCGTTGCGAGAGATTGGCCGGGCCATTAATGCTGCATGGGACCTGGACACAACCCTCCACCTCATCACGCGTACCACGGCCCGCGTCATGGGCATGGACTCGTGCTCCATCTACCTCCTGGACACCGCCGGCACCCACCTGGTCCTGGCTGCCACAACCGGCCTCGACAGGACTGCCGTCGGGCATGCGAAACTGGCCCTCGGTGAAGGCCTGACCGGTTGGGCTGCGCTACGTGGCGAGCCGGTCGCTCTAAACGAAGCAGCCCAGGATCCGCGCTTCAAGTATCTCCCCGAAACTGGCGAGACTCGCTTTCACTCGCTGGCTGCAGTGCCCCTCATCAGCAGCGATCACATCGTCGGTGCTATCAATATCCAGACCACAGCCCAGCACACCTTCACCAAAGACGAGACGGAGCTCCTGGCCCTGATCGCCGATCTGGCGGCCGGCGCGCTGGAACGCGCCCGACTGTACGACGACCTGCGCCGGCAAGTCCGTGAACTCTCAGCCCTGGCCGAGGCCAGCCAGACGCTGACCGGCCCGATGTACCTGGACGAGATGCTCCAGGTGATCGTCGAAATGACCGCGCGCACCATGAACGCTGCCGATTGTTCCCTGGCATTGATCGAAGATGGCCGGCTGCACCTGCGGGCCACCCAACACCCCCGTGAGGGGATCCCCGAAGAGGTCGCCATCGGCGAAGGGCTGATGGGACACGTTGCCACCACGGGAGAAACCCTGATCATCTCTGATGTGACACGCGACCCGTGGGCAGCGAAGTCAGACTGGGCGGTGAAACACGGCCTGGTGTCAATGTTAGCCGTCCCACTGCAGGTCCGCGAGCGGATCATTGGTGTGCTGGCCTGCTACACCGACACACCACGTGAGTTCAGTTCGGACGACGTCAAGCTGTTCTCGACCCTGGCCAACCAGACTGCTCTGGCGATTGAGAACGCCCAACTGGCGGTGAAAGCCGTCGTCGTCCAGGAGATGCACCATCGCGTCAAGAACAATCTGCAAAACATCGCCATGCTGCTCCGCCTCCAGTTGGGCGACACCAAGACGGCCGGCGCTCAACAGGCACTCACGGAAAGCATCAACCGGATTCTCAGCATCGCCACCGTTCACGAACTCCTCTCGCGGGAGGGATTGCGTTGGGTGGACGTGGATGAAATGGCGCAGAGTGTGGCGCGCAGTGTGGCGCAGAACATGTCAGCCGGCGAACGGGGCATCCAGGTGGTCGTCACCGGCACGAAGACCTCGATTCCATCACAGCCGGCCACGGCCCTGGCCTTGATCATCAACGAACTGATTCAAAACGCATTGGAGCACGCATTCCGAGGTCGATCGGGGGGCCAGGTGGAAGTAAACGTCGACACTAACGACGACCACATCACACTTCAGGTCTTGGATGATGGGGGCGGCCTGCCGCCGGCCTTCGATCCCCAGGTGGACGGCAACCTCGGCCTGGAACTGGTCCGCACCTTGGCCCGAGATGACCTGGACGGGGCATTCGAGATGACGAGCGACAACGGCACGCGGGCGGTTGTTCGCATCCCAGTGCGCTGGTAATTCTGAGCGGGGGAGCAGAGGTGCAGGGGAGCAGAGGTGCAGGGGGGCGGAGGTGCCGAGGGGACAGAGGAGCCGGGAGAGCCAAATGTTAACACCGATGAGATGATCAACACTAGCTAGCAAGATGAGAGCAAAGCAACTCTATGGCCTACGTCGGTGCGCCGCATAACGGACAATGCGATCGCGGGACCTAAGTGAGCCTAGACACGTCGCATGGTTACGGAATGCGGGATGGCCTAAAGGACGAGAGTCCCATGGTCACGGAGTTCCCATAGTAGTCGTAGGAGTAACGACCTACCAGAGAGGTTGGGAAAGCCAACCACAGGGCGAAGGGGAACAGGTCAGCCGAATGTCAAAGGAATGGAGATGGACCGGATGGTCGTTAATCATAAATTCATTGACATTGTACACAAGTGCAGCCTGCAGGGGCACACCCTGGAAGGCGTGTACAGGCGAATCCAGGACAGGGAACTTTTCCTGATTGCCTATGGCAACCTGTATACGAACAAGGGAGCACTCACAGCCGGTGTCGATCCAACCGATACGGTAGATGGAATGTCGATAGACAAAATCGATAACATCATCGCCGAGCTGGAAAGCAACAGCTTCACATGGAAGCCAGCCAGAAGAACCTACAGGGAGAAAAAGACCGGGGGGAAAAGACCGATAAGCATACCCGCATGGACCGACAAGCTGGTACAAGAGGTGATCCGAATGGTCTTGGAGGCCTACTATGAGCCTCGATTCTCCGATTGCTCCCATGGGTTCAGACCTAATCGAGGATGTCATACGGCACTCCAACAGATCTACTACGGCTGGACAGGCACGAAGTGGTTCATCGAAGGGGACATCAAGGGATGCTTTGACAACATCGACCATAAAGTCTTGCTGGATATCCTCACCAGGGACATCAGGGACAACCGGTTCCTCAAGCTCATCCGAACATTGCTGAAAGCAGGTTATACGGAAGGATGGAACTACCACAACACCTATTCAGGAACACCGCAAGGGGGAGTGGCCAGTCCGATCCTAGCCAACATCCTGCTCAATGAGCTAGATCAGTACGTGGGGGTTGTTTAACAAACGTGTCACCAGGGGCAACTTGCTTAAAGCCCGAACGTGGGTATGGCTAGGGAATTATCGAGAATTGCCCCACCTAGTCACCACGCCCCTTTTTCTTCTCTGATCTCAAGCCCCCTCACAGATAGTTTTATTGCGCACATTGGCAGCAATGCCCCCAGAAATTGGGCAAGGTGTGGTGTGCAGGCGGCAGGAACGCCCACCAAAAGGCGAAAAACCGCCGCTTCCCAGTCTGAAGATAGAGGAGGCCTGAGAAACGGCGGTTTAGCTTCGCCCTAATCCGACTATGTCGTCAAATCAGCGGGTGGTTTGGACTGATTTTTAGCGTTTGGTGGGGACCCAGCCCACTTGAGTGACTCTCACAGGCGTGAAAAACTTCCCCTTACCGTTGTATTTCTTGAAAAAATGCGCTGACCCCAGTATTGTCGGGGGACCAGATCAACCATCCATCGCGAGATTCACACTACAGGTTTTCCGTTGAACAGACGATCAAGGTTCAAAGGCTTGTACTGAGCCCAGTCGAAGTGAAAGCGGTCGTTACCTGTCAATAATTGGTCAAAATACCGAAACCCCTGGTTTCTCGCGTAACGCTAAAAGGGAGAGGAAATAAGGCATCCTAGTGAACTACCACCACCAGAGGTGGTGGTAGTTCACTGGCCATCCCGACTTATTGCGCTATCCCGGGGATTTTTCGAGTTGGCGCGGGCGCCAGGCTCTGGTATAATATTACACGCATAAGAAAGTTTATGCGCAATATTTTTGTGCACCAGGTGTGGAAATTGTTGGTTTGGGACAATCTACTGGCGCAGTTTGAAGCGCACCTGAAGCAATCTGGGCTTGCGCAGAACACAGTTAAACTGTACCTGCGCGATCTGCGGAGTTTCTCGCTCTGGCTGTCAGAATATGCTGGCCAAGAAGTGTCTCCGGCCACCTTCTCATCCAAGGATGTCGAGGCCTACAAGCAGCACTTGAGAGACGCGCTAGGTCGGTCGCCGGCAAGTATCAACCGGAGCTTGCAAAGCTTGCGCAAATTTGGGCGTTTCGCGCTCATGGCAAGGGTCCGCGATACCAATCCTGTACAAGATGTACGCTTGCTTGAAGGCTCCGCGCCCTTGATTCCCAGAACCTTGACCGAACTCGAGATTGACCAGTTGGTCAAAGCCGCCGAGGCAAGCCGCTCGCGCACAGCAGTACGCAATGTCGCCATCTTGCAACTACTGCTCCAGACCGGAATACGAGCCGGCGAGCTAATCAATCTGCAACTGGCGGATATCGATTTGAGCGAGGATCACGGCACCCTGACCGTTCGTGGTCAAGGGAAACGACCGGCGCGTCGGATCCCTCTGAATCAGGCGGCTCGTGATGCCCTGCGAGCATATCTGGATCAACCTCGTCCGACAGGGGCTTCTCATCTTTTCCTGGGTAGGGAAGGCAAGCCTCTATCCATTCGTTCAGTCCAGCAAATTGTGGACAGCCTGGGTAAAGCTGCCGAGTTGGAGATTTCGGTCAAAACGCTTCGGAACACATACGCCAGATTGCTCTGGCAAGAAACCCGCGATCTGGGCCTGTTGACTGAGCGCATGGGTTATCGAAAGGTCGAGACGGCTCTGAAGCACATCGTTACCCCAGCTCATGGCGGGATTGACGAGGGAGGTTCTGAGGGGCGATCTCTCAGCATCATCGGGTAGGCAGGGCCTCATCCCCTCTTGCCTTATAGCCAAATTGCACGCGTGGTTAGGCGTTTACCTTGCGCGAAGCGCTGAACAGAGTGCGTGAAGGCACGTATGGGCGCTGCGATCGCTGCGGTGCACAGATTGACCCTGAGCGTCTGGAGATCCTGCCTGCCACGACGCTGTGTGCAGCGTGTGCACGAGCGCAAGCGTGACTCTAACGTTCACGCTACGTAGCTGCGTCCATGCTGGCGTTCAGAAATGATAAGGGCAGATCACCACATTCCATACACAACCCCAGGGAGTCCGCCGGTAAATCTAGAATAATATTTTTCTGATTCTGCACACCCATATCTGGGGGGTTATCGCTTAAATTCACCCAGATATGGGGTGGGCAAATTCAGATGTCTAATTTGTTGAGTCATTGACGGACTCCCTGAACCCAAAGGAGGATGAAAATGGTACAGCAAAAGCGAAATAACGGCTCCATGACACGCAG
>JBHIAO010000024.1:0-25671 GCA_046758565.1 Anaerolineae bacterium
AGCAGTTTACCAAAGGTGTGGGGTGTCCGCAGCAGAAGTTCAGCCATGCTAAGATCTCGGAGTGAAATGGCCGATATGCGAGCAATCATGAAGAAGCTGCTCAAGTTACTGGTGAAGCAGATGCCCATCTACCAACTTCGTGCGGCTATAATCCGACGGTGTGGATACACGGTTGGAAAAGACGTATATATCGGCGAGGACCTGATCATCATTGATGAGCCTTCCGACTGGGGAATGGTCAGCATCGGGGATCGGGTTGCTATTTCTCCGCGAGTGACCCTGGTCGTATCCTCAAGACCGAATTTCTCGAGGATAGCGCCATACGTACCAGCCAAGCACAGTCCAATTACCATTGAGAATGACGTCTGGCTTGGGACCGGCGTAGTGGTGTTGCCAGGCATCAAGATAGGGGAAGGCGCCGTTGTCGCCGCGAACTCCGTTGTGACCAAAGATGTCAGACCTTACACTATCGTTGGCGGTTCCCCTGCCAGGGTTATACGCGAGGTGTCTGTACCATGGATCGAGGAAACGGAAGACCAGGTGCCGTGATTGTCGGCGGCCATTTTTTGAGCCTGGGGGCAGCTCGCAATCTGGCCAAACATGATGTGCCGGTCTGCATTCTGGATAGTGGGGTTTGCGTTGCCCAGTTCTCGAGACACGTCAAGCGCTTCTTCAAGTGCCCACCAGCGGACGATGAGGCCAGATTCGTAGAGTATCTGTTGCGGATTGCGGCGGAGACGAACCTGAACGGCTGGGTCCTTTTCCCCAGCACCGACGAGTGCGTGAAGATATTCGCCCAGCATTGGGAACGCTTGAGTGAGCACTACCTCGTGACAACCCCGCCGTGGGACGTTGTCAAATTCGTCTACGACAAGCGGCTGACACACCGCTTGGCCACAGAGCAGGGGGTACCCGTTCCTGAGACGCGCAATCCGGGCAGTGTGGATGACCTTGTCTCGTTGAATTTGGATTTTCCGGTGGTCCTCAAGCCGGCTATTACTCCGAATTTCGTCCCCTTCACCAAGAAGAAGGCATATCGAGCCAATGATATGCAGGAGCTAATCAATCTCTATGAGATGATGGCAGCCATCATCGATCCGTCCGAGATCTTGATCCAAGAACTCATCCCCGGTCGCGCGGAGAACCTCTTTTCATTCTTTGGCCTCTTCAGGGACGGCGAGCCGGTTGTAGGCTTTTCTGCAAGGCGACCGCGGCAGCATCCCATGGACTTCGGCCGGGCCAGCACCTTGGCGGAGACGGTCAACATCCCAGAATTGGAGACACTGGCGACGAAGTTCTTGTGGGGAATAGGATACTCCGGGTTGGCAGAGGTCGAATTCATGTACGACCCACAGCACGCTCGTTTCGAGCTTTTGGAAGTCAATCCGAGGATTTGGGGCTGGCATACCATCGCTGTTCGTGCAGGAGTCGACTTGCCTTACCTGGCGTACGCCGAGGCTGTTGGGGAAGAGGTCACCACAGGGCCATTCCGTGAAGGCGTCAAATGGGTTCGCCTGTTGACGGACATCCCGACAGTTGCCAGAGAGGTTTGGCACGGCAACTTAACGATACGTGACTACCTGCAATCGATGCGTGGCAGCAAAGAATTCGCCGTGTTTTCATTGAGCGATCCACTTCCCTTTTTCGTGGAGTTCTTTCTTATCCCGTATTACACCAAGCAGAGAGGATTCTAGCCATGTTCAACAGAGTGCTACTCATTGCACCACCATCGTCTAGCTACCTGGGGGCAGTCAGGCCGCCTAGCAACCTGGGTTATCTTGCCCAGGCACTGCTCGAAGCGGACATCGAGTACGCGGTCGAAGACCTGCGTGCCAGCCGCCACCTGAACGGATTGAGCAAGCGGCTGCGAGCCTTTCAGCCCGACCTGATCGGAATCAGCATCGTCAGCCTGGAGTACAAGCGAGCCTACGACGTTGCCAGGTACGTCAAGGAGCACTGCCCGCAGGCTGCGGTTGTGGTAGGTGGTCCACACGTTTCGGCCGTCAAGGCAACGGTTCTGGAGGAGTGTCCCGAGATCGACTTCGCCATCATCCAGGAGGGAGAAGGGTCGCTGGTCCAATTATGCCAGGGAGCGACTTCCTTCGCGGATATCCCCGGGCTGTTGTATCGGTCGAACGGCGCCGTGCTCTCAGGACCTGAACCGCATAGCCCCAAGGATCTAGACAACATATCGTTCCCCAGGTATATCGACTTTAATCTCAAGAGCTATGGCGGTGAGATACCGCTCATCACGAGCCGCGGCTGTCCGTACAGGTGCATCTTCTGTTTCCACAGCGTACTGGGACATGCCTACCGGGCGAGAAACGCGACCAGCGTGGTGGACGAGATCGAGCATTGGTACACCCGCGGGTTCAAGCAGTTCGTGATCGATGACGATAACTTCACGTTGATCAAGAAGCGTGTCTACGAGATCTGTGATGAAATCGAGCGGCGTGGCATAAACGACCTGTTCATCCGCTGCGCCAACGGCATCCGCGCAGACAGAACAGACCGGGATCTGCTGCGCAGGATGCACCAGGTGGGAGTGAGAGAGGTTGGGTTCGGAGCTGATGGGGGCAACGACCACGTCCTGCTAAATATCGTGAAAAAAGGGGAGACGCTCGCGACCATCGAACGGGCGATCCAGGATGCGCTGGCCGCTGGTATCGAGGTCAGGCTGTTCATCATCCTCGGCCATCCAGGGGAGACCATGAGTGATATCGAAGATTCGTTCGCCTTGGCCCAGCGCTACCCGCTGATCCGGCTCCATCTCAACAACCCGATTCCCTACCCTGGCACTGAGCTCTTCGAGTGGGTGAAGGAAACCGGCCGGTTTATTCGCCAACCGGAAGACTATCTGAACAACGTGTCCGATAACCACAATGAACCCGTGTTCGACACGCCAGAACTGCCGGCTGACGTGCGCCGGGAGATCAACAAACGAGCTCGCAAGGTGCAGAGACAGGTTTGGCGAGAGGCGACAGAACGGATGCTCGATAGGCAGCCTGCTCTGTTGCGCACCGTGGCGGCAAGGCTATTCGCAACCGACTTGGGCGAGTGGCTGTATTTTAAGAACATGTTCTCGCGCTCCATCATCAACGCCATCTGGTATCGCCGGATGGTCAGGAGTTAAGGGAAGGCGATGAGGTGGGAGACCGTTGTCCTCGGCGTGCTGGCTTCGTTTGCCCTGCTGCTGGCCCTTGCCACTAAGTGGAAGTTGCCCCTACGGCTTGCCCTGACCGGCATCGCTATGGCAGTCCTGGGCGTCGTGATCCCTTTTCTGTGGATAGATTCTCAACTGGATACGGCTTGGAGCCTGGCCGTCGCTCTCGTTGCTCAAATCGGTGGCAGCGTCTCCGCGGCCATGACCCTGGCCATGATCTGCTTTTGGAGGGACCCGGATCGCACGCCCCCTGAGCAAGATGGCGTCATTCTCTCTGCTGCCGACGGAGAGGTGGTCTATATCACGGCTGTTGACGAGGGTTCGACGCCGTTGGTGACGAAAGGCGGTAGGGATTACCCGCTCAGAGAGTTGACAGGCACCAGCCTGCCGGCCAGCGCCGCCTATGTCATTGGCGTGGAAATGAACCTTCTGAACGTACACGTGAACCGATGCCCCATTGCCGGCCAGGTGAAATTGCTGAAGCACATCGAGGGAAGGTTCATGTCCTTGAGAAAGGACGAGGCACCGTTTGTGAATGAGCGTCTCACTACGATCATCGAGAATGTGTCGCTGACCGTGGCAGTGGTCCAGGTTGCCTCACGGCTTGTCCGGCGCATAGAGAGCTACCTGAGCATGGGCGAGATAGTAAGCGTGGGACAGCGGCTCGGCATGATCAGGTTTGGCTCACTCGTCGCGGTCGTGTTGCCGAAAAGAGAAGACCTGGTGATTGATGTGAAAATTGGTGACCGCGTCACAGCAGGCGTCTCTATTCTGGCACGCTACGCAGCAGATGGTGGGACAGGGGAAAATGAAGCTGCGAGAATGGTTTGATTTGCGGGGTCCCAAATATGTCCGTCAACGCGCAGCCGTTTTGCTGGACAGATATGGTGTGGCGCCCGCCAAGGCAACGAAACGGGTAGACGGCTTCGTAGCGACGCTGGCTGAATATGGGTGTGCGCCGACGTTTCCAACACCAGGCCGCGTTGTCCAGCGACATTCCCACTATTTTCGTCATCTCCAAGATTCGGGAGTAGAAATTGCGGTTCATGGTTTCGATCACGTTGACCTCAACGCGTATCCGCCAGCCGAGGCGAGCAAACAGCTTGCGAGAGCGGCTGACGTCTTTGCCGACAATGGCATCGAGGTGCACGGCTTCCGCTGCCCGTACCTGAGTTGCACGGATGATCTGGTGGATTGTCTGCCGAAGGGGGTGTTTAAGTACAGCAGTAACGAGGCAATCTGGTGGGATGGCTGTGAATCTACGATTGCATCTAGCAATCGCAACAATCGAAGCACGGTTTTTGAGACCCTCCTCCGATTTTATCAGCCAAGGTCAGCGCAAGATGCCGTGTGTGTACCATGGGCGCGTTCCGGGACAGTAGAGATCCCACTGTGCGTGCCGGATGATTTGCAACTCCATGATGGGCTACTTCTTGGCCCTGAAGGAATCGCCCAGGCGTGGAGCCAAGTTCTCAAACAGACGTATCGGCGTGGCGAATTGTACACTCTTAACTTCCACCCCGAGCTGGCTTCACTCTGTAAGCAACCGATTATTGTGTTGGTGCACGAGGCGAAGCGATTGCAACCCCCAGTTTGGATTGCAAGATTGCGCGATATCAGCGACTGGTGGCAAGAGAAATCCGGTTTTAGGGTTGAGGTTTCTCACACCTCAACGGGTCTGCATATCTCTTTCACCTGTTCTGAGCGTGCCACAATCCTGGTCAGGGGTCTGGGTCCTTGTGGTTCAGAGCACGCGCGATGTCCTGAGCCTGTCGAAGGGTGGGATGGGGCGTACTATCAATTGAGAACCAAAGCACTGTATGTACCTGCTGAGCCCCGTCCGTTTGTCGGGCTGCCCGCCAACGCCCCCAAGGGCGTAGTGTCGTTTCTGCGGGAACAGGGTTACATTCTGGACACTGGTGAAACGGCGACGCGCTGCGGAACGTACATAGACCCGGCCACTATGGACAGACTGACGAGCGAAGTGAAACTCATCGATTACATCGAGGCGTCGACTGGCCCTCTGGTCAGGTATTGGCGATGGCCAAGTGGGGCTAAGAGCGCCATGTGCGTTACGGGGGACTTGGACGCCTTAACGCTTCTTGACTACGCTTCCAGGCTGTTTGCCCGATGATAGATAGGGCAGATTGAGGTCTTCTTGTGTGAGCCGGGGATACCAAAGATGTTGAAATTGACATCTCTTTCCTACCTTTGATAACCAGGGAGGCGGCGTAATGCCAGGCATTTGTGGAATCATAATGCCTACACCAAATGATCAATATAAGAACTCGTTTCTGAGCATGCTGACGGCTCTTGCCTACGAAAGATGTCTGGTAGTCGAAGCACATTGTGCGTCAACCGTTAATATCGGCTGTGTACACCTGGGCGAAGAACATCCTAAACTTCTCTACGAGTCGGCAGTAGCTGTGGTGATCGTCTACGGCTACCTCGTACCTTTGCAGGGAAAACTTGAAGGTGACGAAAGAGATCAGCAAAGCAACCATCGCCAACCCAACTATGCCCGCTACGTGCATGATCTGTATTTGAAAGTTGGCGAGGAGGTTATCCACTCGCTTAGCGGCACTTTCCTCATTTTGATATGGGACAAGAGGCAAAGCACTCTGTTAATCTGCAACGATCCGCTGGGATTGCGGCCGCTGTATTACACTTCTTTAGGGCAAGACCTCCTGTTTGCCTCTGAAGTTAAAGCGTTACTCCAACATACGGCTATTTCGAGACGTCTGGATAAGACAGCCATCGCTAATTTCTTTCATTTCACATATATCCTGGGCGAGAGGACCTTCTTTGAAGACATCAGACTACTGGCGCCGGGATCGATTCTGAAATATCAAGATGGCAAATGGCACGTAAAGCCCTATTGGAAACTATCTTTCCCTGACAGATATCCAAGGAGATCAGATGGCTGGTACAAAGAGCTGATCTATAATGCTCTCAAATCTGCTGTTGAACGGGCAATTCAGCCTGGGCTTCGCTACGGGGTGGCTTTGAGCGGAGGGCTCGATTCACGCTGGATAGCGGTCTTGCTCCAGCAGTTCTACCCACATGCGGAAGCCTTTACTTTCGGGGCACAAGAGGCTCAAGATGTTCAATGTGCAGCTTTAGTGGCGAAGACGATAGATATGCCACTTCACCTGTACCCCCTCTCGCCAACCTACATCGCCGAGCACGCTGAGAAGATCTCTTACTTTACCGATGGCATGTACAATGTCATACACGCTCATGAGTTCGAAATGTCCAAAGAGATGTCAAAGCGCGTCGATGTTGCCATTGGTGGGTTGCTGGGCGACAACCTGTTTGGAAGAAATGTAACTCCCAGAGGACTTGCGCAGAGAATCCGTGGAGATGTCTTCAAGTTCATTCTCAGGATGAGCAGGCATGGCTGTCCTGGAGACTCTGACTTGCAAGTTCTATTTGGTGAGTCTCAGAGGAGGGAGTTGGATACAGCAGCACGCCAGTCAATACAGGAGGCTATTGAGGAGACCGAGTCTACCGACCCGGTGGCGGTCTATGAGTATCAGATTCTACGACACAAGTCGAGGCGGCAAAACTATATGGGGCAGGTGGCAAAAGAACCCTATCTCATCGTATACCATCCCTTTGCTGACCGTGAACTCATCAACGTGGCCCTGCAACTGCCGGCATATCAAAAGTATATGGAACGAGCCTATCGACTTACTCTCTGTTCTTACTTCCCTGAGTTGGGAGAGATACCCTGGCCACAGCTATCTCTGCCCCCTTCAGCCTCGATGGCCTCGTTTGTCTACCAACAAGTCTTGACCAAAACTGCGAAGCGATTTGCCTCGCGCGCAGACTATGAATATGATTCGTTATTCAAGAGGCAACAGCGTTCTATGGACTATACCCAATGGTTACGCGGACCCTTGCGACCGTTCGTGGAGTCGGTCTTGCTATCTGAAACCTCGAATCAGCATGAGGTGTTCAATAACCAAGGCCTGAGGACGGTTGTCAAGGCCCATCTAGATGGACAGACAGACATTGCAGAGATGATTGGCCTGTTATTATCCTTCGAGTTGTGGAGTCGAATGTTCTTCGAACCAGCTACGCCTAAGCTGCCAGACTCCGTGTTGGGTCCTGCGGCGCCGGCGATAGAGAGGCTCTCTCAAGCGGTAGAACGATGTTCTGCTGCCTCGCCTACGATTAGGTTGAATCTCGATGTGCGGGATTGTCAAAGCGCCCACGATGTGCCATCAGTTCGTCCCTGGGAGTGTGCATGATGGCCGACACGACAAAGAAAAGCAAGTCAAGACCGAACATTTTCTGGAACGTCTTTGTGGTAGGCTTTTTGTCTTTGTTTTGGTTCATCTTTCGGGTCGCCCAAAAGCCCGCCAGGATAACTTATCCTTGTCAGAGGGTAGCTCTCGCTAACAGCCTCTTGTTTTCGAGCTTTCTCTTTGCTCCCCTTGCTTCTTCCCCGGTCGTTAGATGGCTTAAAGCAATGATCAAACCCATAGCAGCTTTGACCTTTATCGTAGTGTTAGCTGCACTTTTACTTTATAGAGATTACAAGACCAAACAAGAGGTTCTTGCCCAGGCTATTCACGGGCCTATAGGTATTCCAAAAGCTGCTCAATTTGCCCAGCGGGTGGTTCGGGTTCATGATGGCGATGTCACTTTCTGGGATTTTGATGCTGAGAATTATTGGGACTTTGTTGATGAAGTAACAGTGTTTGCTATGGTTGAACGGGGAGTAATGGAGTTAACTGGCCAGTCAACGCCTCAAGGGGCCTGGCAGGATATTATGTCAACTTACCAAAGCGGGGACCAAATAGCAGTTAAGATTAATGGCAACAACTTTGATGATTGCTGTCGGGCGTATCTAAACCCCCTACCTCAAGTAGCTAAGGCGGTGGCAAGGGGCTTAACCAGCATCGGTGTTCCTCAGAACAAGATCGTTTTCTATGAGGCTGGAGGCCGAGACGACCACGGCTTTCTTGCCTATTATATTGATGCGATCCGCCAAGACTTTCCCAATGTCAGATTCGCTTCAAGCCGCAGCTCGGACCAGGATTTTGGAGCAGAAACAACTGGTTATGCTTATGATGACCCTTCGGCCAAGGTACAATACACTGGCCCTCTCTCCACCGATACTTATCTCGCTGAGGTTCTTGTCCAAAGCCAACACTTGATTAACATCGCCCTTTTTCGCGATCATCATGAAGGCGGTGAGGATTTGATCACTGGAGCCTTGAAAAGTCATTACGGGAGCACTGAGGCAAGACCCTCTCATGATTTTCAGGAGTGGGATAAGAATAATCCGATTGCTGATATCAATAATAATTCTCATATCAAAGATAAAACTCGATTGCTTATCAATGAAGGCTTGTTTGGCACTCACCGAGGAGGGCCTTGGGAAGGACCGCAACAATGGCTGATATTTCCTGAGGGAACTCCCGATAGTCTATTTTTCTCTTTTGACCCGGTAGCGATAGATTCAGTCTTGGCTGATTATATCATTGAGGAACATGAAGCAAGGGGCCGCTCCTATAGTGGTCATTATACCCTTCACTATGCTGCGGAGAATCCTTATTATTCTTTGGGGATTCACGAGCATAAAGATCCTCAATCAGGTAGTTATGATGTAATTGATTATCGAGAGGTTGATTTGGATGGCAGTCAACCTACCCCGACCTCAGCTTTATCGCCCACCCCCTCTTCTTCCCCCAGCCCCACCTTCACTCCTCCACCTAGTCCTTCTCCCACTTCTCCATCTGGGACGATCACCGTCACCGCGCCGAATGGTGGCGAGGCGTGGCAAGTCGGTTCAAACCATCAAATCACGTGGACATCCAATGGAGTCAATCAGGTCAAAATCGAGTATTCTACCGACAATTTCACCACGATCGTCAATACCATCGTCACTTCCACAACGAACACTGGTGTCTACACCTGGACAGTGCCTGACGATCTCTCCACGACGGCACGAGTGCGCGTATCAGACGCACTCAACCCATGTATCGCCGATAAATCAGATGCTGACTTTACCATAAGCTATCTCGCAGATACTCATCCTCGATTGTTCTTCGACGCGAGCGAGATCGAGGCCTTGCGTGCCGAGGCAGCGACGACCCATCAAGAGATTTGGCTGCCGATCAGAGACTACGTTGACTCACAATTGGGAACTACCCCTCCCCTGCGCCCACCACCTGATGGTATTAATGCCTACCGAGAATATGGTCAAGGCATCATTCCGTTTGCCTTTGCCTACGTTATGACCGGTGATCCCGGCTATCGCAATCTTGCGAAGGCCTATCTGTTGACCTACGTGTCTTGGGATAAATGGAACGACGGCAATGAACGAGAGCTGGGCCACGCTCATATGTTATTGGGCAGTGCCATCGCCTACGACTGGCTCTACGACGCGCTCACGCCCACCGAACGGCAAATCGTACGAGAGAGTTTGGCCAGTTGGGCTCAGAAGATGTACGAGGCCAGCTCAGGACCGCAGCAGGGCTCGTGGGGGAACTGGTGGATTAAAGCATATGTGCAGAACCACAACTGGATTAATAACAGCGCCCTTGGCATGGCGGGTCTGGCACTCCTGGGAGAGGACGAGCGCGCCCAGATGTGGATCGACCGGGCAAGTGGCAGTATGTCGCGGGTGCAGTATATCTTGAACGGAATCGAGGATGGCAGTTGGCACGAGAGCATTCCTTACCAGAGCTATGGCTTGACGATGTCGTTGCCTTTCTTGTACAATTTAAGGCGAATTCAGGGCACTGACCTCTTCCCGCACATCTATCTGAGAAACTACCCCCGCTGGCGCATTTATAACGCCATCCCTAACAGCCTCCAGTTCCTGCTCACCTATGGGGATTTCGAGTGGGACTGGGCCAATCTCTACCGAGCGGAGAACCTGCTCCGATTCGTCGCCAGGGAGTACCGCGACCGGCAGGCCGAGTGGATGGCTCAAGAACTCGTTGCCGCCGACCCAAGGCAGGCGCACCTATGGTCAGCCCCCTGGAGCATTTTTGAGTTTCTCTACTATGATCCGACTCTCGGCCCTCAACCACCCGCGGATCTCAGTAAAGCCTATGTATTCCCTGACCTTGAAGGTGTGATCTGGCGTACTGGCTGGGGCGACAGCGACCTGCTTTTCGGCTTGAAGACAGGCGCCTATGGGGGGCGGTTCGCCTTTGACACCTTCACCCAGGGGGCTTATCCGTGGGAGCCACCGTGTCCGGATACAGGTTGCGAGCTAAGTATTGGTCACGATCATAACGATATGAATGGTTTTTATATCTATAAGGCAGGGCGCTGGCTGGCGCCTGAAAGCGAAGGGTACCATCATCGACGTGCAACCGCGCTGCATAATACACTTCTTATCGATGGGCAAGGCCAGTACAGGCCATCGGATCACCTCTACGTCGAAGATTTCATCGGCAGTGACGGTTTTCTGGAAGCGACAGCCGACACGCCGGATTTTGACTACGTGGCTGCTGATGCCACACGGCGCTACAAGAACATCGCCGGCATGGAGGACATCACGCGCCATGTGGTATTCATCCGCCCGGACTACTTCGTGATGCTGGATAATGTGGCAGCCGATGCCGCTCATCAGTATGAGTGGGTGAGCCATTTTGGGAGCAGAGTATCGGTTGAAGGAGACTGGGTGCGAGGTGACGCCGGGGGGGGACAGATTCTGGGTGTCAGGGTCGCTGCGCCGCAATCCTTCACAGCTACCACGGGGAATGATGGGCTACCATTTGTCCGAGTGCGGCCGGCATCATCTGTCGCTGATACTCGGTTCATCCACATTCTGTATCCTACCGATAGGGCTTCCTGGAGCAACAGACCCGCCGTTGCTCTTCTCGATGACACTGGGGAGGCGGCGGCCGTGAGGGTGCAAATGAATGACGGAAGCAGTCGTACCGACGATGTACTCCTTACCTACGCTCAGTCTATCTCCGCTCTCTCTGTTGGCCCGTATCAATACGATGGCCGGGTTGCCGTCGTCACACGAGACGCGGCTGGTGAGATGGAGAGACTTTTTCTTTATGGTGGGACGTCTTTGACGGACCAGGCAGCGGAGAGGGCTGTGGTGATGAACCTTCCTGACAATGCTCTGTTCCAGGCTTCGTACCTCGGTGAGACCGTGGCGGTGTACGGGGAAAATGTCACGGCGTTCACACTATATGCACCCCGAGCCGACCACCTGACGGTCAACGGTGTCTCAAAAGGTTTCACTCGATCTGGCGACTACATCATATACCTTGAACATCCAACCCCAACCCCGACAGCTACCTTAACTCCAACGATTGGCCCTATCATCCCGTCGCCTACTCTACCGAGCGACCACACAAACGTGGCCTTGGGTAAACCTGTCACAACCAGCAACGAAGAGTATCTGCCAGCCAGTCTTCTTGTTGACGGAATTTGGGACCTGCCGGACAACTACTGGGCTGGGAGAGGAACCCCTAACTGGGTGAAGATTGACTTGGGGCAAGACTATCGCATTGCACGTATTCGGGCCGGCCCCTTCGGAAAGGGTGGCGAGAACAACTACTTCTACAATGAAGCTTGGAACATTCGCTATGTCGCTTCCACCGCGCCCGGTGCCCTTCTGGATTTCACCTCCGTGACGAAGCTGTCCGGCGCCGGCGCACTGCTGGAGCCCGGGATCCGGATCTGCCGTGGCGATCCTGGTTCTCAGTCCTCGAACGACGGCTATAAGTATTACGATTTCACTTTCGAACCCGTCAACGCACGCTCCATCGTATTTACCGTCACCCGTGGCGACCGTGACGGCGACAGCAACGGCGCCGAGTTGGAGGTCTTCAGCGAACCCATCAGCAGTCCTTCGCCGGACCCGAGGCCGACTCTCACGCCCACGAGCACTCCAACTGCTACTCCAGTCCCTACACCAGGTGCCAATCCCGTTTACTTTTTTCCCCTTATCCTCAAGCGGTAAGCAGAAAAATCTCACTGATCATAGCAAACGGTGAGAGCCTGGCTCGCTACCGGTTCAGAGGCCGTGTAGGTCCGTGGGTACCCCCACCACTCGAGATGACGTCGAAGATGACTTGATCTTGTAGTTGACCCCATGCTGTCCACGGATAATGATCTTCCGATCGAGGTTTAACATTATGAATGGTGTATTCATACATCCAGCTTCAATAGTAGAATCGCAACAGATTGGCCAGGGTACTCGCATTTGGGCTTTCACCCATGTAATGAAGGACGTCTCCATCGGCGCGAACTGCAATATCGGAGATCATTGCTTCATTGAGTCCGGGGTTATTATTCGGAACAATGTGACTATCAAGAACGGGAACATGGTATGGGAAGGAGTCACCTTGGAAGATGGTGTTTTTGTTGGTCCACATGTGTTATTTACAAACGATCTTTATCCCAGGTCCCCACGACTCCCTCAGGCAAAAAAGAGATACAGTAATCGTCGATGGCTCTTACCTACTCTCGTGAGAAAAGGTGCTTCATTGGGAGCTGGCGCAGTTATACTTGCAGGCATCACCATCGGTGAGTTTTCTCTGGTTGGAGCGGGAGCCGTGGTGACTGGGGATGTGCCTCCATATGCCCTGGTAATTGGCAACCCAGCTCATGTACGGGGTTGGGTCTGCCAGTGTGGACAACCATTGAAATCCCAAAAGGAAATCGCAACCTGCGGCGACTGCGGCATGAACTTTGTCAGAAATGGTGATTCAGTCAGATTAATGAATGCCCAGTAGGCGGATGTTTCCAGGCCAGATATTTTTGGGCCCGAAACTCGCCCCAGCCGGCCCCGGACTTGACATCCTGATTGCTGCACTCCACAAAGTGGCGCATACACTTTAGCCATGCCAGGCCTTGCAGTGGGGTGTCTGCCGGGCCGTTGAACAGCGCGTAGGAGCACTGACCATCGGCGTGGCAGCGGATGACCAGCCATCCCTCCCCGGGCTTCACTTCCCACAGGGTCCCCACCCGCCGAGCTGCAAATCGTCGCCCAGTTCGTAGCTTCCCCGCTGGCGAGTCCACCGCTGTACGCCGGCACGTTCTACTCAAACAACGGGACATACAAATCCACGGATGGCGGCGAGTCCTGGCGTGAGGTCAGGTGGGCGGACATGGCGAATGTTGGAGAGAGGCATGCCGCTCGTAGCAGTCCGCGCGCTGGCCTTGGACTCCACCGATCCCCACCGCGACGCCGGCCGTTAGGCCACAAGTCACAACAATCAACTACCCCCCAATGCGCAGACTCGTTCATCTGCTGTCCCTGAGCGTGATTCTGGGCCTGCCCAGCCTGAGATCAATACCTGCCAGCCCGCTCCCTGACGACACGTTTTCCCTCACCGTACGCGTCTTTCGGGACACCATCGGGGTCGGGTTTCCATGTCCGGGCTGCAACGGCATCCTCGATAGCGGCGATGCCAACCGACCCCCTCTGCCACCCATGGAAGTCATCGTGCGAGACGGCGAAACGGGCGAGGAGATCGCGCACCGGCCGACGCGGCACCTGCCCGGCACCGGCGCGAGCTACGCGTGGTTCCTCCTGCGGCCTCAAGACGGTCTCACGGTGCAGCTCAGCGGCATCCCGGCTGAGTTTCAGTTGTGCCCGAACTCACCCCAGGTGCGCCGGCTGGAGGCTGCGGATCTCATCCGGGGCCATGCCTTCGTTTCGTACTCTTTGTGGCGCGGCTGTCCGCTGGTGGCATCACCGACACCCACGCCAACCAGCAGCCCGACCGTGACGTCGACGCTCACGGCCACACTGACCCTCACGCCTTCGTCGACACCGAGCAGCACGTCAACGTCGACGGCCACTCCAAGCGCCACACCTACGGCGACGGCCACCGCGACACCGACGCCCTCGCCCACCTTCACCCCGTGTCCGGCGAGCATTGCCGGGCTGGTGTGGGAGGACGGGAACGAGAATGGCGTGCGGGACGTCGGCGAGCCGGCGCTGGCGCACGCCATCGTGACACTGTGGGAGGTCGATGTGGCACTTCAGAGTCTCGCCACAGGGGCGGATGGTCGGTACAACTTCCCGGGATTGGTGCCGGGGCGATACCGCGTGGTGGAGACGGACCCGCCGGGGTACCGATCGACAACCGCCGCCTTGGTGACGATCGACGCGGGGTGTGGGCTGACGACCCAGGATTTCGGTGACCATTTGCCGGCCAATGTCTGCCCGCGCGGGGTGAACGGCGTGGTGTGGCATGACGTGGATGGCGATGGGGTGTTGGGGCTCGGTGAGCGGCCGCTGTCAGGCGCTACACTGACGCTGCGCGACAGCGCCGGCGCGGTTGTCGGTGCGCCGCAAGTCACCGGAGTTGACGGGATCTATCTGTTCGATGGCCTTGCTGAGGACGTGTACACGCTGATTGAGGACAACCCGCCCGGATTTCCCATCTCCACCACGCTGGACGACTGGGCCATCGACCTGACAGCATGCCTCGACGAACCGCTGACCATCAGTTTTGGAGACCTAGCTGCGCCGAGTCGGTAGTCGCCGTATAGCACTCGGTCACATGCAGGAATCTTTCCAGCAAGAGCTAGACTGACGATCACTGGCGGATCATCAACGGCCAGAGATTGTCCGAGGAGCAGCTCCACAGCCCGGCCTAACCTCTGAAACCCGTCCGCACGGGTAGGACAGATTCATGCCGTGTCCGTCTCATCACGCTGGAGCGGGGACGATGGCCGAGGAAAGCCGACCCTCTGCTGAGCCAACTCAGCAGCCGGGTCGGCTTTTGTGTTGTCGAAAGCCTGGTGGTTGGCCATCCCGCCATCTGCAAGAGGAATCGTGATGTCCGACACGTGCTGGATGGACAGAAATGTGGTATACTCGTGCGCGGAACATGTGACTCCGGCCTGACGTCATAAGTTTGATCCTCGAAACGTGTTGAACGTTGACACGCTGGGCGTTGTACGTTATTAGATAGTGCGACGTCTCGAAGCGCGTCCCAACGTTCAACATGTAACGTGCCAACGGGTTGATGCGGAGAGTCATCTCACGACATGCGCATTTTGTTGTGGCTAGTACTTGCGACGACCATCGCCGGCTGCTCAGCGCCTCTGCCGGCTCGAGAACCGGCTGCGCCGATGTCGTCTCCAGTGCCTAACGCACCACGCGCGGACGATTTCCGAAAGCTCGGCCCGGAGCTGCGCCGGCGTCTGCTGCAGCGAGGACGGCAAGCTCTGGAGGCCCCTGAAACCCTCAACGAGCAGTTGCGCCCCGTCACGGTGGTGATCCAGGCGCGCCGTGATATCACCGAGGAGCTGGAAGACTATGGTGTCCGGGTGCGATCCGTTACTCAGAACGCGATTGTGGTGATCACGGCCGATGTGCCGCCGGCAGCGATTCCGAGCCTGCTGACACTGCCAGAATTGGAAACTATCGAGCTGACGCAGCCTGTCCCGCCAGCGGGGGAGGACTAAGACATGGAAGGGGAAAAGGGGAAAAAGGGAAAAAGGGAAATGGAAGCCAGAAAACAGAGCCTACTCGGTTCAGCTTCATTTTCCATTCCCCTTTCCCCTTTTCCCCTTTTGCTGGCCCTATCTGTGCTGGTACTCGCACTGCTGGTCCCGCCGGCTGGCGCCGAGAATGGCCCACCCAGTGTGCGCCTCGATCCCACCCTGCGCCAGCTCGTCCGCGAAGTACAGTCCACTCCGCGCCGCCTTGCCGAAGAACAACGCCTCGGTTACTTGAATGTCACGCTGCGCGCCCAGCACGACGTGTCGAAGGATGTTGCTGCCCTGGGTGGTCACGTCAATACCGTCGTCGGCGACGGGCCGGTCATTCTCACCGTCCGTCTGCCTATCGACCGCCTGGAAAGCCTGGCCAGAATTCAGGATGTCATATCCGTGTCGGCGTCAAATCCGGTGCCGACCGCCCTCGATCGGAGCGTTGTCGACATCGGAGCTGATGATGTATGGGCTCTCCAGAGCCATGGGCTGCCGATCACTGGCCAGGGTGTGCTCATCGGCGTGGTGGATACAGGCATCGATTGGTCACACTCGGACTTCCAGAACGCGCGCGGCCGGTCGCGTATTGTCGCCATCTGGGATCAGACCAGTTCTGGAACACCGCCGGCCGGCTTCGACTACGGCACGGAGTGGCGGCGCTGGCAGATCGACGCGGGTCTACCGACGGAAGCAGACACGTCGGGGCATGGGACACATGTGGCCGGCGTGGCCGCCGGCTCCGGTACACATTACACTGGCGTGGCGCCCGGTGCCGAGCTGATCGTCGTCAAGAGTCCGCTGGACACGGCCAGCATTATCGACGCCTGGAATTACATCGTGACCAAGGCGAGGAACCTGGGTCGGTCAGTGGTCATGAACAACAGCTTCGGTGCCCATTTCGGTGCTCACGACGGCTCCGCCGACTACGAGCTGGCCCTGGATGCTCTCTCAGGACCGGGCGTGATCTTCGCGGCAGCAGCCGGCAACGAGGGCCAGACCGCGATGCATGCGTCAGGACGCGTGCCATTCGCTGAGACGATCACACTGCCGTTCTCCTTTTTTGAGGGCTATCCACGGGCCTACGCTGACATCAACGTGTGGTACGAGAGTTCGGACAGCCTCTCAATTTCCGTGACGGCACCAACGGGGCAGACCTTCGGCCCGGTGGAAAAGGGGGCTCTCAGGATTTTCGGAGCCTCGGACGGCACGGAGATCACCGTCGATGCCGTTTCGGCACCGTGGCCGGCTAACGGCGACAATTGGGCGAGGATTCGGCTGGATGCAGCCGGCGGGCAAGCGTTGCAGGGAGATTGGTCTATCGCGTTGCATGGCGATCGGGTGATCGATGGCCGGTTCGATGCATGGCTGCCATACGGGCCGTACGACAAGGTTTTCTTCGGCAACTACATCGATTCACATGTGACGATCCGCGAGCCGGCCACCGCATCCCGGGCCATCAGTGCCGGCGCCTACGTGACGAAGACCTGTTGGACAGCCATAGATGACCACCAGTACTGCGATGTTTACACTGAAGGGGAGATCTACTCACACAGCAGCCGCGGTCCAACTCGGGATGGCCGGCCACGCCCCGATCTGAGCGCGCCTGGCATCCGGGTGTTCGCACCCCGTTCAGCCAACGCGCCAGCCGATGACATCTGGGGAATCGCGCCGGATAATCGCCACGAGGCCCGGGTGGTGGGCACCAGCGTCTCGACGGCTCACCTTACTGGAGTCATCGCCTTGATGCTCCAGGTCGATCCCACCCTGGATCCGGGAACGGTTCGCAGCATTCTCCGCAGCACGGCGCGTCAAGATAGTTTCACGGAGACGGGCTCCGATCGTCAGTGGGGGGCCGGCAAGCTCGATGCGCTGGCAGCCGTGCGTGCTGTCCAGGAGCGGGTCATCAATGTCAAGTACATCCCGCTTGTCATCCGCAAGTACCGCTGGCAACCAACACCTACGCCAACGGTCACCCCTACCCGAACCCCCTCAAGCAAGCCGAGACCGACCCCGTTGGTCAGTTATCAGTTGTCAGTGATCAGTGATCAGTGATCACTGGTTACTGATCACTGGACAGGGCCAGTAGCTCTGTCCGCTCTTCCGCCGTCAGGAAGGCGGCCTTGACCGCATATTCCTGCAATTGTAGCAGATCGGCATCGTCGAGTCCCATTTCCTCACGCACCACTCGATACTCGTGGGCCAGGTCGATGCCGCTAATGCTCGGGTCATCGGTGTTGAGGGTGACCAGCAGGCCCCGCTCCAGAAAGGCCGGCAAGGGATGCGCCTGATAGCTGGAGACTGTGCTGGTTTGCACGTTACTCGTCGGGCAACTCTCGATGGGGATACAGCGGTCCGCCAGGAGATCCATGGTCGCGGGATCGCCGAGGGCATGCACCGCGTGGCCAATGCGCTCGGCGCGGAGTTCCAGCACAGCCTGGCGGACACTCTCCGCGCCGGCCGCCTCGCCGGCATGGGCGATGGTGTGCAGGCCGGCCTCCTGGGCCTTGCGAAAGTGTTCGACGAAGAGCTCGCCCGGGTAGTTGGCCTCATCGCCAGCCAGGTCCAGTGCTACAATCCCTCGGTCGCGATAGTGGATCGCGGCCTCTAGCTCCGTCCAGGCAATCTCTGGTCCGTAGGTCCGGGAGATGATGCCGATCAGCTTCGCATGTACCGGTAGCTCCCCCTTCGCCTCTTCCAACGCGTCGCACACGGTTTCGGCCACGCCCACAGGATCAAGCCCGTGGGCTTCGGCTATGAAGTACGGGCTGAAGCGAAGTTCGATGTAGTCGATTTCCTCGTTGACGGCATCTTCCAGATTCTCCCACGCGATGCGCCGAACGGCATCGTAGTCAACCATGACGTGGCGCAGGAGCTCAAACTTGGCGATGAAAGCCATCACGCCGGGCGTCGGCTCCACGACCTGAACATGGGGTCGCAGGTCCTCGGGTGTCCAGGCCGGCAAAGCCAGGCTGTGCTGCCGTGCCAGATCGATGACTGTTTCTATCCGGACGTTGCCGTCCAGATGGCGATGGAGTTCAACGAGGGGATAGCCGTTTCGCATGATTCGCGTCCAATCCAATCGCGTGTTGCCGTCCGTGACAACCTCGGTTATACTTTCAACCGCCGCGTTTGAGCAGAGGAGCTAGATTTCTTGAGGCGGGAAACTCTTTACAACAGAGCAAGTATTCCCCACGGACAGAAGGAAACACGGACAGATGCACCCCATCCCCCGGCACAGATTAGGGTTGGCGAATCTGGGCATCGTACTCGGGGATGTTAGTTGGCAGCATTTCCACCCAGGACTGGCCAGGCTTGAGAGCCAGGGGGTTGCCGGCCTTGTCGTAGAACTGTGTCAACTGAAACGTGTCGTCACGACGCCAGACACCTTCGACCATGACGCCGTCGCGGAACAGTTGGACAGATCCCTCACCCATCATGACAATGTCGATGGCGGTGCTGCCCAGGCTGTCCTCGACAATGTCGGTCTTGCGGTGCTCGGTGTAGAAGCCAATGACATTGGCGGCGGCGATTGGGTCGCCGGTGTTGGCGTCCACCGCCCGAGTGCCATCCACCGATCGCTCGTACAACCCGGTGCTGGGGTTGTAGCGCCAGGTGACCGCGCCGTTGGGGTAGGGAATGTAGATCTCCTCAGCCGGAACATTGCCGTCTGGGGGGGTCTCATCAAAATGCCACCCTTGTAGATCGACATTTTCTTCGAGTGCATTGCGCTTCAGATAGTCTCGCAGGCGCGGTGCGGTTGTGTAGAGCCTGGTCCGCCAGTCACCCTGACCATAGGTGTATGGGTCTGAATGGTAGAACTCGTCCAGATCGACGAAAGGTGACTGGGAAATGCGCCAGCGAATCTCGTCGCTGGCACCGGAATGAGCCAGCGCACCGTCAAATTGCGGTGCCAGTTGAATGTTGATGAGACGCGCGCTGCGAACCGGACGGATCATCTCCGGGTCCCGGGACAGGTAAACGGCGGTGAAGCGGGTCACGCCCCAACCGTCCATTATATCTTCGTAGACGACCTCGGCCTGGCCCAGGCCGGCCTGCACACCGCGCGCCACCGGATCGTTGCCGATGCGGACGAGTAGGGGCCGGCGGTGCAAAACCGACGGATCGTCTACTTCCAACCCGGTGAGCGGGTTCACGTTCGGGTTCGGTGTGGGTGTGGCTGTGGGAGCTGGCGTATCCGTGGGCTCCGACGTCGTGGTCGGTGGCGCGGTCGGGAGACCGGCCACAGCGGTAGGTGACGCAGCCGGCGTGAATGTGGGCTTGGGAGCAAACGTCGCCGTGGGTGCCGACGTGGCCGGGGCCGGGGAATTGGACCCTCCTGAGCTGCAGCCGGTCAATGCCAGCAGAACGATAAAACCAAGAGCAAGCCAGCGGCCTACGCCTACCAGCCGACGAGAGTGTGCTGTCATTGTGTTTCATGCCTCCTTGCAGGTAATTGGCGGCAATTATACCGCGTAAAACGTAAAACGTGAAACGTAAGGCGTGACAGTGTCGAGGAGTTTTCATTCTGATGGACGCACTTCCACTCGGTAAGCTGGATCCTGACCACTTGCAACGCCTGCTGCGTCGATATGCGCCGGCCAACGAGCGGATGGTGGTCGGGCCTGGCGTCGGCGAGGACGCGGCTGTTATCGATTTCGGTGATCGGTACCTGGTGGCGAAGACTGATCCCATCACCTTCGCGACGGACGAGATTGGTTGGTACGCGGTCAACGTGAACGCCAACGACATCGCTGCCATGGGCGCGACGCCGCGTTGGTTCCTGGCGACGATCCTCCTGCCAGAGGCGCGCACAACTCCGGCCCTGGTTGATATGATCTTCGAGCAAATCGGCGAGGCGTGTACCGGCCTGGGCATCGGGTTTGTCGGGGGGCATACCGAGATCACCTATGACCTGAACCGGCCGATTGTGGTTGGCCAGATGCTGGGCGAGGTGGCAAAGCACGGCCTGGTGACGAGTGCCGGTGCCCAACCCGGCGATGCGCTCCTCCTCACCAAGGGCGTGGGCATCGAGGCGACAGCCATCATTGCCCACGAGAAGGGCGAACAGCTCCGAGGCCGGCTACCGGCCCATAACATCGAGCGGGCGCGGAACTTCTTGCACGATCCGGGGATCAGCGTGGTTCGCGATGCAGCGGTGGCCACGACAACCGGCGAGGTTCACGCCATGCACGACCCCACGGAGGGCGGACTGGCCACCGGGCTCCACGAGCTGGCTCAGGCCGCCGGCGTGGGTCTCGTTGTGGACCGCCAGGCGATACCTATCGACCCGCTGACGGAGACGCTGTGCCAGACTTTCGATCTCGATCCGTTAGGTGTCATCGCGTCTGGGGCCCTGGTTCTGGCCGTGGCGCCGGCGGATGCCGGGGCGATTGTGGGGGCGTTGTGGGAGGCCGGCATCGAGGCGGCACAAATCGGCGAGGTGTGGGAGAAAGAACGTGGCATCAAGATGCAGGACGGCGACAACCTGGTAGACCTGCCGATTTTTCCACAGGACGAGATCACGAAGTTGTTTTGAGCTGGCCGACGAATGAATTCGCCCCTTCGACAGGCTCAGGACGCCGCGTCTGATACGAGAAGTGCGTTTCAAACGCACTTCTCTGCTGCCCGATTAATCCGTTTTAACGGATTTTTCGTAGCAGGCGGGCAATTCATTGCTCGCCTCGCCAAACCGGCGACGCAAGGAGCTGCGCTCCTAATCCTTCATACTCAACCCAATCCGGCCGCGCTCCACGTCGACTTTGATGACACTCACGTCCACAACGTCACCGACGGCCACCAACTCGTAGGGGTTGCGAACGTAGCGATCGGCCATTTCGGAAACGTGGACCAGGCCATCCTGCTTGACGCCGATATCGACGAAGGCGCCGAAGTCCACCACGTTGCGCACCGTCCCCTTGAGCCGCATCCCGGGCTTTAGATCCTCGATCTTGAGCACGTCCTGACGCAAAATGGGCGGCGGCAGGCTGTCGCGCGGATCGCGACCCGGCTTCGCAAGATCGTCCAGAATGTCCGCCAGAGTCGGCACGCCGACGTCCAATTCTTGAGCCAACGCCTCCACACTCAGCCCCTCGTCCTTCATCGTCTCGCGAATCCAGCCGGCCAGGCTGGGCAAGTCACCGTCTTCGAACCCGATCCCGAAGCGCTCGAACAGGCGCTCGACGACGGCGTACGATTCGGGGTGGATGAAGGTATTCTCCAGGGGGTTCTCGCCGTCGGGAAGCTTGAGGAAGCCGGCGGCCTGCTGGAACGTCCTGGGCCCCAGGCCGGCCACCTTCAGCAGGTCCTGCCGCGTGGCGAACGGACCGTGCTCGTCGCGGTACTTCACGATGTTCGCGGCAACGCGGGCAGACAGGCCGGCCACGTACCGCAGCAAGGCCGGCGACGCCGTGTTCAGATCGACGCCCACCTGGTTGACCACCGACTCGATAACGACGTCTAACGTCTCCGACAACTGCTTCTGATTCACGTCATGCTGGTACAGGCCGACCCCCACTGAGCGCGGATCGATCTTCACCAGCTCGGCCAGGGGGTCTTGCAGCCGGCGGGCGATGGACACGGCGCCCCGCATGGATACGTCCAGGTCCGGCAACTCCTGGCGCGCCAGCTCCGACGCCGAGTACACGGAGGCGCCGGCCTCGTTCACAATGGCGTAGCTGACGCCATCCTGAAGCCCGCCGATGATCTCGGCTACGAGTCGCTCGGTCTCTCGCGAGGCGGTTCCGTTGCCGATAGCGACGACATTAACCTCTCCGCGGTCGATCAGGCTGCGGAGCATCTGCTTGGCCTCGTCCCACTCCCGCTGCGGCTCGTGGGGATAGATAGTAGTCCCACCGATGAACTTACCGGTTTCGTCGACCAGGGCCACCTTGCAGCCGGTGCGGTAGCCGGGATCGATGCCCAACGCGCGCACCCCGCGCAAGGGTGGCTGCAACAGCAGGTTACGCAGGTTCTCGGCGAAGACGCCGATGGCGTGTTCATCAGATTCCTCGGTGAGGTTGCTGCGCGTCTCACGTTCTACCGACGGACCCAGTAGACGCTTCCAGCCATCCTCGATAGCGTCTGCCAGTTGCTGGACGAACCCTTCGACAGGGCTCAGGGTAAGTGTTGACTGCGCCTGCGGAGAATACTTCCTCTGAATTGCCGCGATGGCCGACTCGTCCGGGACTTCGAGATGCACGCGGAGGGCACCCTCGCTTTCACCCCGGTTCAGGGCCAGCAATTGGTGCGGTCGAATCGCTGCGACGGGAGCAGTGAACTCGTAGTAGGCTTGGTAGACACCTCGGGGGTCTCTTTCCGGATCAGCGACGGAGGAGGTAATGTGGCCAGCAGTCCGAATCAGCCGGCGAATATCATTTCGAACATCCGGGTCTTCCGCCACCGTCTCAGCCACGATGTCCCTGGCCCCAGCCAGGGCATCCTCAACTGTTGGCACCTCGTCTGACAGGAAGTCGGCAGCCAGTGTCTCGGGATCGCCGCCGGCCTGCGCCAGGATCTGCCGGGCCAGAGGTTCCAGGCCACGTTCGCGGGCAATCGTGGCGCGGGTGCGCCGCTTGGGGCGGTAGGGGCGATAGAGGTCCTCAACCTGCTGGAGGGTCGTCGCCTCCCGAATGGCCTGTTCCAGTTCCGGCGTGAGCTTTCCCTGCTCCTCGATGCTGGCCAGAACCGTCCCTCTGCGATCTTCCAGGTTCCGCAGATAGGCCACACGTTCCTGAATTGCGCGCAACTGGGCCTCATCCAGGCCGCCAGTCACTTCTTTTCGATAGCGGGCGACAAACGGGACGGTGTTACCTTCGTCGAAGAGAGCAACGGTACGCGCAATTTGGGCGCGGCTGACTTGCAGCTCGGCGCTGATAAGGGCGATTATGCGGTCTTCGATCATAGCAATCGTTCAGGGCAGCCGAAAGACCTCCGAGGTTTCCGCGCCAATAACCACCCTCTGGGGTCAATGGCCTCGTTGTTGTTCAACGCGGCCAGATCGTCGATGAGAAACCTCGGAGGTCTAAAGGACAACTAGCCATCTACGCCAAATCCAGCGGTGCTGGCTCTTCGAGTGCGTGGCGTTTCATGACGGGTTCCAGCTCTACCACCAGCCGGCTGATGTACTCCTCACCTGGATCGGTGTACTCGACGTCTAGCACGCGCAGCGTCATCTCCAACGTCTCGTGCTCCAGATGTGCCGTTTGCCCGGGCTCAGCAGGAATGACCTCGCCGGACTCACGGTCGTGAACCAGGGAACTGCGCAACGCCTCGTTTTGGTAGATCTGCCGGCTCGCCAGAACACGGGTATCCGCCGACCGCTCAGGCACCTGCGGCTCATATAACCACGCCGCACAGGCCACCACGCGCCGGCCATCACTGAGGGTGGAGACGCCCCGCAGACCGCATGAACCGATGATCTCGTCGCCACGGTAAATCTGAATTGTCTGATCGTAGCCTGGTCCCTCGTCCTGGTACTGAATTGTAGCTCGTTCACCCAGGGTCATGCTCGCGATTTGCAGCTCACGGCGCGGGCGTGCGCCGGCCTGCTCGGCCTTGCCCTCCTCGGCTTCGAAGTGCATGGAACGTCTCTGATACCAGAAGAAGCCGGCCACAGCACCGACGACTATCAACATTGCCAGCAGCGCAAAGCCACACACTCGAGCCACACGAGCAAGGGTCGACGGCGCCGCTTGTGGCCGAGGAGCCCTGGTAGTTGCTCCAGTCACCTGTGTAGGCACCACGGTGGCAGCCACTGCCGGAGCTTCAGGTGGTATGATGGCAATGCCAAGCAGATCAGCCAGTTGCTGCACGCCCTGGGCCTGTCGCGTCGCGCCTTGCCCCTCAAACTCCATCTGTACATCGCCGAACAGGCTCCCCAGAGCTGCGCGGTCGAACCCCTCCAGGCGGGCCCGAGCAGTTCGACTATCACCCGACAGGAGATAGGAGTCCACAACCATGGCGACGTAGTGCTGTTGCCAACGCGGGTGTAGGTCACCGGGCCCGGCGTCCACCCACTGCACCGGTGCGAGCCACCAGCCGAGAACGAACCACCCCACCAGCAGTCCGACAATCAGCCCGACCACAGCCCCGATTTGTACCTCGCGGTTCCGAAAAATCTCTACTTGTGCACGGAGATCTTGTTGTTGCATGGCCGGCTCCTGATTCCTCCTTGCAGAGGCTATCTGAAAAGTTTCTTCCCCAACGAATTGTGGACCGGCGTCTTCTCAAGTTTCGCCGGCCAGGCGTCGCGCTTCCTCATATAGACGTGCTGAGAGCCGCACACCAGCCGCCATCAATGCGTCCAGCAGGGGCGTGACAGCTTCGATCATTCCTGCTCACTTCGCGGCCAAAAGCACACCGACTGTACCAGTCTTCGTCAACCCGAGAGCGGTAGCTGTGGTACGCCCCCGCCGTTCGTCAATCAATAGCGTCGCCGGCAACTCGCGAGCGAGGACGATGGCCTCGCTTTCCCCAAGGTCAAGAGAAAAGCGTAGCACCTCCACGGCGGTCTGGTCTTCAACCTCTACGACTCGCAACCATGAAGCCTGAGCCAATTCCTGGGCTCCAGCCTGTCCCGGATCGCCGGTGACCTCCTGGTGGACGGAGGGTGGGACGACCACCTCATCGTACAATTCCTGCAACAGACCCAGTTGCCCGATGCGAGCCAGCGAAATAAGCGGGCCGGCGTTTGCAACAACCGTCATTGTTCAGGTTTCGCAATCGCCGCTTCCGCAGCAACCAGGTCCTCTGCGAGTTCCTCCGGGCTGGCATCTAGATATGGGATCCCTCGCCTGTTCAAAAAGTCTATGAACTGGGCTTTGGTCAGGTTCATCATTTCGGCCGCTTTGCCTCCAGAGATAACACCCTCTCGAAACAACTCCAGGGCAATCCACTCTACGGCCTTCCGCCCCAGTTCTTCAACCGATATGTTCAGCGTCCCCATGAGATCCCGAGGCAACTGTACTTCGACCCTTACCGTGTCCATAGTCATTCTCCCTTAGACTCCGCAGACCCTACGAAACTGGAATCACTTGGGCTTCGAGTGCCTTGGGCGTTTGAGTCAGGAT
>JBHIAO010000025.1:0-25660 GCA_046758565.1 Anaerolineae bacterium
GGCCGAAGCCGCCGAGCAGCGCGCCGTAGTCGAACGACAGCGGGCCGAAGCCGCCGAAGCCGAATTGGCGCGCGTCCGCGCCCGCCTGGCCGAATTGGAGGATGAGACGTAAGACCCGTCGACATCCCTGAGGCCGAACCCTTCTTTTTCGAACGAGGTCCCGTTGGGGCGCTGCTGATCCACGGATTCACCAGCACCCCCTTCGAAGTCCGCGAGTTGGGCGAGCACTTAGCCGACGCCGGCATCACCGCCCTGGGACCGGTCCTGCCGGGCCACCGCACTACGCCTCAGGAACTGGCCAACACCACCTGGCGCGACTGGTTCCAGGCCACGCAGACCGGCATCGCCCAACTGAAAGCCGAGGTCGACGAGGTGTTCGTCATGGGCATCTCGGCCGGCGCCAATCTGGCCCTGCACGCTGCGGCCCACGACCCGAGTCTTCGGGGTGTAGTGGCGCTCGGAACGCCACTCCGTTTTCAGGGGATCAGCCCGCGCCTGATTCGACTGGTGGCTCGCATTCGCCCCTACCAATTTAAGCGCGGTGGCTCCAGCATCAGTGATCCAGAAGCGCGAGCGCGACACCCTTCGTACACGCGCGTCCCGCTGAAAGCCGCTGCCAGCCTGGCCGAGTTCCTCAACCATCTGCAGGATGATCTGCCCGAGGTGCGG
Organism: Anaerolineae bacterium; assembly: GCA_046758565.1. Taxonomy (GTDB): domain Bacteria; phylum Chloroflexota; class Anaerolineae; order Epilineales; family JAANWY01; genus JBHIAO01. Next base: position 670 of record JBHIAO010000025.1, read on the forward strand.
GCGCCGGTACTCATGCTCCATGCGCGTCACGACTCCGTCGCCCCGCCGGCCGATGTCGCCTTGATCCTCGATCGACTAGGCAGCCAGCATAAGTCGGCCATCTGGATCGAGAAGAGTGATCATATCATCACCGAGGACTTCGGCAAAGAGCGAGTTTTCCGCCATGCGATTGAGTTCGTGCAGAAACACAGTGACATCGTGAAACGTAAAACGTGAAACGTGAAGCAGATACGAAGAAGAGTCATCACGTTTCACGTTTCACGTTTTACGGCGACTTCTGACGCCTTGACTGTCTTGTAGACTTCTGGAGTACATACAATGCCACGTGACCACTTACTCGCCATCGATATCGGCAATACCAACATCGTGTTCGGGGTCTGCAATCACGAGGAGATGACGGCCCACTGGAGTATCGCCACTGACCGGGAGCGCACAGCCGACGAATACGCGGTGCTGCTGATGAGCCTGATCGAGCGCAACCGCATGTCTTTCGAGGACATTGAGGGGGTGGCGATTGCCGCGTCGGTACCGCCGTTGCTAGCCACATTTCAGAACGTGTGCCGGGGCTACCTCGGCGTGGTGCCGCTAGTCGTCGGGCCCGGGGTGAAGACCGGTGTTCGGATCCGCACGGACAATCCGCGCGAGGTTGGGCCCGACCGGATCGCCAACGCGCTGGCGGCACGAGAACTGTACGGAGCGCCGGCCATCGTCATCGATTTCAGCACCGCCACGACCTTCGACGCCATCTCAGCCGACGGTGACTACGTCGGCGATGCTATCGCGCCCGGCCTGCGGATCGCCGCTGAGGCGCTGTTTCAGCAGACGGCCCAGTTGCCGCGTATCGAGCTCACTGCGCCACCCCAAGCCATCGGTACGAATACGGTCCACAGCATGCAGTCGGGCTTGGTGTACGGATACGTGGGGTTGGTTGAAGGCATGGTGCGCCGCTTCCAGGACGAACTCCAGAACGGAGCCAGGGTGATAGCGACGGGCGAGCATGCCGAGGTCATTGCCCCGCACACTGAAGCCATTGAGATCGTGGACACGGACCTGACGCTGGCCGGCCTGCGGCTCATCTACCGGTTGAATCGCCAAGCCGGGGTTGGCAACACGATCGATTGATGGTAGAATCATCTTGAAAGGTCTGTTGTAGACGTCAGGAGCATGGTGGTGGTGCGTGGACGCGTTCTCGTAATAGTGACAGCCCTCGTCCTGGCCGGCTGTGTCGCCAATCCGACACCCGCTCCCACCGCAGTACCAACCGACGGCCCGCCGTTACCGACAGCCACGCCGGCTCCCCAATCCCCAACGACAACGCAAACCGCCACGCCGGCTCCAACAGCGACGCCGCCACCGAGCATCACGCCCTCACCGGTGCCGCCCTCGCCCACGCTCAGTCCAACACCGGACATCTTCGAGGGCTTGGCGATCCCCGACTTGCGTGCCCGCGAGTACGGGACCGAGGGCGAAGTCAGACTTGATCACGTGCTGGTAGACAATCCGGACTTCACCCGCTACTACATCACCTATCCCAGCGATGGCCCTTCGACAGGCTCAGGACAGCGGCTGACCATCAGCGGGATGATGAACGTGCCCAAGGGCGAGGGACCGTTTCCCATCGTGATCCTAAACCACGGCTACATCAACCCGAGTCGGTACTGGACGGGGGCCGGCTCCCACAGCGCCGCCGACTATTTGGCGCGGCGCGGCTATATCACCATCAGCCCGGATTACCGAGGCTACGGCACCTCGGACGATGGCCCCAACCCGTTCCGCAAGGGCCTCGTGATCGACGTGCTCAACCTGGTGGAACTGGTCAATACCATTCCCAAAGCCGACCCGGAGCGGATCGCCATGTGGGGTCACAGCATGGGTGGTGGCATCGCCAAAGAGGTGATGGTTATCAGCGACAAAGTTGACGCCTTTGCGCTGTACGGTGCCATGAGCGACGACGCCGCCGAGAACTGGAGTCACATCCGCACGATGTGGAACAAGCAGGCGATGGACCGACTGGCCGACAAGTACGCGTCACCGAGCCAGGACCCCGAAGGATTCGCCCGTATGTCACCGCGCTACTACCTGGAGAATGTGACTGCGCCGGTCATCATCCACCACGGAACCCGCGACACCCAGGTGCCCATCGAGTGGTCGAAGCGGCTGGCAGCTGACCTGGAGACGCTCGGCAAGACTGTCGAACTCCACATCTACGAGGGTCAACCACACTCCTTCCAGGGCGATGCGTGGGTCACCTTCATGCAGCGGACCAAGGAGTTCTTCGACAAGCACCTCAATGGGGAACATCGTGGCCCCAACAAGCGTGCAAGAAAGCCTGAACATTTGAAGGAAGACAATGGACTTTGAAATCACTGAGGAGCAACGGCTGATTCGTCAAGGGGTGCGCGAGCTTTGCCAGGCGTTTCCGGATGCCTACTGGCGGGAACTGGACGCGCAGCAAGCCTATCCGGAGGAATTCGTGCAGGTCATGACCGAGGCCGGCTATCTGGCTGCTCTGATCCCTGAGACGTACGGGGGCTCAGGGCTGGGATTTACAGAGACTTCCATTATCCTCGAGGAAGTCAACCGTTCTGGCGGAAACGCTGCCGTTTGTCACGCCCAGATGTATATCATGGGCACACTGCTGCGCCACGGTTCCGAGGAACAAAAGCAGCGCTATCTGCCGAAGATCGCCCGCGGCGAGCTCCGACTCCAGGCCTTCGGCGTAACTGAGCCCGATGCGGGCTCGGAGACTACCCGCATTCAGACGATGGCAGTGCGAAAGGGAGACCGCTACATCGTCAACGGTCAGAAGGTTTTCATCTCCCGAGCAGAGCATTCCGACCTACTCCTCCTCTTGGCTCGCACAACCCCTTACGATGAGCTTACCAACAAAACGCGCGGTCTCTCTGTGTTCCTGGTAGATCTGCGCGAGGCAGCGGCCAATGGGAGTGTGGAGATTCACCCGCTTCGAGTGATGTTCAACCACCACACCACCCAACTGTTTATCCGCGACCTGGAGATTCCGGCCGAAAACTTGATCGGCGAGGAGGGTATGGGCTTTCGCTACTTGCTCGACGGGTTGAACGCGGAGCGCATCCTAATTGCTGCTGAGTGCATTGGTGATGGGCGATGGTTCATCGAGCGGGGAGCCGGCTACGCCCGGCAGCGGGTGGTATTTGGCCGCCCCATTGGCGTCAACCAGGGGGTACAGTTCCCCCTTGCACTGGCACATGCCCATGTAGAGGCAGCGGATCTCATGCGCATGAAGGCGGCCTGGATGTTTGACCGTGGTGAACCGTGCGGGGCAGAGGCCAACATGGCTAAGCTTCTGGCAGCAGACGCGGCCTGGGAGGCTGCCAACGCGTGCCTGGACTTGCACGGTGGTTACGGCTTTGCTGCGGAGTACGATGTAGAGCGCAAGTTCCGCGAGACCAGGCTGTACAAAGTAGCACCGGTCAACAACAACCTGGTGCTCGCCTTCCTGGGTCAGCATGTGCTGGGCCTGCCTAAGTCGTACTGAGGTCTCGGATGACACCGCCTGGCTTGCAGCCGGCTAGCAGTTTGTCGGAGAACCGGGTCAGGGGACCCAGGCTGTCCATATATTGTGGTGAGCTCGGGTCCCCTGACCCGATATGCGGCATCCTAGACCATTGAAGGTGCTTTCTCCGACAAACTGCTAGAGACCCAGAACAGGATGGCATTATGAGCTTACCACTGGCGGATATCCGGGTGGTTGCGTTGGAGCAAGCGGTCTCCGCGCCCTTGTGTACCCGGCACCTGGCCGACCTGGGTGCCAATGTGATCAAGATAGAGCGGCCAGATGGTGGTGATTTTGCACGACACTATGATTCCGTTGCCAAGGGCCAGTCAGCTTACTTTCTCTGGCTAAACCGGGGAAAGCGGAGCGTTGTGCTCAATGTGAAGGACTCGGCCGAGTACGCTGTGCTGGAGACACTGTTGGAACAGGCCGACGTGTTCGTGCACAACTTGGGACCAGGTGCGGTTGACCGTCTTGGGCTGGGGTGGGAGTCAATCCACCCCCGCTGGCCACGACTCATCAGTTGCAGTATTTCTGGCTACGGGCAGGATGGTCCCTACCGTGACCGGAAAGCGTTTGATCTGTTACTTCAGGGGGAGAGTGGAGTGATCTCCGTTACCGGAACTTCAGAGGAACCGGCAAAGGTAGGTATCTCTATCGCCGACATCAGTGCCGGCATGTACGCATTCTCGGCCATTCTCGTCGCGCTCTACGAGCGTGAAAGAACTGGCAAGGGACAGCTTATCGACGTCTCAATGCTAGAATGTCTCGCCGAGTGGATGATGGCGCCAGCCTATCACCAGCTCTACGGCGGCGCTGCTCCGCCACGCACTGGCATGCGCCACAACATGATCGTGCCATATGGTCCCTACCGAGTAGGGGATGGGTCCTGGGTGAACCTGGCAGTTCAAAATGAAGGGCAGTGGGAGCGGTTCTGCAACGTGGTATTGCGTCGACCCGATCTGGTTGAGAATCCACGGTTCTGGACCAATGAGTTGAGAGTGAAACACCGAGCCGAGTTGGAATCACTAATCGAAGAAGTTCTAGCCGAGGACACCAGGGGCTCAGTAACAGAACGACTGGAAGCTGCTGATGTACCGTTCGGAGCGCTGAATGATGTAGCAGATTTGCTGGATCACCCTCAGCTAGCAGCTCGCGACCGGTGGTTCGAGGTCGATAGCCCATCTGGGCCGGTGCGTGTGCTGGCCCATCCGTTTAACCTCCTTGGTGTATCCCAAAAGGCCGGCGCCATTCCGGCTCTTGGGGAGCACACGGAGGAGGTATACCGTGAACTTGGATTGTCCCTGGCTGAAGACTAGGTGATAGACGAGAGCTGTCCCAACAATCTTGTGCGCTGGTCTAGGGTGGGAGAAGGCCGGCACTAGGCAACCCCAGAGGAGAGGGATAGATGAGCGAAGACGAGCATGCCAGGAGTGGCATTGGGAAAAAGGAGCCGCAGACAGGCTGGACCGGGCGATGCTTCGACGACTTCCAGGTCGGCGATGTTTACCAGCATCCGTTGGGCCGCACGATTACCACCGCCGACAACAGTTGGTTCACCCAGCTCACGTTGAATACGAATCCATTGCACTTCAATCATGACTATGCCGCGCAAACGGAGTTCGGGCGGCCGTTGGTAAACTCTTGCTTTACGCTAGCTCTAGTTACCGGCATGAGCGTACCCGACGTGAGTCAGAACGCGTTCGCCAACTTAGGCTGGGATGAAGTTCGCCTGCCTCATCCCGTCTTCGAAGGGGACACGATCTACGCAGAAAGTGAGGTATTAGAGACTCGCCTCTCTCGATCGCGGCCTAACGTAGGTATTGTCCGGATCAAGACTGCCGGCTACAACCAGGATGGTACCACGGTTATCGAGTTCAAACGCACCATCATGGTCTACCGACGTGGGCACGTTCCGCAGTCCCACCGCCCATCACGAAAGCCCTATAAGAGGAAGGGATCGCAGTCGTGACGACAACCGCGAACCTCACCGCAATGATTCACGGGGCTGTGGGTGTTGGTATGCCGCTGTCTCCTTCCGCGACTTTGGCGAGTTCCTCTTCGATGATCTCTCTCATCTGTTCAAAGTCAACCAGCCCGGGAATCAACTGCTGGTTGATGATGAAGCTTGGCGTCCCACTCAGTCCGATTTGGGATGCCTCCTGTGTCTGCGCGATCACGAATTCGCGGTATTGATGCTCGTCCAGGCACGTCCCAAAGCTTTCGATATCGAGCCCCAGTTCTTCGGCGAATCCTTTCAGATATTCGCTGTTGATTTCCTTCTCGAATTGTTGCTCATAGAGCAAGTCGTGGTACGACCAAAAAGCGCCTTGTGCCCCGGCGCAGTGGGCTGCCTCAGCCGCCAGCAGAGCCGGCTCACCCTTCACAATGAAATCAACGTACACCAACTGCACTTTGCCAGTTTCGATATACTCCTTCTCGACCTCACGGGCCACATCGCGGGCATATCGCCCACAGAACGGTCACAAATAGTCCGAGAATTCAAAGATAGTCACCGGCGCGCTCGTGCTGCCTTTCGTCGGCAGACTGAACACCACTTCATCATCCGCCCCGCCTACGTCGGACGCCTGCGCTGTCGCTGTTAGGGAATCCGGTGGCTCGGTTGTACTGGTTGCCCGTTCAATGGCCGTTGGTGCCGCTGCAACGGTTGCTGCTTCGGTGACGGTTGGCGCTGCTGTGGCAATGGACGCTTCTGTGGCGGTCAGTGCTGCCGGCTGAGTCGCCGCAGGTTCTTCAGGTTGCGCCGGCGTTGGTTGTGGGCCACCGCAGCCTGCCGACAGCATCAGCGAAACTACAAGCAGCAACAGAAGCCGGGTCGCGGGCCAAGCCTTCAGTCCTCGATACATCGGACTCTCCTTTTCATCTGCGATTCATCGTAGTTGTCGTCGGGTGCGCCATAATACTGGAGTTTCCTCCAACACATCTTGTAGCAGCCGAAATGCGTCCGCATGCGACGGGCAGTCTTCATACCAGAGAAACTCGATGTTCAATGTCATGATGATTTCCCAACTTGTGCGATGGATTGTACCATCTCGCGATTCCTCAGTCAATCTAGACGCCTACACGAGGCCTCCATCTGCAGTTTCTTAAGAAGGTTTTTGTGGAAAAGAAGCAAGAATGCTGGAAATCGCCACCCGTTTTATGGTATAATTATTGACACTTGTGTCCAAGAGAGTGTACATGCTGAACTGCCAAACGTCTGCCCGCCAGTTCCTGATTGCCGGTCTGCTGTTGGTAATGGGTCTTGCGGCAGGCTGCGACAGGCTGAACCAGGTTCTCATCTCTGAGCCGACGGCTTCTCAGCCAACCGCGTCAGGACAAGCCACTCAGACAGTCCCACCGACCGTCGTGCCGGCTCAGCCAACTCCGACGCCTACGCCGGACATCGTCAGGTTGACACTGTGGATCACGGAGGCGCTGGGCCCGCTGGGACAAGCTCCTGGTGCGCGAACGCTGTCAGCGCAGATTGCGGCTTTTGAGACCGCCAATCTAGGCGTCAAGGTTGACGTTGTCCTGAAGAAGCCGTATGGCAAGGGGGGCATGCTGGATTTCTTGACTACTACCGCCGCCGCAGTGCCGACCGCACTTCCCGACGTCGCGATCCTGGACATTCGGGAACTTGCGATCGCGGCTAAGCGTGAATTGATTCAGCCACTCGACGGGCGAATCACGCCGGAAGTGGCACAAGATCTCGTGGCGCCGGCCCGCACCGCCGGCCAAGTCGGAAACGCGTGGTTCGGGTTGCCGTTTGAAGCCGATGTCCAACACCTCATCTACAACACTGAGCTTGTTGCGACAGCGCCCGTCACCTGGACTGACGTCTTGAGTGGGACATCGCAGTATCTGTTTCCGGCCGGTGGTCAGGCCACGGTAGCCGGCGAGGGAGGGCTGGTGAATGACGCATTCATCATCCAGTACTTTGGGGTGGGTGCGCGTCTGACCAGTGAGAGTGGACAGCCGGCTCTGGACAAGGACGCCGTCACTGCTGTTCTTCAATTTTATGCCGATGGCCTGGCAGCCGGCGTGATCCCGAACAACGCCGTGCAGTATGCCTCCGTGGACGACACCTGGCCTGTCTATTTAGCCGAGGAGGTTGGTCTGGCCAACACGTCCACACATCAATACCTGGTAGCCCGAGAAAGCTTCCGGAAGTCATCTTTTGCGCCGATTCCAACCCGGGCCAGCAGCGTCACCAGCGTTTTCAGGGGGTGGGCCTACGTCCTGGTGGCCCGGCAGCCGGAACGTCAGAAAGTAGCGTGGTCGCTCATCGAATGGTTGACGAGCCCCGAGCGGCTGGGTGAGTGGGCGCTGGCCGCAGACTACCTGCCGACCCGGTTGTCGGCATTACCGCAGGATTCCGAGGACAAATACCTGCAATACCTTGCGGAACTGCTGCAGAACTCCCAGGTTCGCCCAACCGGACCGGGGCACGACGAAGTGGGGCGCGCACTCCAACGTGCCGTGCAAGCGGTTTTCGCGGGAACGGCGACGCCGGCTGAGGCGGCAGCTCAAGCGGCGGCCAGCGTTCCGTAACAACGGGGAAAGACGTCGCAAAGGTTGAGTATAGCCCAAGTTCAACGAGGATCCAGGAAGTATGTTTGTTGACACAGCACTCCGTGCCGATGCAAAGCGGCGCGTACGAGAAATCGGTGAAGCTGACATCGTAGTCGGCATACCTTCATACAAGAATACCAGGACCATTGGTGCTCTGATTGAAACCGCTGCCGAGGGATTAATGCATTATTACTCGGATACCAGCAGCGTTATCGTAGTGTCCGACGGTATGTCGACCGACGATACCGTCCAGGTCGCGCAGGCCGCACCGGTCCCTGAAGCCATTGAGAAAATCGTGACCCTTTACCAGGGGCTGTCGGGCAAGGGAAGTGCCGTACGGGCGGTGTTTGAAATCGCGCAGGACCTTAATGCGCGGGCTGTGGTCTTGGTGGACGCTGATGTACGCAGTATGACCCCCGCTTGGATCGAAGCATTGGCCAGCCCGATTATGGCCGGCGGCTACGATTTCGTGACGCCTTACTACAGCCGGCATCCCAATGAAGTTGCCATCAACGATTTGTTGGGCCACCCACTCACACGAGCGCTCTATGGCTCGGATATTCGCCTCCCGCTCGGCGGCGACGTAGCCTTGTCCAGCAACCTCGTCAATTTCCTGTCAGAGAAGGACGTATGGGAAACCGACGTCGCCCGTTTCGGTATCCACATCTGGATGACAACGCTGGCGATTGGTGAGGGCTGGCGACTGGGCCAAGCCGCCTTGGGCACGAAAACGCACGATTATAAAGACCCAACGGTGGGATTTGAGCCCAAGTTTCTGCAAGTTGCTGGCACCATGTTCCGCCTTATGACAATCTATCGGCGCACGTGGCCGAAAACGACCCGCGTTCGTCCCGTGCCCATCTTTGGTGATATCGAACTCGTCGAACCAGAGCCAATCCCAACGGCGCTGGATTCCATCTGGGATGCCTTCAACCGAGGATTGTCCCGCTTCTGGGACCTGTGGCCGACCATTCTATTGCCCAAGAACTGGGACGAGGTGCGGCAAAACCTCCGGCAGACTGGGGAATGGTCATATCAACTCGACATATCACCCGAATTGTGGACACGTATAGTGTATGATTTTGCCGTAGTTTACAACAAGGGGGAAGGCGATCCCGACAAGGTCGTGACTGCCTTGCTGCCATTCTACTACGCGCGCAAGGCCAACCTGATTCAGCAGGCTGCCGAGTGGGACTATCAAACGTTCAACCGGCACATCGCTGAGCAGGCAGAACTCTTCGTGCAATTCAGGCCGTATTTGATCGAGCGTTGGGAGAGCTATCTGCCGTGGAGCCAGTACAACATCTGAACCTGGGGCGGCGACTTCGGTCGCTTCGGTCCCACTGGACGACTGAAGTCGCCGCTACGGAAAAATCGCTAATGTCCGATTCGGACGTCAACTGATAGGCTGCCGGCCTCCGGCATCGACGTCCGAGATGTTCTTTGGCGCTTCCCTCATCGCCGGCTGCGTGGGAGCGTGCTCGGTCTTCCACACCGTCTCAGAGATCAGCTTTGGTTCACGCAGCACGTAGAAAGCCATGCCGGCTGCTAGCAGCGTGATAATACCGGCCAGGGCGAAGACCGCGCGAACCCCGAGCAGATCCCCCAGGAAGCCGGCCAGCCCCATAGAAATCGTGGTCGCTGCACTGATGATTGTATTGACGGCGCTCTCCACCCGCCCACGCTTCTCGTCCGGCACGATGGCCTGTAATAGCGTTGCGATGGCTGCTCGAGCGGCCACCATACAGGCCCCGATGACGAAAGTCATCACCAACACGAGTGTGAAGTCAGGTGCCATCGCGAACCCCAGCAAGGCCAGGCCAAGGATGCCCATACCGCCGCCAACCACCACCTGAGTCTGAAAGCCGGCACCGTAGTTCCCCACCAGGAAGCCGCCGGCTACCATCCCGATACCCAGCACAGATACCAGGAATCCGAAACCATCCGTACCAACACCTAGCTCCTGGCTCAGGTATCGCACGCCCAGCACGACGATGGAACCCAGCCCCAGCATTGCGACGCCGGCCGTTATGCTAACGTTGAGGATCGTCGGGCTGCGGCGAATGAACGTCAGACCCTCTTTGAGCTGGGCCCGGACGACCTCAATCGAAGCCTTCTCGTCATCGGCGCGCTTCTGAGAGATGGAAATCGTCGCAATAGCTATCGCAGAGACAAAGAAAGTCAGGGAATTGAAGGTGAAGGCAAAGTCCGTCCCAAACCATCTGATAGCCAGGCCGGCCAGCGTGGGTCCGAGCGCCATGGAGATGACCTGTGTACCCTGGACGAGGGTGTTGGCCGGGAGCAACAACTCCTCACCTACGATGTTGGGGAGCACAGCGTTGCGAGCCGGCGCGAAGACGATGCCCATGCTGCCCATGACGAAGCCGACGATGAAAAAGACCCAAATCTGACCCGGGGAGTGGGCCGTGAGTAACACGAGCACCGCAAGGCCTCGCACGACGTCGGAGGCGATCATGGCAAGCTTTCGGTCAAAGCGATCGACGACGACGCCGGCAATCAGCCCGAAGAGCAGTGTGGGCAGGGCGATGGAGACACCCATCGCCCCCAGGGCGAGCGAGGAGTCCGTCAGGCGCTGGATAACCTCCAGCGTCGCGATGATCATGAAGCTGTCGCCCACCTGGGATACCAGAAGGCCAATCCACAAAGCCCGAAAGTCGGAGTTGCTCAGTGCTGCTCTGAGCGTCGCCCGATTGTTCACACCGTTCCTTATCTCAGTACCCCTGCTCCTCCGCACCCTGGCTCCCAAGCACAGGCTCGCGGGCTCGGTCAATGTGTCGCTTCAAGAACCAGATGAACAGCGCAGCGAGAACCACCGCGATCGGGATGTCGAAGGGCCGCATGATCGCGCGAAGCTCTTCCCATCGCGCACCGAACTGATAGCCGCCCCAGGCAAGCGCGGCGCACCAGATGAACGAGCCGATAAACGAGTAAACCGTAAACCGCCCGATCGGCATTCGCGCAACGCCGGCCGGCAGTGAAATAAATGTCCGAACGATGGGCAAGAGTCGTGAGAAGAAGGCCGTTGGCTCACCCCAGCGCTCGAACCACCTATCCGCCCACTCGATATCGTGGTGCGATACGAGGACGTAGCGACCGTATTTCTCGAGGAGAGGCCGGCCGCCATAGGCCCCCAGGTAATACGAGGCGATGGAACCAATCGTGCACCCGAGCGCGCCATAGAATCCGCCGACCAGCAGTGCATACCACTGGGATCGGCCCCGGGCCTCCGCCAGCATCCAGCCCGCCAGAGGCATCGTGACCTCACTGGGAATCGGGATGTTTGCACTTTCCAGTGCCATAATCACAACGACGCCCGGCCATCCTATGGCATTGAATAGCACCTCTAGAAAGTGGACGATCTGTTGTTCAATAGCGTGCAATAGATTCCTCCGGAATGCGACGTCACAGTAAAAAAGCCCATTGCTGGGCCTCTGCTAGATGTGATTCGATAATACAAAAATATGTGCTGGCTTGGACAACGCGTGGCCACAGCCTGGCAATCACGTGCCAGGCTTCTGCTGAGACTCACTGTTGTTCCAGAGCAACCAGGCACATTATAACCACCCCTGCAGGTTTTGTCAACCTTGCCTTCCTCGGCCTCGATCGCTGACAACAAGTGATTTCGATGGGTGAGAGAGTCACCGTCACGTTTAGTGTGGCTGGTCGGCCGGCCTGCTGCCAACCGGCTGGATGGGTGGCGACAGATCCCCACGCAAAAGAAACGTTCTATAGACAAGCAGAATTCTTTATGTTATACTGAGGGCACTTCAGATCAAGGTCCCACCCCGTACTACATGTAGTAGTACGGGGCCTGCGCCCCAACACGTGGTAATGCCGAATGTCGTATACCCTAAGTACGGGATACACGCCATTTGCCAGAACTGGAGTTAGGCGGCATTTTGCCCTAAAGAGCGGCCTGGGGCGTCCGTTTCAACCCTGGATTCGAAAGGAGCTTTCCATATGAGCAACCAGATGCTTGCAGACCCATCCCTCGATTCAGAGGAGTTGCGCCACGCCATCCGCGAGGAGTACAAAGCGGTGGCGCTGGACCCTGGCCGGGGCTACCACTTCCACACCGGCCGGCCACTGGCCCAGATGCTGGGCTACCCGGTCGAGTGGCTGACGGGGATCCCCGAAGGTGCCATCGAGTCCTTCGCCGGCACCGGCAACCCCTTCAGCCTGGGCCAAATCCGTCCAGGCGAACGGGTCGTGGACGTAGGCTCTGGGGCGGGCCCTGACAGCCTGATCGCCGCCGGAATGGTGGGGCCGACCGGGCAGGTGGTCGGTGTGGACATGACCCCCGCCATGCTCGAGAAAGCTCGCCATGCGGCCGAGGAGGCCGGCCTGACCAACGTCGAGTTCCGCGAGGGCCTGGCCGAGGCGCTGCCCGTGCCCGACGGCTGGGCCGACGTGGTCATTGATATCACAATGGTCGGGCTAGGTCCTGGCGATCCTGACTTGCTGACTCGTGAGGCCTGGCACATCCTGTCCAACGCCGGCGAAGTCTGGTTGCGAACTCACCGGCATCCAACGGTCGCCGGCCTGCCCGACGGCCCCGTGTATCACAGCTTTGACTGCCTATACGAAGCACACGCAACCTTCGCCGACGTCTATTCAGCCATCGCCGACCGCGTCATCGACCTGGGCCAGCGCGACGGTGGCGTGGTCTTTGCGGTGCCCGGGCATCCCCTGGTTGGTGAGATCGCTGTGCTGCTGATCCTGGAGCGAGCAAAGCGAGAGGGCCTGTCTACGCGCGTTGTCGCCGGCGTCAGCTTCATCGAGCCAGTACTCACGGCGCTGACTCTGGACCCCTTCGACGCCGGCCTGCAGATCGTCGATGCCGAGACCCTGGCAAACCAGTATCATCCCATCGTGAATGTCGATCTGCCACTCGTTGTGCCACAACTGTACAGCCGGCATTTGGCCTCGGACGTAAAACTGACACTGCTGAACGCCTATCCGCCGGAGCACGAAGTAACACTGGTGTCCGGTGCCGGCACATCCGACGTCAAGCTTGAGACATGTCAGCTCTATGAATTGGATCGTCGGTCGTCGTTTGACGACTGGACGACCTTATATCTCCCGCCGCTGCCAGCCCCTGGGTCCGTCGCAGCTTTCCACAACATCATGGCTCATCTAAGGTCCCCCGAAGGGTGTCCGTGGGATCGTGAGCAGACGCACGAAAGCATGCGGCACAGCCTACTGGAAGAGACATACGAGGTGCTGGAGGCTATCGACGCCAGCGACATGGGCAAGCTGCGTGAGGAGCTGGGCGATCTGCTGATGCAGGTGCTGTTTCACACCCAGATGGCAGTCGAAGGGGGTGATTTCACGCTGCCCCAGGTAGCGGCCGGCTGCATCGAAAAATTGGTGCACCGGCACCCGCACGTGTTCGGCGATGTCGACGTGAGTGACAGCCGGCAGGTGGTGCACAACTGGGAGCAACTTAAAGCCGAGGAGCATGGCGAACGAGCGAGGGATCGAGGGCCGTTCGAAGGGGTGTCAGCAGCTATGCCGGCGCTGTCTCAAGCCCAGGAGGTCCAGAGTCGGGCGGCGCGCCTGGGGTTTGACTGGCCGGCGGCCGAAGGCGTGTGGGACAAGGTGCACGAGGAACTGGAGGAATTGCGGGTGGCCGGCGAGTCCCGGCGGGAACCGGAATTCGGCGACGCGCTGTTCAGCCTGGTCAACCTGGCGCGCTGGCTGGCTGTGGATGCTGAAAGCGCCCTGCGAGCTGCCAACCGCCGCTTCGTCGAACGCTTCGAAGCCATGCGGCGACTGGCACGGGAGCAGGGGCTGGCGCTTGAAGAAATGACATTGGAGGAAATGGATCGCCTGTGGGAAGCGGTGAAAGGGGACAGATGAGTCAGTGGAAGCTAAACTGCAAGAGCTCAAAATCCGTCTTATGGAGATCAACGACCTGGAGTCGGCTGGCAGACTGCTGAGCTGGGACCAGTCGACCTACATGCCGCCTGCCGGCGCGCCAGCTCGCGCGCGCCAGCTCGCCACCCTCCGCCGGCTCGCCCATGAGAAATTCACCGACCCAGCCGTCGGGAAGCTGCTGGAAGACCTACGGCCCTACGAGGAAAGCCTGCCGTACGACTCGGATGAAGCCAGCCTCATCCGAGTCACCCGTCGCGACTACGAAAGAGCGGTGAAGGTGCCGCCCGCGTTCACGGCGGAGTTGTCCAGTCACAGGGTCGCCTCTTACGAAGCCTGGGTGAAGGCGCGGCCGGCCAACGACTTCGCCGCAGTACGGCCTTACCTCGAAAAGACGCTCGACCTGAGCCGACAGCTCGCAGATTTCTTCCCCGGCTACGAGCACATCGCCGATCCCCTAATTGACTTCGCCGACGAAGGCATGAAGGCCTCAACCGTGCGCACCCTGTTTGCCGAGCTGCGCGAGCAACTCCTGCCCATGGTGCAGGCGATCACCGCCCAGCCCCCCGCAGACGACGCCTGCTTGCGCCAGACCTTTCCCGAAGCGCAGCAGCTGGCGTTTGGACTCGACGTCATCAAGCGCTTGGGGTACGACTTCGAGCGCGGGCGGCAGGACAAGACCCACCATCCGTACATGACGAAGTTCTCCCTCGGCGACGTACGAATCACAACCCGCGTCAAGGAAAACGAGCTGAGCGAAGCACTGTTCAGCACGATACACGAGGCCGGCCACGCCCTGTATGAACAGGGCATCTGCATGGACTTCGAGGGCACGCCCCTGGCAGGCGGAACCTCAGCAGGCGTCCACGAGAGCCAATCTCGCCTGTGGGAGAACATTGTCGGGCGCAGCCGGGGCTTCTGGCAGTTCTTCTTCCCCAAACTCCAGGCGATCTTTCCCGATCAACTGAGATCGGTGTCGCTGGACACGTTTTACCGCGCAGTCAACAAAGTCCAACGCTCCCTGATCCGCACGGACGCCGATGAGGTGACTTACAACCTGCACGTCATGATGCGGTTCGACTTTGAGCTGGATATGCTTGAAAGCCGGCTGGCCGTGCGACACCTGCCGGAGGCATGGCGCGAACGCTTTAAGGCCGACCTGTGCATCGCTCCACCAGATGACCGCGATGGCGTACTGCAAGATGTTCACTGGTACAGCGGCATCGTGGGTGGTGTGTTCCAGGGTTACGCGCTGGGCAACATCATGAGCGCACAGTTCTTCGAGGCCGCTCTGCAAGCTCATCCTGAGATCACGGCCGAGATCGAACGGGGAGAATTCAGCACATTGCACAATTGGCTCAGACAGCACATTTATCAACACGGACGCAAGTACACTACGCCCGAACTTATTGAGCGCATCACCGGCGGTCCCTTAAGGATTGAGCCATATCTCGGCTATTTGCGGATGAAGTACGGGGAGTTGTACCGCTTGTAGTCTACCACCACAACGTCAATCGGGGTGGCCCCTTGATGGCGGCAGTCATGGCTTCCCGTTCCACCTTACCGCTTGATCGAACGATCCCTCCACCCTCCGCCTCAGACAATCTGAGATAAGCGACCTCTCCCGGCAAATCTGTCGTCGGTTTCATGGAAGCACGAACCTTATCCTAAATTGCATCGGTTTCCAGGAGGCTCTTGACAGCGCTGGAAACTTCAACTATAATGAGGTTGTAGTTTAGTTCAGAATAAATCTATCTTTCGAGAAAGCGAAACAGTGTCGCTATGATGATTACCACAACGAGCTCAATTCTCATCGTCGTCGTGATAGCGGTGGTGGTGGCAACTCTGGCTCTCGTCTGGCCTGACCACGGGCTGCTGTGGCGGTGGCGGCGGGCGCATCTGCGACAGCGGCGCGTCATCGTCGAGGATGCCCTGAAACACGTTCACAGCCGGCATCACCGCGGCCATCATGCCACGACCGAATCGCTGGCCGGCGCCTTGGGCCTCTCCCTGAGGGAGGCTGTCGACCTTGTCACCCGGACGGAAGCCCAAGGACTGTTACAGTTCACTGGCGAGGGTCTGAACCTCACGCCACAGGGCTACGGATGGGCGTTGCAGGTCATTCGCGCTCATCGGTTGTGGGAGCGCTACCTGGCCGACGAGGTTGGTCTCCCCCTGCGCGATTTGCACGCTGCTGCCGAGCGGCACGAACACCGTCTGACGCCGTCCGAACTGGACACCCTCGAGGCGGACCTCGGCTACCCGCGCCGTGATCCCCACGGCGATCCTATCCCAACCGCCGGCGGTGAACTGGAGCCGCACTCCGGCAAGCCGCTCGTCGACTGGCCCACTGGCGGGCTGGCCCAAATCGTGCATATCGAGGACGAGCCTGAGGCGATCTTCGCACAAATCGTGGCCGAGGGGCTGCTGCCAGGATTGGTGGTGGAGGTTCTGGAATCGGGTGACCAGGGCCTGCATCTCAGCATGGATGGCGACGAGTGCTGGTTGGCTCCGGTGGTGGCCGGCAATATCTTCGTCAGTACCCCGCCGCCTGAGTCGGCGCTGCCGGCGGATGCCGAACGCCTCTCGACGTTGAAGCCAGGCGAGAAGGCCACCGTGCTCGTCCTTGAATCCCAGGGGCTGACACGCCGGCGCTTTCTGGACCTGGGCCTCACACCGGGCGTCACCATCGAGTGCGCCATGCCCAGCATGTTCGGTGAGCCGAAGGCTTACCGGGTCCGAGGGACCACCATCGCCCTGCGCCGCGAGCAGGCTGACCAGATTTGGGTACATCCAGTCTAGTGGTCAGTTGGTCGTTTAGTCGCCTGGTCCGGCTGTCACGACCATAAAGCGACCAATCGACGAATCGACCGTCAGACCAACAAACCAAACGACAAATCGACAATCAGGCCATACGACTACTTGACCAATCGACTAAAGGACGAAATGACAACCAGGAACTTGAAGAGACTTGTGAATCCATGTGACAGTTGTACTGTTCAGGGTCATTTGCTCAGTCTGGGAATCGAGATGGGCAACTGGGACTACATCGTGGCCCTGACCGGCAATCCCAACACTGGAAAGAGCACGGTTTTCAATATGCTGACCGGGCTGAGGCAGCACACTGGGAACTGGCCAGGCAAGACGGTGGCCCGTGCTGAAGGCGGCTACGAGTTCCATGGTAAGCGTTACAAACTGGTGGACCTGCCTGGTACCTACTCGCTGCTGTCGGCCTCAGTTGATGAGGAGATTGCCCGCGACTTCATCCTATTTGGCCGGCCCGATTGCACCATCGTAGTCGTTGATGCGACTGTGCTGGAGCGCAACCTGAACCTTGTGCTCCAGGTGCTGGAAATCACTGACAAAGCTGTTGTCTGTCTGAACCTGATGGACGAGGCACGCCGAAAGGGCATTGAGATCGACCACCGCGCACTGGCCCGTGATCTGGGGGTATCGGTGGTCCCCACGGCGGCTCTCAAAGGCGAAGGACTGCGCGAACTGATCCAAACCGTGGCCGATGTCATCGAGGGCATCATCCTGACCAGACCCCACCGAATCCAGGCCGACGGCGAGTTCCAGCGGGCCGTCGCCGAGCTGGTGTCCATGATCGAGCAAGTCTACCCAGGCCTTCCCAATGCGCGATGGATCGCCATGCGTCTGCTCGACGGCGACCAGCGGGTACGAGAGGCGATGCAGACCGGTGAACTGGCCAAGTTAGCAGCCGGCCACGTGCCGGCCGACCACGGTGTAGACCTCGGTAGGCTGTTGATAGAGGGCGCCCGATGAGCAGCAACCCGAAGTCGGGCAAACCGCAAGACATCCTGGCTCGGGCCGACGCCCTGCAACACGCGCTGGACGTCTCATTCCGCGATCGGATGGTCCAGGCCATCTACGCCGACGCTGAGCAGATCGCGGCCCGCGCGGTTCGAAGTGCCGACAATCGTGTTTGGGACCTTGATCAACGAACTGACCGCATCCTCACATCACCGGTGTGGGGCCTGCCCATCATGTTGCTGGGACTGGCCCTGGTTTTCTGGCTCACCATCACCGGCGCTAACTACCCATCCCAGCTCCTTGCTGCCGGCCTTTTCTGGTTCGAGGACCAGGCCAGTGCCCTATTCAACGCTGCCGGCGCACCGTGGTGGCTGACCGGGTTCATCTGGCATGGCGTTTATCGCGGCCTGGCCTGGGTGGTCTCGGTAATGCTGCCGCCCATGGCCATCTTCTTCCCGATCTTCACTATTTTAGAAGACCTGGGGTTCCTGCCGCGCGTGGCCTTCAATATGGATCGTCTGTTCAAGGCCGTAGGTGCCCACGGCAAACAGGCCCTGACCATGACCATGGGCTTCGGCTGCAACGCGGCCGGCGTCATCGCCTGCCGGGTCATCGACTCGCCCCGAGAGCGGCTGATCGCCATCCTGACCAACAACTTCGTGCCCTGCAATGGGCGCTTCCCCACCCTCATTATGCTGGCCTCGATCTTTGTGGCGGCTGCATTCCCGCCGGTATTCGCCTCCTTCGCCGCCGCCGGCTCGGTGGTGGCTGTCGTACTCATCGGCGTGGCGGTAACCTTGGTCGTGTCGTGGGTGTTGTCGCGGACGGTGCTCAAAGGTGAGGCCAGCAGCTTTACGCTGGAGCTGCCGCCCTATCGCCGGCCCAACATCATGCAGACGTTGTACACCTCCATCATCGACCGCACGCTGTTCGTGCTTTATCGGGCTATTGTGATGGCCGCGCCGGCCGGCGGCGTCATCTGGTTGATGAGCAATGTTGTCTTAGGCGGACAGAGTATGACCCAGTGGGTAGCCGGCTGGCTCAACCCACTGGGCCATGTTATCGGGCTGGATGGCGTGATCCTGCTGGCCTACATCATCGCCATCCCGGCCAACGAGATTGTGGTGCCCACCATCCTGATGGCGTACACCAATAGCAGTATGATGATCGAGTTGGACAGCCTGAACCAGTTGCAGGCGCTGCTGGTGGGCCAACAAGGCTGGACGCTGCTGACAGCCGTCAACCTGATGCTTTTCTCACTGCTCCACAACCCATGTTCTACCACGATCTGGACGATGTGGAAGGAGACCGGGAGTGTTAAGTGGACCACCTTCGGTGCACTGATGCCGCTCTCCATCGCGTTTACTGTCACCTTTGTGGTAGCCCAGGGAGTGCGGCTACTCGTTGGTGTATGATGTAAAACCCACGTCTAACGTGAATCGCCACCAAGCAACCGCCACGCCGCCGGCTCGTCTTGTGTTGTAGTGCTCGATGACGACAGGAATCTACTATGGCTGACTCAACTGCAATCATGATGCGCGGGCTGACCAAATCCTACGGCAGCGTCCAGGCGTTGCGTGGCGTCAATCTGCAAGTGCGGCGTGGCGAGATCTTCGGCTTCCTGGGTCCAAACGGGGCAGGAAAGACGACCACCATCCGCTGCTTGCTCGACCTCATCCGCCCTGACGGCGGCACTGTGCGTGTTCTCGGAATAGACCCGCAGGTCGACCCGGTGGCGGTGCGCGCTCGTACCGGCTATCTGCCGGGCGAACTCCATCTGTACGACAACATGACCGGAGAAGAGGCGCTGCGCTACTTCCATCGGCTTCGTGGTGGGGGTGCCGATTGGGGCTTCGTGCGTGAGCTCACCGAGCGACTCGAACTCGATCTGAAGCGGGCGATTAGGAATCTCTCGAAGGGCAACAGGCAGAAGGTCGGCATTGTACAGGCATTGATGCACCGCCCCGAACTGCTTCTGCTAGACGAGCCGACGCTCGGCCTCGACCCGTTGATCCAGCAGGAAGTGCTGCACCTGTTGGCAGAGGCGCAGGCGAGCGGAGCCACCGTCTTCTTCTCGTCGCACATCCTGAGCGAAGTGCAGGTGGTGGCGGAGCGTGTCGCCATCATCCGGCACGGCGAGATCGTGGAGGTGGCAGAGACATCCACGCTTATCAACCGTGCCGTGCGTCGTGCCCGAATCCGCTTCAAGGAACCGGTGAAAGACAGTGCGCTGGTGGGCGTGCCTGGCGTGACGGTGCTGTCGCAGGACGATGGGAGGAGCGTGCTGTTGCAAGTCGAAGGGGAGATGGATGGCCTCATCAAGGCGCTGGCCGCTTTCCCCGTTAGCGACTTCGAGACGGAGCGTCCATCGCTGGAAGAAATCTTCCTGGCGTATTACGAAGCCGATCGCATGGAGGTGAAGTAAGATGAGGACGATTTTCCGCCATACACTGAGTCGCCATCGAGGACAAATCCTCGGTTGGGGAATCGCTCTGGGTCTGCTTGGCTTTTACCTTGTGTTATTTTATGACACGATTGCGGAGCAGCAGGAAGTGATTCAACAGTTGCTGCAAAGCTACCCGCCTGAGATGCTGGCCTTTTTTGGTGACATCGACGCGGTCACTACGCCTGAAGGATACCTGGGCGTGGAGTTCTTCTCCTACATGCCGCTTATCCTCGGTATCTTCGCGGTGCTGGCCGGCAGTAGTCTACTCGCAAGCGACGAGGAGCAGGGCACACTTGATCTGGTACTGGCCTACCCGGTGAGCCGAACTGCACTGTTCCTTGGTCGCCTGTTGGGTTTGGTCGTCGCTACCACCGCTATCTTCGCCATCATGTGGCTGAGCTTCGTCATAGCGACCTTCTGGTCCTCGATTGGTGTCGGATGGAGCGAATTGGTGCTGCCCTTCTTGTCTTTACTGGCGGTGGTGCTACTGTTCGGCACACTGGCCATTCTGCTCAGCATGCTGCTCCCGTCTCGCCGTCTGGCTGCGATGACGGCCGGCATTGTGGTAGTGGCTAGCTTCTTCCTCACCTCGCTGGCGCGCATTGATGAGGATCTGGAGACCATCGCCAAACTCTCCCCCCTCAACTACTATCAGAGTGGTGATGCGATTCAGGGCCTGAACAGCACGTGGTTCGGTGGCTTGCTGGCCGTGGCTGCACTCTTCACCCTGCTGGCATGGTGGCGCTTCCAGCGACGCGACATCCGCATCGGCGGTGAGGGTGGCTGGCGCCTGTCTCTGCCGTGGCGAAAACCTGCCACAGGAAGTACATGATTCTAGCCCAGAGTGAGGTCATGAATCGGATGGGCTACGATGCCTGGGTAAACGAAAAGCACTAGCATGGCTTCGCGGCATCTCTCGAACCATGTTTACGAGGATTTCTCACCCGATCTCGGCACGCGGTGGCAGCGCTTTGTCGTGGGGAACGGGGCGCTGGAACCGACGGGCAGCACCCTCCGCTTCGTCAACACGGACACCTCATCGCGCCAGTACACCAATGCCCAGATCGACGACTACCAGGGCTTGCCCCGTCGTCGTTTTCTGTGGCGACCACCTCTGACGATGACCGTGCAGGCGCGCTTCTCGCACCCGGCCGGCACGCTGAGTGGCACGGCCGGCTTTGGCTTCTGGAACGATCCGTTCGTGCAGTGTCCTGAGCCTGTCGAAGGGATGACTGGGGCACGGCTACCCACGCTGCCCCGCGCCATCTGGTTTTTCTACGCCTCACCCCCGTCCAACATGAAACTGGATCTAGACACACCGGGTTACGGGTGGAAGGCGGCCACGATCGACGCCATGCGATGGTCTTTCCTCCTACTGGCGCCGACCACGCCCCTCGCAGTACCGCTGATGAACATCCAGTGGCTGTATCGCGCCCTGTGGCCAGTTGGGCAGCGCGCCATCGGCGTGTGCGAGGCGCTGGTGAACGTAGACATGACGACCTGGCACACGTATGTGATCGAGTGGGGAACGGAGACGGCGCACTTCAGCGTGGATGGACAGTCGATACTCCGCTGTGCCACATCGCCCCGCGGGCCGCTAGGCTTCGTCATGTGGCTCGACAACCAGTACGCCATGGTCACACCGTGGGGGCGCTTCGGCTACGGACGGCTTGATGCACCTGGCCGGCAGTGGTTGGAGGTGGATCAACTGACGATTAGAAAGGGGAACTTCGGGGAACTAAGAGGAACTAAGGGGAACTAAAGAGGGCCAGAGGGGCCAGAGGGGCCAGAGGGGCCAAATGGGATTCCCCTCTGGCCCTTCTGGCTCCTTTGGCTCTTCTGGCTCCTCTTCGTACCCTCTGGCTCCTCTGTGCCTTACGCAACCAAGACGTTTTGCAGCATCATCATCAGCAGGAACCCACTCATGCCGGCCGTGGCGCTTGAGAGACGCTGTGTCGCACTGGCTCGGCTTTCGGGGATCATTTCGCTCATGACCAGGAAAATCATCGCGCCAGCCGCCAACCCGAAAGCGAAGGGTAGAACAGGCCGGAAGGCGACCACGGCCAGGTAGGCCGGCACCGCTGCTATCGGCTGTGGCAGGCTGGAAAAGATCGACCAACCCACACACTTCCAATCACTGACGCCCTCGGCGCGCAGAGGCAGTGATATCGCCACCCCTTCGGGAATGTTGTGAATAGAGATGGCAATGGCCATCAGCAGTCCCAGGCCGACCTCGCCAGAGCCATAAGCCACACCGACCGCCAGCCCTTCTGGGAAGCTATGGATGAACATCGTGACCAACACTAAGATGACACGCTTGCCGCCGGCATCCGAGAGCCCCCCCACATGGAAGTCGTGATTATCCAACCGTTCCGAGGCCAGGCCGAACAGCAAGGTGCCCACCAGGATGCCGATGGCGACACTGGTGATCCCGCCGCGCTGAACCCCTGGAATGATCAGGTTGAACACCGATGCGGAGAGCATCATCCCGCCGGCCACGGCCCATCCCAGACGTGCCAGATGCTCTGGAAAGTTGCGGACAAACACGAAGGGCAGTCCCCCGAGGCCTGTCGCCAGCATTGTAACTGTGGCAGCTATGAAAGTCTCTAATAGCGATGCAGTCACGTCAGCCATCCTCTTTTCTGGTCACTGGTGAGAACCCCTCGAAAACCCGCCGATCTTCGGGGTCCAGCGGGGCCAACAGATCGGGGCCGAGTCGGGCGAAAATACGCTGCGCGAACAGCTCCATCCACACGAACTGGTGAGCAATGAGCACGAGATTGGGGTTGCGTGTGATGGTGGCTGTCATGTCCAGATCCGTGCTGGCGATTAGCACCTCGTGCCCATCGGCGACGACTATCAGACTATCTGTCAGTTCGTGGAGCTCACTCTCCAGCGGCGGGTGCCGCGCCACCTGGCCGCAGTTCAGCTCACCCTCGCCCGTCAGCAGGGCGTTCACCATCACGCCTCTGTCGCACGCCAGAACGATCTCCTCGCGAAGCATCTCCAGGTCGGGATCTGCAAGCACGAGCATGATCTCGGATTGCGCCTCCTGGATCATACGGCCGGCATACGCAAGCACCGCCTCACGCCCGGTGGTGGTCCACAGATGAGCCTCATCCTCGGCCGTGTAAAGCCGGCGCAGACCATCCCGCAAGCTGTGCATCAGGCGACGGTGCTTGTCTTGATAGCGGTCCAGCAGCGCATCCGGCGGCAGTGGACGATACAGAGTTGCTTTGGCCTCCGTCGATTTGAGCACTGCTCCTCGTGCCTCCAGGCGGCCCAATGCTTCGTAGACCATTGAGCGCGGCACGCCGGCCTTCTTGCCAAGTTGGTAGCCAGTGGCCGGATTCTCGCGCAACAGCGTGAGATACACCTTGGCCTCGTACTCTGTAAAGCCGATCGCCATCAAATCTGTCAGCAGATCCATGAGCCTCTTGTTAGTAGTTTGATAACGAACTCGTAGTTCTATTATAAACTACTATACGGCTGCTGTCAAGCGGGTTTCCCGACCGCCTCGCATGTGGTTCTTAACGCGCCGTCCACCCCAGATCGATCGTCCAGGCCGCGCCAATGACAGCATCGGCGGAGGAGGAGCACAGGTACACGTGGGAAGTCTTCAATTTGCGCTGGGCCAGGGTCACGCCGTCGGGGTTGCGGGGGTTGGTCAAGGTATAGAACGGGCAGAAATCGGCTGTGCGCTAATTGACCAGCCAATTTTCGTATTGAAGATGAGGCACCGCGTGGAAGTCTTGGTCTGCCGTCAGCAGAGTCAGATCGTAACGTAAGGCTACCGTTGCGATCAGTGCATCCACCGTCGCAAGTTGCCGGCCACGGCGACGCAACGATATCTGCAATTCGGCAGCCAGTTCGGCATCGGTCTCGTCGGAATCGCCTTTATTTCTGCTTCAATGGCTGCCCATTCCCGGTTCCAAGTGGCTAGGTCAAAGTCCGAGTCGAGAGGGGCACTTCGTAATGCCTCTGCCAGTGAAGCACGGGGAGGACGAATGCTGCTTGGGTTGGGAGGCATCGTTTTTATCTTCTTGCGCTGGTCCAGGGTGACGCCGGCGGGGTTGCGGGCGGCGGCCACGGCTTCGTCCAGGGCTTTGGCCGGCAGGCGGGAGTGTAGCGCCGCGCCAGGTGCGTCCGCAGGCGGTCGGCCAGCACGACGGATTTGAGGTCACGGTTGAGGAGGGAGGCCGGCTGGTATTCATACCCCAGAGCCTTCAGGCGCTCGATGGTGGTATCTTCGAACTGGGATTCGGTGCCTGGGGTCGTCAATTTTGTTCTCACCTGAGGTCAATAAGCCAGCCCTGGCAGGGATAGGGACAGTCCAGGCTGCTTCTCGGTACTCTATGCGGTCTTTTTCAAGCTGAACACGGGCACCTGGATGGTCTCCGCTGGCTCAATGCGACGGCTCTTTTCGAGGCCCAGTAAGTCCTCGATCTCGTCGAGCGTCTCTTCCAAGAGATACTCATGACCGTTACCGCAGCGCAGCGCCGGCACGTCACGGATGATGAGGAGATGGTCGTTGCTCCACGCGACGTACTCAATGTGTACGTTTTCCAGATCGCGCCCGCAACGAGGGCAGTGATCGGGCTGCTGAGTTAAGACAACTAACCTCGGGTGAAGGAGATTCTGATGAAGGTCAACTTCGAAATTGACCTCCTCCATCTCGTCCCAGTAATCGGCCGAATCGTGGGTTTCCCAAAATTCGACTTCTTCGTCCACGGTCTTGAACTCTGGTAGCTTTGCCATACTCA
>JBHIAO010000026.1:0-25515 GCA_046758565.1 Anaerolineae bacterium
TAGAGCCCCCTGCTGCTGGCGGTTGAAACGGCGCCTACGGCTGCGAAGTCGGCCTCCGCTGGATGGAAATGAGTCGCCGAAGAGCCTGCCCTGAGCCTGTCGAAGGGGCGACTTCGCAACCGTTGGTGCAGTTTTAACTGCCCATAAGCGGGCAGCCTGAGCAGTTACGTTCGTCCTTCGTCGTCAGACTGGTGGCCACGGCATATGCCGGCGGTTTGGATCAGGATACGGGAAGATGCGACTCTGAAGTAGGTCTCTCACACGCTGTCGCAAGGCGTTGAGCTCGTTATCGGCCAGCAAACGCATCAGGGTGGCATAAACGGGATCTCCGGCGGCAAGACGGTCCACAAATTGTTGCAGGTCGTCGAGAATGCCCTTTGGAATGGGTTGGCCGGCGAATTCCCAAATCACGGTGCGCAGCTTAGGAAGCGTGTGGAAGGTCACACCGTGATCCACGGCCCAGATTCGCCCGTCGGTTCCCAACAGACAGTGACCACTCTTGCGGTCGGCATTGTTGATCACGTAGTCAAGAGCGGCCACGTAACGGAAATCGTCGATATACTTGTCCTGGAGCGTGAAGTAGTGTTCTTCGGGCTCCGCGTCGACGTAGAGCTGCACCGACCCTACACCATTAGGACCGTGGCGCAGGACCGTCGGCGGCACGTAGAACCACCCTAAGGTCTGGCTGACGACATACGTTGCGACCTCTCGCAAGTAGAGCGTACCCTTGGGGAAGTCCCACAGTGGTCGTTCCCCACGCCTAGGCTTGTAGACGGCGAGGCTGCGAGCCCCATTGTGGGAAACAGTTGCCAGGAAGGTGTAGTTAGAACTCCAGGGGAGCAGGCCCTCGGTCTGAATCGCACCATGGGTCAAGAGATCCAGTACCTGGTCAACCGACATCTGCCGGCTGGCATCGTGCCTTACTGCCTCGTCCTTCATCACCAAATGCTGTCTACAACTCCATCGGCTGCCGGTGGCCATTACTGGGCGGGCAGAAGTGCCCCTCCGTATCGATGGGATTCCCACATAATGGGCATGTCGGCCGGCCCTGCGCCACAATCCAGGCGGCATGCTCACTCAACGCCTGCATCTGTTCGCGTGTCCCGGTGAACCGCACCGCCTCAGGCTCTTTCGGCTCATCCTCTTCGAAGACCAACTGCTGAGCAATCAGCACAATCATGTCAGATTCTTGGTCATAACCGAGTCCCATCTGCCCGACGCGCCACAGTCCACTCACTGGCTGCAACAATGCCATGTCGTAGTCGACTTCCTGAATCTGTCCTGGTTGTTCCGGATAGCGTTCCTTCAGGCCTTCCAGAAGTTGATCCAAACTTTCAGCTATAGCGCGAGCTTGTTCCTTTTCAATGATCAGGGAGACAACCGTGCTTCCCTGACTCGCCTGCAAGTAGAAGGTACGCTCTCCCGGTGGCCCGATCGTTCCAACCGTGATAAAGCTGACTGGGTCCAAATTGAAGACGAGGTCAGGCATATTCGTTCACATCCTACAGATAATCTTCCGGCGACAAGTGGTCAGTGCGCGCTGGCTTCTTCTGTTTGTGACCGTCCGCTTCTGGGATGTGGCTCGTGTCGTTCAAGCGGACGAGCCGCGGTCCCATCTTGCCGAAAACCAGGATACTCAGTGAAGCCGGACTGACAGCCAGGCGCTGGAACAGATCCAGGTGCATGCCGACATAGTGGGCGATGATCGCTTTGATGACGTCGGAATGGGACATGATGGCAACCATATCTTCGGGATGATCGGCGCAGATGGCGTCGATCTCAGCCACGGCGCGAGCTTGCATCTCGCGCAGAGCCTCGCCGCCTGGGAAGCGAGCGCCGCTGGG
This sequence comes from Anaerolineae bacterium, assembly GCA_046758565.1. GTDB lineage: Bacteria > Chloroflexota > Anaerolineae > Epilineales > JAANWY01 > JBHIAO01. The sequence goes on from JBHIAO010000026.1 coordinate 1,845, forward strand.
ATGGAACTGCACGACCTGCCACAGGTCAGTCTTGGATAGATCCTCCAGCTTCTGACCGGTCCACTCACCGTAGCGCGCCTCGCCGATGCCCTCGCGAATGCGAACCGGCAGGCCGTGCGGTCGCGCGACGATCTCGGCCGTTTCCATGGTGCGTTCCAGCGGGCTCGAATAAATAGCCGTCAGCTTCGCCCTGGCCAGGCGCTGAGCCAATGCCTCAGCCTGCCACCGGCCTTCATCATTCAGATGCACCCCTGGCGTCCAGCCGGCCAGCCGGTTGGCCCCTACCCAGTCGTTCACCGCGTGCCGTATCAGCAACAACTGTGTCATGTTATTCCTCTCGTTTCTCCGGATAGAGTTTACTAGAAAGTTCCGACGTTGGCAAACGCGGCAGGGTCTCTTGCGTTGCTGGCAGCGTCGGGGTATAATCCATGAACTAATGAGGAACTAAGGGGAACTTCGGGGAACTAAAGGGGAACTAAAAGAGAAACTAGGTCCTCGTAAGTCCTCTGTAGTTCCGTTTAGTTCCCCCGAAGTTCCCGCAGTTTCGCTTTCTCAGGCGATGATTCACATTTCCGAGACGGTTTCTATTCCCCTGTCGGAGCTGTCGTTTCGCTTTTCGCGGAGCAGCGGGCCGGGCGGGCAGCACGTGAACAAGGCGGAAACCCGTGTTGAGTTGCTGTTCGACGTGGCCAATTCGCCCAGCCTGACCGACGCGCAGCGCGAACAAGTGATGCGCCGGCTGTCGAACCGCATTGACAGCGCGGGTGTGCTACGCGTGACCTCGCAGGCCACGCGCAGCCAGAAGCAGAACCGTGAGCTGGCCATCGAGCGTTTCAGACGCTTGATGGAGAAGGCGCTGCAGCCCGTGAAGAAGCGGAAGGCTACTAGGCTATCCAGGGCAGCCAAAGAACGCCGGCTACGAGAGAAGAGACGGCGGAGTGAGACCAAGAAGTACCGGCGTGGACCGCGGCCCGACGAGTGGTAGCGGATAGCAGACGAAGTAAGGGCACACCTCAAGATCTACGTAGCCAACGCGACATCCAGCGCCTCGCCGAGGGTGCGAGCCGGGATGAGCTGCACATCCGAGTGACCGTCGCCGTTGCGGTGGGAGCGAGACAGGAGAACGCGTTTGAAACCAAGCTTGCCGGCCTCGTTGATGCGCTTCTCCACCTGGGTCACGCTGCGCAGCTCGCCACTCAGCCCAATCTCCCCGATGATGGCTAGGTCCGACGCCACGGGGATGCCCTGCTGGCTCGATGCGATAGCCGTGGCGATGCTCAGGTCGGCTGCCGGCTCAGCGATCTTGAGGCCACCTACGATGTTGACGAACACATCCTGGTCGCCCAGCGGCAGGCCCACCCGCTTGGAGAGGACGGCTGTTAACAGCAGCAGCCGGTTGAAGTCCACGCCGTTGGCGGTGCGGCGCGGTGTGCTGAAGCTGGTGGGGCCGGTGAGGGCCTGAACCTCCACCAGCAGCGGGCGCGTGCCCTCCAGCGTCACCGCCACCGTCGAGCCGGGCACCGCCGTCAGGCGCTCAGCCAGGAACGCCTCCGACGGATTCGTGACTTCCACCAACCCGTGCCGGGTCATCTCGAACACCCCCACCTCATTGGTCGAGCCGAAGCGATTCTTGACCCCGCGCAGCAGCCGGTACGAGTGGAACCGCTCACCCTCCAGGTACAGCACCGCATCCACAATGTGCTCCAGCACACGCGGGCCGGCGATGTTGCCCTCCTTGGTCACATGACCGACGACAAATACCGGCACTCCCTCGCTCTTGGCCAACTCCATCAGCCGGCTGGCGCACTCCCGCACCTGGGTGATGCTGCCGGCCGTCGAATCCAGGTCATCGGTGTACACCGTCTGGATGGAATCGATGACCACCGCATGCGGGTGAAGGTCGTAGACGTGCTCCATGACCCGATCCAGATTCGTCTCGGCCAGGAGAAACAGATCGTCCGCGGTCAGGCTCAGGCGATCGGCACGCATGCGGATCTGCTGCGGCGACTCCTCGCCGGAGACGTAGAGGACAGGCCGGCCATTCGCCGCCATCTGCGCCGATACCTGCAGCAAGAGCGTGGACTTGCCAATGCCCGGATCCCCGCCGATGAGGACCATCGAACCTGGCACGACGCCGCCACCCAACACCCGGCTGAACTCCACGATCGACACGGGCAGCCGCTGGAAGTGATCGGCGGACACGTCAGTCAGGCGTTGGGGGGTGCTGCGCGGTGCCGCAGGCCGCCGGCGCGCGGAGCGTGACGTCTCTGTGACCACCTGCTCCATCGTGTTCCACTCGCCACAGTCCGGGCACCGCCCAACCCACTTAGGCGTGGCGTGGCCGCACTCCTGGCAGACGAATTGGACGCGTTGCTTGGCCATGATGACCTTCTTTCACCAGTAGTGGCGACTTCAGTCGCTGATTGAGGGGCAAAAACGACTGAAGTCGTTACTACGAACCCGAGAAATTAGCACAAATATTCTAATCCAGGTGAGGTAAAAAGGCAAACGCACTGGCGACCCCCCAGGGCGTTCCCAAAGCTCGTCGGGATGTCATTGCGAATGAAACGAAGCAATCTCCAGGCTGCTTTGGGGACTGCTTCGTCGCAAAAGTCGTGGGAGTAGCTGCTGTCGTTGTCGTCGCTAGCCGTGCGCTCGTCACCCATCGGAAAGCTCTGGTGTGGCATAGACCCTGACCGCGTAATCCATGATTGCAAGTAACCCCTGATAGTTCGCCTGCCAATCAATGCCGGCATCATCACGACCGCTCAATTCCACATCAATCGCCGCCACCCCCTGGCTGTCAAGGTAATCAGCGGCCTCGCCGGTAATTGAACCAGGGAGCGCTCGCGTGGTGGGATACTCCGCAGAGTCTACAACGCGATAGCCTGTTGCTCTACTGACACTTTCAGCTACTTCGAGAGATTGACCGGTCCCCCCACATTCGCCGTGAAAGATAACCGCGCCACGACTGTGATAGAACACTGCAATCTTGAAGTCGTTGTGCAGGAGAAAATCTCGCGCGGCCCGCGTCTCTGGTTCGGAGAATGCCGAGGAACCTGTCGTAAATGGCACTCCTCGGTAGGCAGCAGCGTCCTCGACCCAATTGCATCCCCAATTGCGATTCAGGTCCACTTGGCTAGCGTTCACTCGCCCCTTCGGCCCTGGTTTCCTGAGGCCATCCGGGTTCATTGCCGGGATGATGAACACCGATACATCCGATGGAATTATCTCAGGCGACTCAGCCAACAACTCCATGAATCGACCGGCAAGCGTCACTGTGTTCGCCTCATAGCCGCCGTGAATTCCACCTATCAGGGCAACAAATACCGAACCTACTCCAAATCTGTAGGTGAGAAGTGGTCGCCCCTCGACAGATGTTCCGATGGAAAAAGGGAGACCGGGTTCGACAGGGGCAATCTGACCGGAGATCACAACCGAGTTATGCCGTGCAGGGTCCGGTAGGACCATCCTTGCCGGTTGTACTTGAGGCCCTGCTGGCAGGGCTGTGCCGCCGGCTCCCTCGCCCTGAGGGATCAGGATATTGCATCCGGTCAACAGCAGAATGCCTGCAAGGAACGCCGTACAGCGGATGAGGAAATCCCTGTGATCTTGGCTCACACACGTCATCTTCATGGTTGATACCCGATTACGTTGATCTCCGAAATCGCCACGTATGGACGGGCGCCCTCGAGGGGTGGGTAGCTGTCGATGATGACTAGCCGCACCCTCCGGGCCGGCAGCGCCTGTACCTCGATCTCCTGCCATTCACGAACATCTGACAGTTCATGCACCCCTTCTTCCATGTCGTCAAGGTACACTCTCACACGTCGGGGCCGATAATTCTGCCGCCATCGATCGCTTCCGTCGAAGGGGTCGATCTTGGCATACCCTCCTACAATAGCGATCTGAGTGACCAACATCGCCTGATCAAGCTCAACCTCTATCCAGGGGTTCTTCAACAGAGATTCGCGCCAGGCGGTGGCTGTCTCGCCATCAATCACGTTGCTGGCGGGATAGCACACAGGATTTCCCTGGCTATCCTGGCTACAGGCCGGCTCTGACGATGCTGTCGCAGAGGCCGGGACCATCGTGACCACTGCAGGCGTTGGCGCTACGGTTCCCCCGGCAGTGATTGATGTGGCAGTCGCCGGGGGTACAACAGCCGGCGCGAGAGCCTGAGTTGGTGTCGGTATGACCGGTGGAGCTGATGTGCTCGAGACAGGTGCAGTATCGGTTGCGGAGGGGACCGCTGCGGAGGCCTCCGCAATAGCGGTTGCCGTTTTCTGCAGCGAATCTACCGTCTCGAGTGCAGCCTTGAGCTCGTTTTCAAGTGAACGCTGTTCCGAATCAGGCCCCTTTTCTACGGTGGTGGTCGGTGTCGCCTCCCAGGGCATGCGAACGAATCCTTTCCACCACAATCCTGCGAACACCAACAGGGGCAAAAGTGCAACAACAAGGAGTATGGTAAGAACTCGGCGCATAATCAGATACCTCTCACTCCGCGAACCAAATACTGGAAGGTGGCGTGCATCCTATTCAGGCAAAATCGGAACGACGTTTTCCCCGGCCCTCCATTTTTCCAGATACTCGTATGGCCAGGCCTCTCCACGACGGACGCCGCAATCGTTTGGACCCGTTGGCCGCGAAATGCCGAAGTGGAGATGAGGCAACACACCCCGAGCATTCCCACTGCTGCCAATATAGCCAAGGAGTTGGCCGGCTACCACGCGCGTGCCTGACTCGATCCCTGGCGCTACGGCAGCCAGGTGGGAACCGTAGTAGCGCACGCCGTCGTCACCCACCAAGCTCACAGAGAGCCCTCCCCGCGTGCAAAGCCCATCATTGGTAGAACTCCAGACGTCTATTCGGCTAACTTCCTCAACCACACCATTCGTCACGGCCACGAACTCCGTACCTTCAGGAGCAAACATGTCGGTGGCCGGGTAGTCGTGATGCGCGCGTGCATAACTGGCCGCATCGGCTGGGATCAGGGGAAACACGTGCGGTATCTCTGCTAATGTGGGTTGTACGCCAGCCGTGGCCGGCGTGGTAGGCAAAGGTATTGGTGTCATCGTACTTGTCACCGCAGGCGTTGAAGTCAGCGTCGGTGCCATCGGCAACGCCGTCAGAGTACTGGCGAGCGCGACAATCGTGGCCTGTACGATTGTCACATCCAAGTTAGGCGTATCTCTTGCCGTTTCTGCTTGTGGTGTCAGCACCGGTTCTTCCAGCGAACGACCTCCACCAATTACGAAACGCAACACACCCAACAACCCTATGAACAGGGCCAAAACGACCAAAAGGCGGGAGGTACGCCACTGCGAAAACATTGTCACGCTAATAATAATGTCACTTGAGGCGTAATAGTTCCATGTTATGCGCGAAAAAGCCCGCCTGGATTGCACCAGACGGGCCTCGTGGTGCGAGCAGCCTTGCTAAGCGGGTCTTAAGGTAAATGTTACCCATCTCGTCGGGATTATCGGCATTGCGTGTAGTGCAGGTGTCCTTCATCCTGATTGGGCTCCCAGATCGTCAAGTGCTGTCTCAATCAATTCCCTGTCGTAGTCGTCAGCCGCAGGATCGCTCAACGCCGCTCGCAGCACTTGCACAGCTCGCTGGTCACCCAGTTGCCCAAGGGCGTAGGCAACGTTGGCTTTGCCTGTCTCCCATTCGTCTACCTCCCAATCAACCTCCTCGAAAAACTGCACCAGCGTTTCGTAAGCTTGCGGATCACCGCGTCCTACCTGGGCCAGTGGAAGGGCCAATTCCACACGCGCTGCGTCGTTATCTGAATACCGCACGAAGTCGAGCATCGGCCCCAGCGCCGGCTCTCCGATGATGGCTAGCGCGTTACTCGCTGCCTCAGCCATCCCGAAAAGCTCATCACCTATGGTGTTAGCCACAATATCGATGAAAGCATCGACAGCCTCTTCAGCGCGAAACTCACCCAGAATCGCGATCATGTTCGTCAAGAGCAGTTCAGTACTCGGTTCAGAGAGGTCCCAAGTGTCCCATTTTCTCACGCTGTGTATCAGGAAGTCAACGTATTCTTCTGGCGCTCGCGGAAGCGTAGCTAGCTCCTGTGCGGTCGGCGGCCCATCAGCATACAGGAATGGCTCCAGATCGTCAAACAGGCTATCAAGGTACTCCAGACCGACGGTTTCGACGTCCTCTTCCTCATCAGCTTCAGGCTTCGGTTTCCCTTCCAGGGCACGCAGCGTGTCCGCCCACCGTGGTCGCTCATTCTCTATGGCAGCCAGAGGATAGATGTCTTCGTAATGAGCAAAATGATCGATGACGCCATACAGGACCAGTGTCCAACTGGCCACCGGTGGCTTGGCCTCCTCCGACCAGCGATCCCACAGCTCTTTTCCCCGCAGAGCGAGGGCGCCGGCCTGACCAACGAGTTCCAACGCTCGGTCCGGATCCTGATCGACCAGCCGGTTAGCTTCGCGAATCAAGTTATTGGGATCTTGTCCGAGGTCGTAGTCACCGCGAATGTATGCACGAAAGGTGGCCACCAAAGCAGCGGTGCCCAGGACCACCTGATGGCGTATCACACGAATCGCCGTCTGATGCCACTCGCGTTGTTGTCTGGTGAGTTCTTTATTCAGTCTCTTCCTAAACCGCGCCCGCGGCAATACCCCGGCAATCTGATCCAGCGTGCGCTCTGCCTCGGCAGCCGGCAACTGCAGGGCTGCCGCCAGCATCGTCTTGCCCACATTGTCGGCGACAATCATAGGGTACATGGCCGCCCACATCTGCGGGTCTATGGATGGAGCTCTCGCGTCATGGTCCGCCATGAACGCCTTGAAATCGGCCGGCTCCCCACGCTTGCCGAGACGGCGCAGAAACTCTTCCCAACGGTACTCTTCCATAGATCACACCCAGTTCCTTTCCGACTCTTGCGAACTTCCCCAGCCCAAAATCCAGGTCGTTGCGCTCGTGAGCAGCGGAGATCATCACGCGGATGTGGGCCTGGCCCAGCGGCACGACCGGGTAACCGATGGCGGTTGCGAATACACCCTCCTCAAACAGGCACTGCGATAACTTCGTGGGGGCAATCTGCGGAACTTCGACGGTCGTGATCGACAGGCCAGGTTCGAACTCATCTTGACGACGGCTGACATGACTGGCATCAAAACACTCCTTCGTGTAGAACTGTAGCAAATCCAGTATACCATAGCCACCGGAGTGGGTCAAGAATCTCGTTTGCAGAAACGCACTTCCGGTGTGGTAAGGTTCACAGAGCAGCGGACTCGTAAAACGTGATGCGTGAAACGTGAAACGTCGAGTGCGAGCGATGTCCTCACGTTTCACGTTTCACAACCGGGAATGCACCGTCAAGCCGCTGGCACGGAGCCTTTGGCCTGTGGGTAAGATTGACACCGGTCGCCACTGGTGCTATGATTGCGTCGAAAAAGGCACGGAACATTTCATCTCTCAACAACGTCCCCACAGCGACATCAAGGAGTCTCTTGGATGGCACGCGCCCTACCAAACACTAACTTCCAAAGCAGTTACCTGGACGACATCGCCCTGGATAGCCTGGGGCGCGATGCCGCCCGCCGCTATTTGCGCAGCCAACTCCGTGAGTTAGATGCTCAGATCGAGACGCTAACTCATGCACAGATACAGGAATCCTGGCAGATACTGGAAAGAGCTGCGTGGAGCCAGAAAGGCGCCGCCAAGATTGTCTGGGCTGGCCGGCTGGAGCTCTACTACCTCCACGCCGTGCGCGAGGCACTCGTTGAGACCCTAACTCGCCTGTGATCAATACGACCTGGAGAGATTGTCATCCGTGTCATTCATCCCGAGCGACGGGTATGGACGACAGCCGGCCAGCCGCCGGCGCTTGTACCGCATCTTGCTGGCCATCACGCTTCTGACGGTTCCCGGCTACTGCCTGGGCTTTGCCCTGCTCGTCGCTAGACCCGCAATACCGACGCCACCTTCGCCAACGCCGAGTCCGGCGCCTGTCCCGACACCGGACACGCCGACGCCGAGCCCTGAACCTACGGAAACACCCACACCCAGCGTTACGCCGTCGCCAGAGCCCACGGCAACCAGCACGCTCACCCCCTCGCGCACCCCGACCATGACGTGGACACCTAGCGTGACGAGATCGCCTACGCCTACGTGGACCATCACGGTCACGCCTACGATGAGCGTCACATCGTCACCATCCATTACGGCGTCCCCCACCCAGGTGACGCCGACATCGTCAGTCACTCCATCCCTGACGCCATCGCCGACGACTCCAGCACCTACCGAGACACCGACGGCATCGGTCACACCATCCGTTACGCCAGCACCAACCGACACGCCGACGGCCTCCGTCACCGCATCAGCCACGCCGGCGCCAACGGAGACACTGACGCCATCAGCTACACCATCGGTCACGTCGGCACCAATGGACACGCCGACAGCCACACCGGCAGCGCAGACCGCGACGGCGACGCCAACCGCGACGGACACTGCGACTTCGGAAGAACCACTGCCCACCACAACCTTAACACCAACAGTCACTCTCACCCCTCTGGCGACATCGACAGCGGCCGTCATTGTGACACCGTAGTAGCTGTTCATATGGATATTTGCCCTGCATGAGCAGCTATGATATAATTTGCCTGTCAACCGAGGACAAGGTGGGCAGAGTCGCCATATTGGGAGGTGTGGACACATGTCCCTGAACAAAACACAAAAGGAAGCAATCATAGAGAACTTCAAGAGACACCCTGATGACACAGGCTCACCGGAGGTGCAGATCGCGCTTCTTACCGAGCGCATCAATTATCTCATTGAGCACTTGCGCGCACACAAGCATGATCATCATTCGCGCCGTGGCCTACTGAAGCTCGTGGGACAACGGCGCAGGCAGCTAAACTACCTCAATAGGACAGCGCCGGAGCGCTACCGAGACGTCATCAAACGACTCGGCCTGCGTGGATAACCTGAGCTGACACGCATGAGTAGAGGGGTGGTACGAAAACCTGTCTACTCTTTCGTTTCAGCCCAGCAATATCGTCTAGGCGAGCATCCAGAGGTGCCGTCAGCCGGCCAGACTCTGAGTTTGGAGGCACAGGAATTGGAGATTGGGTCTCACCCACGTGCGGTTGCTACCACAGAGTGCGTGGGATTCAGCTTCCAGTCCCTGACCTCCAAACGCAGACCAGTGCAGCGGCTGAACTCGTGTAGCGATCATGTTGGTCGCACTGTGTCGAAGACTCGGTTGGTGTATGATTGTTTCGTCATCAAGTTTGGAGGTTTATCAGGTTTATGGAAACTACTACTGACAGCTCTTCGATGGGCCCTTTGACAAGCTCAGAAGAGACGCTAGGACACGGCGTGGTCGACAAGGGTTTGGAAGAGAGCCCGTCGACTAACGCGAAGATACATCGTTATACCACCACCATCGCCGGCAAGGAGTTTATCCTGGAGACCGGCAAACTGGCTGGCCAAGCCGGCGGCGCTGTCACCGTTCAACTCGGCGACACTGTCATCCTGGCAACGGCGACGGCTTCAAAGGAGCCGCGCGAAGGCATTGGCTTCTTGCCACTCTCGGTCGATCTAGAGGAGCGTCTCTACGCCGCCGGCCGCATCCCGGGCAGTTTCTTCCGCCGCGAAGGCCGTCCCTCTGAAGCCGCGATCCTCATTGATCGACTAATCGATCGACCACTGCGCCCTCTGTTCCCTGAAGGTTGGACCTACGAGACGCAGATCATCATCACCACCCTTTCTTCTGATAGCGAGAACTTTCTCGACATCCCGGCGCTCATCGGCACATCGGCAGCCCTCATGATCTCCGACATCCCACTCCCGGAGCCGGTGGGCGCCGTCCGCGTCGGGTTGATCGGCGATCAGTTCATCATCAATCCAACGGCCAACGAGTTGCAGCAGAGTCGGCTCGACCTGCGCGTCGCTGGTACTGCCGATGCGATCCTGATGGTGGAATGCGGCGCCAACGAGGTCCCCGAGGACAAGATGATTGAAGCCATCCGGCTCGGTCACGAAGCCATGCAGCCGATCATCGCACTTCAGACGCAGATGGCCCAGGAGGTCGGGAAGCCCAAGCGTGAGGTCCCGCCCGTCGAAAGCAAGGACGAAGTGCAGGCGGCACTGGCTGAGCGGTTGGGTGGCCGGCTCCGTCAGACCTTCGAAGAAACGACCACGAAAGAGGAACGCGGCACTGCCCTCGACGCACTGTGCAGCGAGTTGGTCGAGGCCCTTGGTGTTGAAGACGAAGGCGTAGACATCTCCGAGGGTGTCTTCACGTCTGACGATGTCAAGACAGCGTTTGACGAATTGCTCAAGGCAGAGGTGCGGGAAGCCATCCTGGAGCGCGGCGCACGCCCAGACATGCGCGGGCCCAAAGATATCCGCGCCATCTCCAGCGAGGTAGGACTGTCACCCCGAGCTCACGGGTCGGGCCTCTTTACGCGCGGCGAGACGCAGGTACTTAGCATTGCAACATTAGGGACGGTTAGTGAAGAGCAGCGCCTTGACACCCTGCGACCCGAGGAATTCAAGCGCTACATTCACCACTACAATTTTCCGCCGTTCAGCACCGGTGAGACGTGGTTCCTGCGCGGTCCAAAGCGCCGGGAGATCGGGCATGGCGCCCTGGTAGAGACCGCCCTGCGCTCGATGATCCCTGATGAGGAGGATTTCCCGTATACCATCCGCGTTGTGTCGGAAGTGTTGAGCTCCAATGGTTCCACGTCGATGGCCAGCGTATGCGCCAGCACGCTGGCGCTGATGGATGCCGGCGTGCCCATCAAGAAGCCTGTCAGCGGCATCGCCATGGGCCTGGTAACCGAGCCAGACATAGGACGCTACAAGATTCTGACCGACATCCAGGGCATGGAGGATCACCTGGGCGACATGGACTTCAAGGTGGCCGGCACGCGAGACGGCATCACCGCCCTGCAAATGGACATCAAGATCAAGGGTATCACCTACGAGATCCTGGCTCAAGCCCTGGAGCAGGCCCGGGAGGCCCGACTGTTCATCCTGGACAAGATGGCCGAAGTCATTGCCGAACCGCGGGCAGAGATGAGTCCCTACGCCCCACGCATCACCACCATCAAGATCGATCCCGATAAAATCGGCAAGATCATCGGACCAGGCGGCAAGACAATCCGGGCCATCACCGAGGAGACAGATACCAGAATCGACATCGAGGATGATGGGACGGTGTTCATCGCCGCGACGGAAGGCCCAGCCGCTCAGGCTGCCGTTGAACGTATTCGCAGCCTGACCGAGGAACCGGAACAGGGCAAGATCTACAAGGGGAAAGTCGTCCGCACGACGGATTTCGGCGCATTCGTGGAGATCTTGCCGGGGACTGACGGCATGGTCCACATCTCACAGCTCAGCGACCACCACGTGAAGAGCGTGGAAGACGTCGTACGGGTGGGGGATGAAGTGCTGGTGATGATCACCGACATTGACCGTGAAGGCAAGATTCGTCTATCCCGCCAGGCAGTTCTGGAGGGCTGGACCCTGGAAACTGCACGGGAAATGGATCGCCCTGGCGGCGGTCGCGGCCGCGGTAGGGGCCGCGGCCGACGCTAGGACATTACGATACCAGCCGCTCTACGTTGAGTGGCAGGCCAGAAAAGGCGAAAGCAGCGAGGGGGCGGCATCAACAGTGCCGCCTTCTGCCTTTCTGGTGTAAAAGGAGGTATCCGAGGACCCACATGCGCAACATACCTGACGATCTGAATCTTCGTATTCCGGGACCGACACGGCTTCCCGCAGAGGTGCGTGAGGCTCTGGCTCAACCGATGATCGGTCATCGGAGCCATGCATTCAGCGAAATCCACGGTGAAGTTGTAGACGGGCTGAAGGAGATGCTGCGCACCGAGAACGACGTATTCGTGCTGACAGCATCCGGCACGGGCGGTATGGAGACGGCGGTCGTCAACACGCTGTCGCCCGGCGACAAGGTGCTGTCTGTGTCCATCGGGAACTTCGGTGAGCGGTTCCGCACCATTGCCAGGACCTACGGGGCCGAGATCATCCCGCTGGACTACGAATGGGGCACGGCCGCTGACCCAGACGCCATTGGCTCTGCACTGGCACAGCACCCAGACGTCAAGGCTGTGCTCGTGACCCACAACGAAACATCCACCGGCGTAACCAACCCGCTGAAGGAGATTGCAGCCGCAGTGAAGGCCCGCCCTGAGCGGAGTCGAAGGGCCAGCGGCTACGCCCCCCCCCTGCTGCTGGTCGATGCCATTAGCTCGGCCGGCTGCATTGAACTGGAAACTGATGACTGGAACATCGACGTTTTGGTCACCGGCTCCCAGAAGGGTTGGATGATCCCACCTGGTCTGGCCTTCATTACCTTCAGCTATGCCGCGTGGGCAGCTCATGAACAATCGACAATGCCGCGGTTCTACTTCGATCTGACCCCTGCCAGGAACAAGCTACCAGCGAACCAGACGCCATGGACGCCGGCCGTGAACCTCTTCTACGGCCTCGCCGCGGCCCTGCGCCTGATGCACCAGGAGGGTCTGGAGAACATATGGGCACGGCATCAGCGGGTAGCCGAGTATACGCGCCAAGGTGTTCGGGAGTTGGGCCTGGAATTGCTGGCCGACCCGCAGCATGCGTCGAACACGGTGACCGCTATTCGAGCACCGGGCGGCCCTTCGACAGGCTCAGGACAGCGCCTGGACATCGACGGGCTGCGGCGCAGGCTCGAGCAGCGACACCGCGTGGTTCTGGCCGGCGGCCAGGGTCCCCTGAAGGGTCGAATCTTCCGTATCGGACATCTGGGAGACGTCAATGAGGCCGATATCGACAACGCGCTGGCGGCCATACGCGAGGAACTGGGATAGCATCTTGACAACGAACTCCAGAATGAACCGGACAGATCGTCAGTCAACGAACGCGAGACATAGGCAAGAATCATTGGGGGCTGACGAATGACTAACGAAAACGCGAATTCCGAAATCCGAAATCCGAAATCCGAAATCCCACCCCGAGTTCTTGTGTGTGACCCACTTGGCACTGCGGGCATCGAGTTGCTCCAGCAACATGCCACCGTCGATGTGAAGACAGGCCTGAACGAGGCAGCGCTCATCGACATCATCGGTAACTACAGTGCCATGGTTGTTCGGAGCGGGACCCGGGTGACGTCTGCTGTGATCGACGCTGCGAGCAAGGATTTGCAGGTCATTGGCCGAGCCGGCGTCGGAACCGACAATATCGATATCGATGCCGCCACGCGGCGAGGCATCATCGTCGTAAATTCGCCGACGGCGAATACCATCGCCGCGGCCGAGCAAGCGATTGCACTGATGCTAGCCGTGGCGCGCCAGGTGCCCCAGGCCGATGGGTCGCTGCGGCAGGGCCGGTGGGAACGCAAGAAGTTCGTCGGCGTGGAGGTACGAAACAAGGTTCTAGGCATTATTGGGCTGGGCCGGATTGGAACAGAGGTGGCCAAGCGAGCCCAGGGTCTGGAGATGAAGATCATCGCCTATGACCCATACGTGTCCGCCGATCACGCGGCGCGCTACGACGTCCAGTTCATGGACCTACCCAGCCTGCTGCAAAAGGCCGACTTCATCACGCTGCACACACCCCTCACGCCCGATACGCGAAACATGATCAACGAGGAAACGCTGGCGATGATGAAGCCCTCCGCCCGGCTGATCAACTGCGCCCGCGGTGGACTGATCGACGAAGAAGCGCTCCTCAAGGCTCTGGACGAAGGGAAGATCGCCGGCGCTGCCCTAGACGTCTTCAGCCAGGAACCCCCGCCGGCCGACCACCCACTGCTGCACCATCCCAAGGTGATCGTGACGCCACATCTGGGGGGCTCGACGGAAGAAGCGCAGGCCGGCGTTGCGCTCGATATCGCGGAACAAGTCATCACGGTATTGGAAGGCCGGCTGCCCAAGCACGCGGTGAACGCCCCCATCGTGTCTGCCGAGACCCTGGATGCGCTAGTGCCGTACTTCGACCTGGCTCAACGCCTGGGGCGATTCTACACGCAGATCGCCCCGGGCCGCCGTATCGAACGGGTTCGCATCGTATACAGCGGTGAATTGGCACAGGTTGATACAACACCGATCAAGGCTGCAGTTGTCAAGGGGCTGCTGGAGTCGATCATTGAAGAGCGCGTAAACCTAGTCAACGCGCACGTCATCGCCAAAACGCGGGGGCTCTCACTCATTGAGGAAAAGCACTCGGGTGCCGAGCCGTTCGCTAATGTTATTACCCTTGAGGTTACGGCGAACGGTCAAGAAAGATCCATTGCCGGCACCGTCATGCGTGGCATGCCCCATGTTGTCCGTGTCGATGAGTACTGGATCGACCTTGTTCCTGATGGTTATCTGCTGGTATGTTATAATGAAGATCGACCCGGTATGATCGGCCAGGTCGGTACTATCCTTGGCCGCGGCGACATCAACATCGCCTTTATGCAAGTTGGCCGCGTCGTTCCTCGCGGCCGCGCCATGATGGTGCTCGGCCTTGACGAGCCCATTCCGGACCCAGTCCTCGAGCAAGTGCTAGCAGTGCCAGGGTTGTACGACGTTACGCAAGTTAAGATGTGAGTTTGATTCCAACTTGACACTGGAGGGCAGACCCTTGATCACTGTCTATCTAGTTCGTCACGGCCAGTCCACCTGGAATGTGACCGGGCGTATCCAGGGCAAGCAGGATCCACCTCTGTCGGCACTGGGGCGCCGGCAGGCGGAGGCCCTGGCTGACGTGTTAAGACATGAAGCACTGGATGCAGTGTACTGCAGTCCGCAACGACGCGCTCGCATGACCGCAGACGCTGTTGCCGCAGTCCACCAGTTGCCGGTGAGGACCGTTCAGGGCCTGGCGGAGATCGATCATGGGTATTGGGAAGGTCTGACGGAAGCGGAAATCCAGCAGCGATTCGGGATTTCGTTTTACACGTGGCTCACGCGCCCAGGTCTGACACAGATGCCCGGCGGCGAGCACTGCCTGGCTGTTCAGCAACGGGTCCTCGACGCCTGGCTAGAGATCGTCGCGCAACACGACGGAGATCGCGTTTTGGTCGTGTCGCACGATATTCCTATCAAAGTGATTATCGCTGACGTCCTTCATCTCTCTCTGGACTACATCAGTCACTTCGTGTTGAATAACACCGCTATCAGTCTCGTGCAAGGAACGAATCGGGAGCTACAACTCATTCAACTGAATGATCGGTGCCACCTGGACGCGATGCGTGATGCGTGATACGAGATGCGGGATGCGCGTATCCCGTATCCCGGATCGCGTATCCCGCACCACACATACGAAACCAGTTGGTTTTTCACCGTCAGCTGGTTTGATGGACTCACTACCCCGTTGCTGATGTAGGAGACAATGATGTCAACGCGCTGGAGTACGGCCGCCAGGTTTTGGGTACTTACCGCCGGCACCATACTCGCCACTCTGACACTCTACCGACTGCGGAGCCTACTGCCTCTCGTAGGTCTGGTGCTCATCCTGGCATATATCATTAGCCCACTGGTAGATCGGATTCAGCGCAACAGCCCCATGGGCCGAACAGCAGCTACGGCGTTGGTCTATCTGGGGCTGTTGGCCTTGCTCCTTACAGTGCCGGCTATCTTCGCACCGAATATGCTGGAAGAGGCCCGTGCCATCGACCGCGGCCTGATCCAGAATGTCATCACGACCATTATCGCGCGTGTCCAGGCCTACCGCCAAGATAGCGTGATCTCCGTGTTCGGGTTCACCTTCGATCTGGCGCCGGCGTATGATCAGATCATTCAGGATCTGCAAGACCTCTCAACCTCGGCCGCATCTTGGTCAATCAACTTCTTCCTGAGCTTCGCCTCTGGGTTCGCATCCACATTGCTGGGTCTGTTCCTGACCCTTGTTCTATCATTCTATCTTGTCCGAGATAGCCACATCGTCGTCAACTACCTGGAAAACCTGGTTCCACCACCTTACCGGGACGAAACTCTTGCCCTGGCGCGCGACATCAACCACGTCTGGCGGGACTTCTTCCGCGGTCAACTGGTGCTATGCACCGTCGTAGGATTTGTGACCTGGCTGGGCCTTTTTCTCTTGGGCGTGCCAAATGCCTTGCTCCTGGGCATTCTGGCCGGCGTGCTGGAGTTGATCCCCAATCTGGGTCCCGCTCTCGCCGCAATTCCGGCTGTGTTGATTGCATTCTTTCAGGGCTCGACGCACTATGCAATCCCAGCGGCATGGTTCACACTCGTTGTGTTACTGCTGTACGTCGTGATTCAGCAAGTCGAAAACACCGTGCTAGTGCCACGGATTATCGGTGGCAGTGTCCATCTCCACCCAGTCGTGGTGCTGATCGGCATTCTGGCTGGCGCCAGCATCGCCGGCATCCTCGGGATCTTTCTGGCCGCACCGGTGCTGGCATCGATCCGTGTCATCGGTAGTTATGCATACGAAAAACTGCTGGAACCACTGCCGCTGCAGCCGGCAACTACGGAAGAGGACGCGCCGGCGGTCACGGTGGAAGAGCGAGAAGAAGAAGAGGCAGAAGATACTGCCGTCACAGTGGATGCCAGCGAGCAGGAGGTAATCGTGATCCGGGATGCGTGATCCGGGATACGGGATACGCGATCCGGGATTACGCATCACGTATCGCGCATCACGTTGTCATTGCGCGCAGAGAACCACGGTTTCACCCCGACCGCGATAGATATACGTCATCCCCTCAGCCTGCAACACGAGTTGATACTCGACGCCTGGTGCGGCCAACTGGTTAGCCTCCGGGCACACGGCCGGCTGATCCAACTCCGACACCGGAACCGCCGCAGCAACCGAAATCGCCGCCGGTTCGATCCCCAATCTCTGAGCCAGGTCGTCCCGCGCCCGCTCGACCACATCTCGCATCTCAAGGAGGCGCTGCTTTTGGGATGATGAACCTTTCTGACACAAAACCGCCCTGTTTCCTCGACTCGTATGATACTCATAGGTCTGGCCTGCCGCCTGCAGCACCACACGATACCCGGGCGTGATGACCTGCAGGTACATTTTGCCAGGCTCCGGACACCCGAGACTGCTGTCCGACCACTCCACAGCCTCGAACTCGACAACCTGAACGGCTTCAACTTCAACGTTCGCGCGCGACGCAAGGTCGCGTCTTGCAGCCATCACGGCCGGCTTTGCTGCCTCAGGCACTACCATCCTTGTCGACTCCTCCTCTGCATCACAGAAAACAACGTGGCCACTCTTGCTGACATGCACCTCGTAAACGTTGTCATCCGTCTTCAAACGAACGATGTAGCCCGGAGTAATCACCTGAGCATACATCATACCAGGCTGGGGACACCCCAAGGCAGCCGTCGGCCACTCGGCCGGCTCCAAATCGATCAAATCGATAGCCTCATCAATCTGATTCAAGCGCGCTGCCAGCGCTTCTCGAGCCGCTTGGACGAGTTCCACGGCTTCCTCGGGCACCGTGATCATCGGCGTTCTGGTGGGTTGCGCCACGGGCGTCTGCGCCGGCGGCGCTCCGCATCCAATCACCGCCGCAAACACAATGCCCCCTACAAGCCACAGATGTCGTTTCACGAATATCGCCTCCTTTGAAGGCTGAGCACCTGTACACCGCTTCTCAATTCGAAGACGCCTGATGGGCCAGCCATGTTCCACTTGCGGATCAGGGCCGTCTTTGGTAAAATGCCGGCTATGGAATACGTTTGGCGCATCGCACTGACCCTCAGCCTCTGGATGGCCGTCGCCCTCAGCGCACCGGGCGGCACCAGCGCCTATCGAACCGCTACATTCGAAAGCGCTCTATCAGCCCACTTGTCGTATCTCCAGAACGAACAAGCTGACTATCTCACTTACCTACCGCTGGTCGCCGGGAATATGTTCGGACCCTCCGTAGGCACCGAGCTCAAATACGGCACCGTCGTTGCCGATGTGCAGCATCTCCCGCTCGTCCGAAGGCTTGGCTTCACCTGGGCGCAGGTGTTCGTGCCATGGGCCAGCGTCGAACCGACGAAGGACGGTCCGCGGCAATGGGCCGTGGTTGACGATATCATCCGGGCCGGCCGGCGCTACAACGTTCATCTCCTGGCCCGCGTGGACCGACCACCGGCCTGGGCCCGTGAACCCGGCACCACAGCTACCGGACCAGTGCGCCCCGACGAGTTGGAGCGCTGGGCGGATTTCCTGGAGGCGCTGGCGGCCCGAGGCGATGGCGTGATCGGCGCATATGAGATCTGGAACGAACCCAATCTGTCGATCGAGTGGGGCGGCCGCCCCCCAGACCCTGGTCGCTACGCTCAGATTATACAGGCTGCCTATCCAGCCATCAAACGCGGTAGTCCAGACGCCGTCGTCGTGTCCGCCGGCATGGCGACCACTGGGCCGGCCGGCGACAGGTTTATGCCACATGTCCTGGAGGACCTATGGTACATTGAACGCATGTACCAGGCCGGAGCGAAAGGTTACTTCGACATGCTGGGGACCAACCCCCACGGGTTTGGTCGTCCGCCCGAGCAGGACCCCGGCGACCCAGGCATCAATGGTCTGACGTTTCGGCGGGCGGAACAGCAGCGGGCTATCATGGAGAACTTCGGCGATGGCGACCGGGGAATGTGGGCCATGGAAGTTGGGTGGTTAACTGACCCTGGACCGGCCTGCTACGCGGCCTGGGAAGCGGACGGGCGTCTGTGGCAAAAGGTCACCCTGGAGCAACAGCGCGACTACCTGGTGCGGGCATATCGGTACGCCCATCAGCACTGGCCCTGGATGAAGGCCATGATCCTTTTTAACCTGGACTTTGGCGCTGTCCCAAGTGAGGCCGGCTGCCCTGGTGCGAGGGACGTATGCCAGGAAACTCGTTTCTACTCGCTGGTCACACGCAACAATCCGTGCAACATTGAAGACCCGTTGCAGTATCGGCCGGCCTTCCAGGCCCTCCAGGACATGCCAAAATACTAGCACCATCCCGTAGGTCGGGTTTGCCAGCCACCTTTCCAAGTCGGCCGGCAAACCCGACCTACTTCTGAGACTCCACGCCAGACATCAAAAGGCGGGAACGATCGTCCCCGCCTTTTGAAAACGCGCGCGCACCTCCGACGATTACTCGCGAATCTCCACTGCTGTGCCGACGTCTGCCCAGTTGAAGAGCTTCTCGCCTTCCTCAGTGCCGATGACGACACAGCCGTAAGAGATTCTTGAGCCCAGATAGCCAGCCCACAGTTTCTGGCCATTGATGATGGGCAGACTGTGAATTCCATTTTCCGAAGCGCCGGCCCAGTAGATCCCTAGCCAGTGCGGCATCCATAGTTGCCACGGCCGCGAGTAGGCCATCGGGATCTTGTCTAGCACTTGAAAGCGGCCGTAGCGCGTCGGGCGACCAGGCAAGCCGGTAGAAGCCGGCCAATCCCAAATGAGCTGATTCGCTTCGTACACCCGCATCCGCTGCTCGGATACATCGACCTCGATTCGTTTCAGGCCAGGTGGGATAGGCCCACCGGCGACACCGAGAGCCGCGTTGGGTAATTTCAGCCGCTGGCCGGCGAAGAGCAATGTCTGCCGACCCAGATGGTTGACCTCAGCCAACTCTCGAACCGTCGTTCCGAAGCGCAGCGCAATCCCGATGAGCGTGTCCCCCGGTTGAACTGTGTAAGCCGCTTGAGCGGCTGGCGAAGACACGGATTGATACGCCGTCGCCTCGCCATTGCTGGCCGGAATTATGAGTGGCTGACCACGGTAGATCAGCGACGGATTGCGTAAGGCATTCGCTCGCAGAATCGTTTCGACGGTTGTCCCATAGCGCTGCGCCAGGCTATGCAGCGTATCGCCGTTCTGCACCGTATGAACAACCGGATCAGCCAATACACGAGATGTTGTCAGTCCCAGGGAAACCACCGTGAGGAAAACCAGGGCGATCGGTCGTTTGAAAGGCTGTTTCAGACTCAGCATCTGAACATGTTCAGGTATACGGAGATGGAAAGACAACGCATTGCGCTATCTTCCCATCTCCACGGGCTCGGGCACTCGGGAGTCAGCTTGGTCTTATGGGTCAACGCCTTCGGGGTGATCGATGCGCACCACAACGTCACACGGCGGCGGGAATTGGCCACGGTTGTCAACCACGGTCAAGCGCAGGGTGTATATCCCCTCGGGCAAAGCACCCGTATTCCAGTCACGCAACAGGATACCGTTAACAACAGGTTGCGTCTTGACCTCATCGATGCTGAAGAACTCAATTGGCGCTTCGCCGACCCCAAGTTCCAGCTTGTAGAACTGGAAGTCTTCAATTGAAGCCGTCCCCTCGATGGAGAAAGTTCCCGGACCATTCAGCGTCTCGCCGTCGCCTGGGAAGGTGATCTTTGTATTGTCGTTGCACACTGCGGGTTTCGGCTTTGGCCCCTTCTCAATAACCACGATCTTCTTCACGATCGTTGGGTGGGGTTTGGGCATCGGGTATTGCCCATGGCCAGGCTGTCCCCCGGGAATCACCAATCTCTGGCCGGCATAGATCCAGTTGGGATTGGCCAGGTTGTTGGCCCGTGCCAGAACCCACACAGTTGTCCCGTGCCGGACGGCAATGGAGTACGCAGTGTCTCCCGGCTGAACAACATAGACGTAGGCGCCAGGCTGGGGCACATACGGTGGTGGTGCGTACCCATAGCCACCTGGAATCGCCAGACGTTGGCCGGCGTAAATCAGGTTGGGGTTGACCAGGTGGTTTGCGCGTGCAAGAGCATAGACGCCGACACCATATGCACGCGCGATGGAGTAAAGGGTCTCACCCGGCTGCACCACGTGAACAGTGGCATGCATAGGCCCCAAGCCCGGCGCCGCAGCCGACGGCGTAGCCATGAGAAGCAGGGGCACCAGCAATAGAACGACTATAAGAGCTTTCAGTGAGAGGCGGTTCATCATCGGAATCCTCCTTCCAAGAATCATAAGACACGGCCAAGATGCCAGATACGCATGACGGCCAAAGCCTTAGTCTCAGGAGATCGCCTATTTCAACCTTGTATTAGTTCCAGCAGCTAACCTCTCTGGTGTTTACCTGAACGGATTATAACGTTGACGCTAGATTCTGTCAACATACTACATCTAGGATAGCGAGGGGGAATGGGCATCCATATCTAGTGGTTTTCGTGCACTACGGAAGGAGACTGTGGATTGGATATTGGATATTGGGTAGTAGGTATTAGGTATTGGAAGAGGGGAATCGAATATCTAATATCCAATACCCAATTTGAGATGAACCAGGAGTAAAGAGATATCAGCCGGCGTGACACCAGGCAGGCGGCTGGCTTGACCAACCGTGATAGGTTGCACTGCAGTCAGTTGCTCAACCGCCTCGGCACGCAGTCCCGTTACCGCACGATAGTCGAAGTCATTGGGGATCCGCTCCTCCTCCAGCCGGCGCATCCGATCGACCTGCCGGCGCTGCTTCGCAATATACCCCGCATACTTGGCCTCGATCTCAACCTGCTCGGCAACTTCGGGAGATAGCCGGCCCGGGTTTCGCGGCGCCAGCGTCTCGACCAACTCGTACCTGATCTCTGGCCGGCGCAGATATTCAAGAGCGTTCACGCCATCGTCCAATGGAACCAAGCCTCGACTGACCAGTAAGTCGTTGACATCACTCGGCTTCAGCCATGTATCTCCGAGACGAGCCAGCTCTTTCTCGATCCCCGTCTGCTTTTCAACCACATCTTGATAGCGTTCGTACGGGACAAGGCCGGCCTGGTAGCCAATCGGTGTCAGGCGCAGGTCGGCGTTGTCTTGCCGGAGCAGCAGACGATACTCACAGCGCGACGTCAGCATCCGATACGGTTCATCGATGTCTTTGGTCACCAGATCGTCGATGAGCACACCAATGTAGGCCTGATCACGGCGCAGCACCAGCGGCTCTCGACCAGCCACGATCAGCGCGGCGTTGATGCCGGCCATCAGGCCCTGGGCTGCCGCCTCCTCGTAGCCCGACGTCCCGTTGATCTGGCCGGCGTGGAACAGCCCTTCGATCATCTTCGTCTCCAGCCAGGGCTGCAATTGGCGGGCCGGCGCATAGTCATAGTCCACACCGTAGCCAGAACGCACGATCCGCGCCTGGCGCAGCGCAGGAATGGTGTGCAACACCTGCAATTGCACATCCTGAGGTAATGCAGTGTACAGACCCTGGACGTACACCTCGGTCGTGGCAAAACCCTCGGGCTCCAGGAACAGTTGGTGCCGCTCCACGTGCTCGAAGCGGACGATCTTCTCCTCGATGGATGGGCAATAGCGTGGTGCAGGGCCGTCCAGTTCACCCATGATGACCGGGGAGCGTTCCAGATTCTCGCGAATGATCTGGTGGCTCTGCGCATTGGTGTGCACCACATAGCACGGCAATTGCTCACGCCAATCGCTCTGCCACTCAATCGGATAGACCGGGTTGAACGGCAACCGATAGACGTCCTCAGGCGGGGAGGTAAAGCTGATATACAGCGGTTCGGGACTGCCAAACTGCGGCGCGGTCTGGCTGAAATCGATGGTTCGCGCGTCGATTCGCGGCGGTGTGTGGGTCTGGTGCCGGCCCAGCCGAAACCCGAGCCCATTCAACGAAGTCGCCAGTTGTGTGGACGATGCCTCGCCGACCCGGCCGGCGGCGTGGGACCGTTGGCCCTGCATGACACGACCCCGCAGAAACGTCCCGGTCGTCATGATGACACAGCAGCTCCGATACTGGTCGCCCCACCTGGTCTGCACCCCGACCACTCGATTCCCCTTGACGAGCAACCCTTCGACCATCGCCTGGTGAAGGTCCAGGTTCTCTGTGGTCTCCAGCGTATTTTTCATGGCCAGGGAATACAGCCGTTTGTCTGCCTGGACGCGCGGCGCCCGGACCGCCGGCCCTTTGCTGGTATTCAACATCCTAATTTGGATGAAGGTGCGATCCAAATTGCGGGCCATTTCGCCACCCAGGGCATCGATTTCGCGCAGCAGATGCCCCTTGGCCGGCCCACCCACGCCCGGATTGCACGGCATCTGGGCTACCAGGTCCAGGTTCATGGTCAACAGCAGCGTCCGCGCTCCCATACGCGCCGCAGCCAGGGCCGCCTCACAGCCGGCATGGCCGGCGCCGACAACGATCACATCATACTCAAACATCATCGGCTAGATGTTCGTACCAAGACCGCCGCAGCTCAGTGAGCCAGTGGTCAATGTCTTCATCCGTGTACAACTCTGGATGATCTTCGTCACTCCAAGAGCCGGCCGCTTCCTCAATGGCCGCAAGTTGTTCTTGCAACGCCCTTCCTTGTGTTTCTGAAGTGGGAGTCTTTTTAGCTACGTATCCAACACCTCCCAATCAAGAGAGATTCTACACCGACGGCAAAGGACGGTCAAGGCATAGACTCATCTTGCGAATTGAGGAGAAAATTCCTTCGCGCCGAAAAGTTGACTTCGCGCACGATCTCATGTATCGTTAATTGCAGTGTTGACATTCGTGAAGTATCTGTCCGATTACCCGTAAGACAAAAAGAAAAAACATGCAAAGCCTGCAACTAGGTAATCTGTGGAGCATCCTCCGCCAAGTGGATGTTGGCGAAATCCATGCCGAAGCGAATCGGCCCATCGACATTGTGGTCGTCGGCCCACCTGGCAGCCCCGCCGGCCAATTGGCGGATATCCTGCGAAGCAACGAAATCGTCACCCGGGAGCAGCCCGCATC
>JBHIAO010000027.1:0-25477 GCA_046758565.1 Anaerolineae bacterium
GGAGATACGGGCTCAGGGCCGGATGGCGGATGGATGTGTGATGGTTGCAGCCTCGACGAGGCTGCACCTATTGCGTCTGCCCGCACAGTACTACCATTTCTGCGGCAATGCGTGAGCGCCGGCAGTCCAAAATCCGTCTGACCCGTACAGGTCCAGCTCATTGACCTCTTCTGGTTGAAACGAGATGTCAGGCGGAGGGACCGTTACCTGCAGCTTCGTACCCTGGCTGGGAAGCCTTTGCAGGGACATTCGTCCGCCCAGCACCTCCACCCGCTCACGGATGATGTGCAGACCAAAGTGGCCAGCCGCTTCAGGCGGCAGTTCACCTTCCCCATACTCTGCGGGCAGCCCCACTCCATCGTCCTCCACCTCAAGAGTGATACCGGCAGGACAGGCCGACAGGCGCACCCAAACACGTCGGGCCTGGGCATGTCTATAGACGTTGGTCAAAGCCTCCTGGGCAACGCGCAGAAGCTGGACCTCCGCCTGAGGGGAGATGTTCACCTCGCCGTCGACGCTCAGAGAGACCTCCAGGCCGGTTCGATTGGCGAAAGTTGCCACGCACTGGTCAAGGCACTCAGCCAACCCCTGGCCCTCCTCGAGAGACCAACGGAGCCCTTGGATTCTCAGTCGCACCTCAGCGTACAGGTCCAGAATCGTCTCTCGCGACTCCCGCAGAGTCTGCCGGGCAGCCTCCCACTGCTCGCGGGCCAGCAAACGATCTATCTCCTGGATCTTAAAGTTGAGGGAGCCCAGGGACTGCGCCAGACCGTCGTGTACTTCGCGGGCCAGCCGGCTGCGCTCTTCCAGGATGGCCTGACTCTCCAGTTCGGCGTAGAGCTGATGGTTGCGCATCATCACGGCTATCATGCCGGCGGCGAGGCTGAGGAGAGTCTCCTCGGACCTCATGAAGGGGGGCTTGCCAGCCAGCGCCAGGGTTCCCATGATCAGGCCTTCAGCCACCAGGGGAACGGCCAGCACCGATCCTCTTTCCCTGAGCTCAGAGGTCGCCACGATGCCGCCCTCGTGAAACGCCTGGCAGGCTGGTAGCGTGAGGTCAGGATGAATCTCCCCTCCAGGCCAGGCTGCGATCGGGATCGGGGCGGACTCTCCATTCTCCTGCGATGCCAGAAACACGACGCCTGCTTCAGCCCGGAGAGCTGTGGCGATGTTCGCCAGGATGTTCTGCAAGCCGGGGGACTGGCCTGGCTGCTGGCGTACGATCTGGTCCATGTGGTAGGTCATATGGAGGGCTCGTGCCCGCAGGCGAGCACGATCAATAGCCACGGCCAGCTCGGAGGTCATTGACTCCAGCACCTGGCGCGTGGCGGGGGTGAGGCCCCCATCCTCAGGGAAGTATATGTTGAGCATAGCGTGGGGCGGACGCTCAACGGAGAGGGGCAGGCAAACCACGGAGGCCACTGTTGGCTCAAGGTCTTCGGGCAGTACAGATAGCAAGGGACAGTTCCGGAGCGCGGTGCAATCCCGGATCTCGCACTGACTGCAGCGTACCCAGGCACCGGCGGGCATCAGATAGGTCTCCAGCGCCTCCCGCTGCTCGGTCCGAAAGCCGTGGGTGCCGGCCAACATCCAGGGTCCGTCGGGGTGTTCCTGCACGATGACGGCGGTCCCCACGGGGTCTACCACCTGCTCGGGCACGCGCAGAGCGATGTCCACTAGCTCCTCTGTTTCCGTAGCCAACATCGCCTGACGGCTGAGCTGATACAGGGAGTACAGGTGAGCTTCGGCCTCGTCTCTCTCCCGCACCCGTCGCGCGACCCAGGTAAGGATGAGCCACACCGTGGCCGGCCCAAGCACACCGAAGAGTAGAACCTCCAACAGGAAGGTCCGGAGCGGGGTAGACAAGTGCAGCCTCACAGTCCACGGCGAGAGGTGTTCGATGGCTTCGTACACGAGGCTAAGGAGAAGGAACAGGACGGGCGGCACGTAGCGCAGCCTCAGAAGCCACCGGTAGAGAAGGCTGGATGGACCGTGTAGGTTGTCCATTCCTTAATCCCCCTGTGGTATTCTCCTCACACAATCGATTACATGAAACCAGATCACAGCCAAAAACCCGGTTTTTCTGGTTTCATATGAGGGCAGGTTAAGGGCACTCAAGACATGAAGGCATGTTATGTTAGCTCGGTCATCGCCGAATTCCTGCACAGGGGGGATACAGGATAGGCTAAGATGGCTGGGCCCGAGCGAACAGGGCGCTCTTCATCAGAATGCTGACGAAGACCGTTTTATTCTGAGGGCAGGTTTACCTCTCACCCGTGAGAGTTCAGAAGGCAGGCCTGGGTAGATGTATGATCGGTTCGCAACCTGGCAACCTATGAGCTTACATTCTAAGATAAGTAGCATAAAAAGCCCAAAATCCTTCGCCAGGAAGGCAACGAATCAGTGCAGAATAAGAGGCAGGTAGGCCCGCTCAGGTCCGACGGGGGGCCCGCATACTTTCAGCGACACGTCGTCCACGTACATCGCCGTGACGCCGCCGGGATGAGCGTCTTGATTGCGATTGAACGCATCGAAGTAGAGCCGGATCTTCTTCCCGGGATAGTGCTCCGTCAGATCAAACTGACCGAACAACCACTTCTGCTCGTTCGAGGTATCACCCGCAAAACCCTGCAACCGATTGCGGTTTTCGTTATCGGGCTCTCGAACCTCGACGATCTGTCGATCCTCGGGGTCTAGCGAGACGGGGTAATACCAGTAGGACAATGTTACGCTCTCGGCATTGGCTCGCACGAACAGATCCTGCCACACCGACGAGAAGCTCAGAACATCCTCCTCTGGGTCAAGGATACCGACCAGTACAGAACGATCGCCCGTGTGTGCACGCTCACTCGTGATCCGGCCGGGATAGTCGGTCATTGGGATGGTCCAGAATGCCTGGCCATCCTCGAAACTCGGGTTGTTTACCAGATCTCCGCACACCCAGTTGGCCGGCGTCGGGCTGGGCGTCGCCGTTGGACCCGGTGTCGGAGTGGGCGGCACTGGTGTCGGACTGGGAGTCGTTGTGGGGGTGGGGGTGAACGTCGGCGTGAGAGTCACGGTGGGTGTTCCCGAAGCGATCGGCGTCGGTGTCACTTCGCCGCCAACTCCGCACGCGATCAGCGAGACGTCGTCGATTCGCATGTAGGTCTTGCCGTCATTGTCACCATCGTTCGTCACACCAAACACCAGCTGCACCGTGGCACCTGCGTACGGACTCAGATCTACCGTTGCCTCACGCCATTCACCAGCGTTCGGCTCCGGCGGCGTCCACACGACCGCCATTGTCTCATCAGACTCATTCCGAAGTTCAACGTACTGAGCGTCGCCCTCGGCGTCTTGCGACGAGGTGTAGTACCAAAACGTCAGCTGTGTCTGCTCCGCATCGGCCGGCAGCAAAACCGATTGCGAGACCTCGGCGGTTGATTCGGCATCGCCAGCATTGTCGGTGAGCCCGAGGAAAACCGCGCGTTGGCCGGAATGTATTGCAAACGTGGTCCAGATGGCACCATCCATCTCCCAATTATCAGGCTCGTCATTGGAATCGCTGTCGATTTCGAACCCACCATTGGTGATCGTCTGGCTGCAGCCTGGTGGCAGGGTCGCGGTGGGCGATGGCGTCACCGTGGGCGTTGGGGTTTCCTCACCGGTATGCTCGGCCATGCCGGCATCCATGCGAGCGCGAATGTCGGGCAACAGGTCATACGCTGCCTGGCCCGGGCAGACCGTGTGACCCGGCAAGACGTCGCGGTGGCCCAACATGCCGTAGTCGAAGTCAGTGCCGGCCAGCGGGCCCTCGTCGTACGGGCCGATGTCGTACTCCAGGCCCTTGGTGATCAGGAGATCCACCAGCGTATCCAGGGTCGCCGCCGGCGGCTCCACCTCGGAGTAGGTCCCTATGAGCGCAATGCCAATGCTGCCGTAGTTGTACTGCAGGGCATGACCGCCCACCACGGTCTTGCCATCGTCAGTCGCACCACCGTAGCGCCCCTCGAACACGCGACCCTGATTGTCGATCAGGAAATTGTAGCCGATGTCGTCCCAGCCCCGGGTGTTGGCATGATAGGCGTATATGGCACGCACCGCCTGGTAGCCGTCCTGATCGTTGGGTGACACCGTGTGATGGATGATGAACTTGGTTGGCGTCTCGTACTCGGGAGGCCAGTTGGTTGGATTGCGGCAGTTGGTACACCACTCGTCACGGGTGATGATTTGGGGTTCGGTGTGGGATAATGGCTGGATGGCTGGATGGCTGGATGGCTGGATGGGTGGGCCGGCCGGTGCATCGATGTACGTCAGCGTGAGGCCGTCCAGTTGAGGCTTCAGCGTTTTCGGATCGGGGCTGGTGAGTGTGACGCGAAAGCGCAGGAGCCGCCCCCTCACGAATGCCAGTTCGGACCAGCGCTGTCCTGAGCTTGTCGAAGGGTCATCGAGAGGCAGCCAGCGCCCGCCATCTCCCGCCGGCAACGAAGCCCACTCTGACCACGTAGTGCCGTCCACGCTGGTCTGGACCCGGATGTCCAGCGTCGTGCCCTTTGGGAGCTCGGCTTGCCAGTTGGCACCGACGGCGATGAATGGGAAGTCGGCTTCCAACACCGCCGAGGTATACGTCGCAACCTGCGCATCGTCGCCCAGAACCAGCGAGGCATCGGTGCCCTCGGTGATCTTCAGGCCATCGAGCTGGCCGTCGAGCCAATCCAGCCGGCTGCTGTGGCGCCACTGGCCGTCCCGCGTCAGGTCGGTGGGCGGTGTGGAGGTAGGTGTCGGACCAGTCGCCGGCGTCACATTCAATGCTCCACCGTCAGCCGACACCGGCTCCGTGGCGCCATCGCTGAAGTGGAAGTCATACGTGTAGGTGCCGGCCTGGAGCGTGGTCGTGTAGGCGAACTGCGCGCCTGTTCGCAAGCGCTGTCCTGAGCTTGTCGAAGGATCGCCGGCCGTCAACTTCATAGGGTGCGCCCGGCCATTGATGTAGACATCGGCGGCAGCCGGCGGGTCGCCCTCGGGATCGGCGTAGGTGACCTCGAAACGAACGGGGGTTCGGCTGTCCGGGGTGTCGGGAGAAACGGATGGCTCGCTCAGCACCGGCGGTTGTGGCGGGGCAACTGTGACACCCCTGTAGAAATAATGCAGGATTTCATAAAAGGTGGCGCCCCAGTCAGCCAGGACCACCGCGCCCTGTTGGGACATGCCGACACCGTGGCCATGCATGAAGTCGAATGGTGCCGGATCGGCGACACTACGCAAGTAGGGTCGGGCAGCGGCGAAGACGTCCTCGCTGCTGCGGGTTCGTCCGTCAGAATGGGCGAAGAAGAGAGCTTCGATAAGCCGGCCAGCATGTCGCGGCACAACACCGTGCGTAGCAGATACCGCCTCATCCGTAGTGTCGTACCGGCGGACAGGATCGTAGACCTGCGTGCGAACCGTGGTGTCGACATTTGCGTCCAACCCCGGTTCGCACTTGGCGGGATCGCCGGCTGACTCCGGCAGGCAACGCGTGGCCGCGTAGGAACGGGCCGCGACCGCCTGGGCTTTCAGCGCTTCCAACGGGCGATGAGGGCCAATCTCCACCGGGACAACACCGCGCAGGTACTGGTCGGTGTCCATCGTGACGATGGTGCCCTCAGGCATGAGAACACGGATTGTGCGCGGCGACACCTCGATGTCCATCTGGAAATCGAGGGACGGTCGCAGAGACTGAAGCGTCGGACCAGTGGTCGCGCGGCGCGGGAGAAGCTTCTGATCGATGATGGCTGCCTCGGCCTCAGTGGGTCGCGCCGGCACCATCTCTAACAACAGCAAGGGCTCTCTGTCGGCCTGTGACCGTTGTGCCAACAACGTCATGCCGATGTAACTGGGGGCTGCGGCGTGGACGTCGTAGACACCCCTTGGCAGGCGCAGGTGAAAACGGCCGGCAGCGTCCGTCTTGGTGATCAGACCGCCGGCTTCGATTTTGGCGCCGGCAATCGGCTCACCTGTCAGGATGCTGACAACCCGCCCGTCCAACCGCATGGCATCAGTGGATCTGCCGGACAAGTTTGACGATCGAGGCGTGGGGCGGGTGGGGGCGGAGGAGGCGTGGTAGCCGACAGTAAGACCGAGAACGAAGGTCACTAAAAATGCAACGGCCAGAGCACTCAATGCCCTGGCCTTGGCGTTCGAGGCAGGATATCTCACCTTACCTTGTCCTCAGTGTTCGTCTCCCCCCCAAATAGCTGCGCAAAATCGCCTTTAAAATCCTTGAGGAATGTATGCGTATCTAACACATCATCATGGCTGATGCGCGGCTGCTTCTGGAAGGCCAACCACTCGTCGTAGGTGACATCGTACATGATCTTCGGTCTGGCATCAGTCTCCTGGTCGATACTGACGATGCCTCTTTCACCTTCGTCCACGGTCGCGACCATGAGGCCTTCCGTCTCACAGTGGGCACACGTGACGGCGATCACCCACGCACCGCTGCGCCGGCCCAAAACCCGGACGCCGTGACGTCCGTATGGTATTTTGCACAGCGCACATTGGGTCCGAGCAGCCATCTCAACGACGTCATCGCGCTCTATTTCTCTCATTGTTCACTCGTTTCTAGGCCTAAACTACGACGCATGGTCAATACGAGATCCCGCCACCAAAGTGGCGGCCCCCCCCCTTTCGCGTGGGCAAGGATCCAGCCGGCCCACCACGAGCTCACTGTCGATCTGGCAAAACCCAGGCTTCGAAGACGCTCAAGGAGCCCCTACGAAGCATCACTGCTATTCACTTTCTTTGAAGCTTATGACGCAGTCGTGATCAGCGAGTTCCGCGCCGCGCAAGGGCCGCAGCGCCAAACAAGCTACTTCAACTTCCCGCGTCATCAACGAGTGCCTCTTCTTCCTCCCCAAGAGCTTCCTCGGTGCTGACGAGGATACCTTCCTCTTCCAGAGCCTCACGGACGCTCTCCAGGAGCTCCTCCTCTTTCTCGGGCTCGACAACCACGGTCAACCGGGCTGTCACGTCGGGCAAGAGCTTGATCGGGACTTCAAATGTCCCTAGCTCCTTGAGTGGATTGTCGAGAATGATCTTTCGGCGATCGACTTCCTGACCGGTTAGTTCTTCAATACGCTCTGCGATATCACTGCTGGTAATGGAACCGTAAAGCCGGCCAGTCTCACCCACCTTGGCCTTGAACGCCAGGGAAAGCTCTTCCAGAGTCTCCTTGAATATAGCTGCATCGCCGCGAACCCGCTCACGCCGGCGCGCCTCCTGGCGTTTCAGGTGTTCCACCTGCTTCAAAGCACCTTCCGTCACCAGGATAGCAAAGCCTTGGGGGAGCAGGTAGTTTCGGGCATAGCCATCTGCAACCTCACATATATCCCCAACCTCTCCCAGCTTGGGCAGGTTCTCCGTTAGAATCACTTTCATCCGTGCACCTTTTCCCTATCTTCTCTCAGTTTGGTCTTCGAGCGCCGCCGGTGCTCAATTCTCAGGTACCACCCGCGTCAGATGGACCTGAGTAGGATATGGTATATCAATGCCTTCAGCGTCAAACCGCTCTTTGACCCGCCGGCGGAGCTCTCGCGTCACGGCGAATTGCTTGCCAGGCCGGGTCTTGGCCGTCATCCGAAGCACGACCGCTGAATCGCCCAGTTCTTGAACGCCGAGAACCGACGGTTTGTCTATGAGAAGCCCACCAAACTCTGGGTCGACCTCCAGCCCCTCACCAACGGATTGAAGAACACGCATCGCGTGGTCGATGGAGTCGTCGTAACCAATGCCGATATCCACAACGGCCTGGGCCCATCCTTCGCTACGGTTCGACAGGATGCGAATCTCCCCATTGGGAATCACATGGCGTGTGCCCTCAACATCTCGCAGGAACGTGGCTCGAAGCGTCATCTTTTCCACCGAGCCGGCAATCCCGCCGACCTGGATGCTGTCCCCTACACTAAACTGCCGTTCGATGAGGATAAGCAACCCGGAGATCACGTCCTTTACCAGGGTCTGCGCACTAAATCCGACGGCGAGACCGACGATACCAGCGCCCGCAAGTACCGGCGCCACGTTCAGACCGAGCTCAGTCAGGATCATAATGCCGGCTACCGTGATGATAACAACCACTCCTGTGCTCCGGACAATGCTACTGACCGTCTCCGCGTATTGCTCTCGTTCTTCTTCCAAACCGTCACCCTGTTCGGCGAGCAACCTCGAAAGGCGACGAGTCACCATCCCCAATGCGTAGTATGCGATCATCGCCAGAGCAACGATTAGAAAAATCTTGAAGGCCGTGCCAATCGCATCGGCTGTGAAATTGCGGAGTCGTGCTATGAGGACTTCTTGCATGTTGACTAAATGTTACACTAACTGAGCCCAAACTCCAAATTTCCGTCACTTCCACGACCACACGGGAGAATCACCGTTGGTGATTCGTTGAGGGGGCGTGCGGCCATCGACGTCCACCACCCAGATCCCATCGGCACCGTCGGCACCCCTTGCACTGTACGCAAGCGCCGTGCTGTCAGGCGACCACAGCGTCAGGGACTGAGCGTATTGGTCGAAGAACGGGATCAGGGAGAGAAAACCAGGCGCCGGCACGAAGGTAGCCAATGCCCGATCCTCATCGTTGCGCAGGTCAACGACGCGCCACTGCAGCCTGAATCCGCGTGTCTGAAGCGCCGTGCTGGCGGGCGTGAGCCCACCCTGACGTTGAGGGCGCTCAGGTGTCGGGATCGTGAGATAGGCGATCTTGCGGCCATCAGGAGCCCAGAACAACGCAACCGCATCCTCAGTTGATACCGTCCCTGGTGTACCGCCGGCACGATCCATCACCTGAATCCGGCCAAAAGCAAACTGGCCGAGGCCGGAGGGTAGCGGTTGACTGGTGACGATGTACGCCACCCGGTCACCCTGGGGGGACCACAAGAAAGAAACAGCACCGTCGTACCGGATCAGCGGCCGCTGGGGTTCGCCCCGCCCATCAGCCAGGTAGAGGGCCGGCCCCGCCTCGTCCAGCTCAGCGGCAAATAGCACGGCATCGTCCGTTGGCGACCACGCGGGTGCTAAAAACAAGGCCGGCCTTTCCAACAGGATTTCCGACTGATTCGCACCAATCGTCAGTCGGCCAATGCGGCCCGCCGGTAGCGCACCGCCCACGTGCGTAATTAGCGTTTCGCTGTCGGGGCTCCACGTGAAATAGAAAGGGGCACCGGTGTCCAGCAACTGAGTCTGTCCGTCCAGGCTGGCCAGGCGCAGAGACAATCCGCCATCCTCACTCGCCAGGAAGGCCAGCCGGCGCGCGTCCGGCGACCAATACAGGTAGAACGGAGCACTTTCCTGGCTGGAGAACAGACGCAGGAATTCGCCGCCAGCGGCGGGAGCGCTATAGAGCGTGTTCGTTTGTGGCCGACCTTCGCTCGCTTGGATGCCGACGAATGCGATCCAGCGGCTGTCTGGCGACCAGGTCGGGAAGCGGTAGAGCCGGCCCTCGGACCCTGTCGGTATCTGAGCGTCATCGGTGAGGGCTAGTCGATTCCCACCCTGGCGGTCGATGGTGTAGATGTTGCCGGCAGCACCGACATAGGCAATCCGATCGACCGTTGTGGTGCGTCCGCGACCCGGCCGCAGTTGAAGCCACGCCACGACAGCGATGCCGGTGGAGCAAACGGCAGTCAGCAGCACCAAACTGCCCAGCAAAGCACACGTCCATCGGTGAGATGATAGCTGATCCATCTACACTTCCCGTGCATCAATCACGTGGTCACCAAGTGCCTCGAGCGTTTCCACCAGTTGGTCTCTGCGAACATCCCGCACCTTCACGACAAGCTCACGCTCCCCAGGCGCTTCACCATAGAAAGATCCAACGCTCACGATGTTGCCACCCAGGTCGAAAATGGCCCTGGACAAGTCCGCTAGCACGCCCTTCCGTTCTGGCACTTTCAGAGTCAGGCGCAGACCAGACTGTCCACCTCCTAACATCTCAACAAACGTCTTGAAGATGTCTGTCTCGGTGATCACGCCGACAACGTGGTTGTCCTCATCGACGACCGGCATTCCACCAATCTTGTTGTCTGCGATCAAGCGGGCCGCATCCTCGATAGGTGTGTCGGGCGTAGTGGTGATGACATTCTTCGTCATGATTTCCCGGACCTGAAGCTTAGAGAGCAGGTAGTTGAGCTCCCAAACGCTGAGCGAGGTGGCCGGCGATGGCGAGGCATACAGCAGATCACGCTCAGAGACGAGGCCGACAAGCTCACCATTCTTGTCTACCACTGGAAGTCGTCGAAACCGCTGCTCACGCATCAACTTCAGGGCATCCTGAAACGGTGTATCATGCGTGATCGTGATGGGTTCTGAACTCATGCGATCGCGTACAAACATGCTAACGTTCCTCCTTATTTCCCTCTTCCGTGTTCCTCTGTCATCCTGCGTTGTGAGAGAAAGCGGTGAGTATTTGCCGGTGAGTGGGTCGTGGCCACAGGGCCACCTTTTCAATCAAACTATAGCACTGGGTTGCGGTATAGTCAATCGTACAGACCGCGCGCCTGATCTGGCGCGTGGACACGGCCTGATGTATAATTAATCTCGCAACTCCGACCAGAATTGATACGAATGATTCAGACTGTGGGGTCTGGGGTGTAGGCCGGCCGGTCACCCCAGACCCCGCATGCCGCGAAGGGAAAGGCACGGCGATGGATATCGGAACTGTCCACCGCATCGACATAGAGAAGGAAATGAAGGGGGCGTACCTGGACTACGCCATGAGCGTGATCACCGCTCGCGCGCTGCCCGACATTCGGGATGGCCTGAAACCGGTCCAGCGACGTATCCTGTACGCGATGTACGACATGGGCCTGCGACCTAATCGGGCCTACAAGAAGAGTGCCCGGATCGTCGGTGAAGTGCTCGGCAAGTACCATCCACATGGCGATTCCGCCGTGTACGACGCCATGGTGCGGTTGGCCCAGGACTTCACGATGCGCTACCCGCTGGTGGGTGGGCAAGGCAACTTCGGCTCCGTCGATGGTGACAACGCTGCAGCCATGCGCTACACCGAAGCACGCCTGGCCGCGATCGCCATGGAAATGCTGACCGATATTGACAAAGATACCGTCGATTTCATTGACAATTTCGACGGATCGCTGCAAGAACCCGATGTCCTGCCGGCCAGGCTCCCCAACCTGCTCCTCAGCGGCGCCTCGGGCATCGCCGTCGGCATGGCGACGAACATCCCGCCACACAACCTGCGTGAAGTATGCGACGCGTTGATTCACCTCATCGACAACTACGACCAGGCCGATGAGATCACCGTCGACAATCTCATGCAGTTTATCAAGGGGCCTGACTTCCCCACTGGTGCCATGATCTTGGGAACCGACGGGGTTCGCACAGCCTATGTCACCGGGAAGGGGCGCATCATCATGCGCGCCAAGGCCCATATCGAGGAGATGGATGGGGGCCGGCACCGCATCATCGTCACCGAGCTACCCTACCAGGTCCGGAAATCGACACTGGTTGAGCGCATTGCCCAGTTGGTGCGTGCCGGTCGCATTGACACCATCTCGGATCTGCGAGATGAGACCGACCGCACCGGTATCCGCATCGTGATCGAGCTCAAACGCGGTGCTATCCCCCGAATTACCCTCAACAAGCTTTTAAAACACACGCAGATGCAGGGGACCTTCGGGGCAAACATGCTCGCCCTCGTCGACGGCGAGCCGCGGGTTCTGTCACTGCGACGAATGCTTCTCGCGCATCTCGACCACCGACAGGAGGTCATCCGCCGGCGCACCGAATACGAACTGGAGCGGGCCCGTCACCGGGCGCACGTGCTTGCGGGCCTGCTCATCGCCCTCGACAACCTGGACGAGGTGATTGAAACTATTAAGCGCTCGGACAGCGTCGACACAGCTCGCCAGAATCTGACCCACAAGTTTGAACTGACGGAGATCCAGGCCCAGGCGATCCTGGACATGCGGTTGCGCCGGCTGGCGGCCCTCGAAGTTCAAAGAATCCAGGACGAGCACGAGGAGCTCATCAGACAGATTGCCTACTACGAAGACCTGCTGGCAAACCCGCGCGAGATACTCCAGTTAGTTCGCGAGGACCTGGAGGAGCTCCGGGAAACCTATGGTGACGAGCGGCGGACAACCATCACGCCGAGCGACGACGATGCCGATTTCAGCGCCGAGGATCTGATACCCAGAGAGGATGTGCTGATCAGCATCACCCGGCGAGGCTACGTGAAGCGCGTGCCGGCCAGCACCTTCCGCACCCAGCGCCGTGGCGGTCGTGGCGTCAAAGGTATGGGAACCCGTGAGACCGACCAGGTCGAGCACCTGTTCCTGAGCAACACCCTGGACAGTGTGCTGCTGTTCACAAATCGGGGCCGTGTGTTTCACCAAAAGGCCCATCAGTTCCCGGATGCCGGCCGCACCGCCCGCGGTCTGCCGATGAGCAACCTGATCCCGTTAGCGCATGGCGAGCGGATCACGGCTGCTGTGCGTGTTCCGGACTTTGAACGGGCGGACTACGTCCTCCTGGCAACCCGCAACGGTAGGATCAAGCGCGTGGACCTGTCGGAGTTCGAATCGGTGCGACCGAGTGGCCTGATTGCCATCTCGCTTGATGAAGGGGATGAGTTGCGCTGGGCGCAGATAACTCACGGTGGTCAGGAAGCTATCCTGGTCACCGAGAAGGGCCAGGCCATCCGGTTTAGCGAGGAAGACGTCCGTCCCATGGGACGGACTGCGGCCGGCGTGCATGCGATCAAGTTAGCGAAGGGTGACCACGTCACATCGATGGACATTGTACGGCCGGACGCCGATCTCCTTATTGTGACGACCAAGGGTTACGGGAAGCGCACCCCCCTCGCCGAGTATTCCCTCCGGAGTCGCTACGGCAAAGGCGTCCGGACCATCAACGCCAGACAACTGAAGAAAACTGGCACCATCGCGGATGCGCGGGTCGTGGACGCCGACGACGAGATCACGTTGATCTCGGCTGAGGGTATCGTCATCCGCACGCCTGTGAAGAACATCCCACAGATGGGACGTGCCACGCTGGGTGCAATCGTCATGCGGCTGGGCAAAGGCGACAGTGTGGTATCCATCGCGAGGCTCGCTAATGATGAGTCAGAGGAGCCAGAAGAGCCAGAGGAGTCAGAGGAAGCGCGTTAATCATGAGCAAGGGAACTCTCTTCCTGTTCAGTGTCGGCATCTCCTTCTAAGCGCAGTGTTCGTCAATCACTAGCCCCAGTAACGCTGCAACCACTCTCGCTCCCATGACGCTCGCAACAATTGCAGCACATTGATCGTATAGTGCATCACAAAGACAGACAGCAGCGTCCACCGCCACAGGAATACCAGGGACAGAACCAACCCGACCACACCGGTTGCAGCAATCCCCAGAGGGCCTTGCGGTGCATGCATAAAACCGAACAGGAGCGAACCGACGAAAACCAGAGCAGGAGCCGGCCAAAGGACCGACAACCCGCCCAGCAGCAGGGAACGAAACAACAGTTCTTCGACCATGGCTGCCGGCGCCAGGGCCAGCGGCACCAACAGCCACTCGCGACGCGTCTTCGGCAGGATGTTCAGCATAACGAGTGGCGAGTAGACTTCTTTGCCGAAGCGGGCAACGGACCAACGCGTGAGCGGGTGCAGCATTGTCGGGATCAACAGACCCAGGCCCAGGCCGAAGAGGATGTCGCTGGCCGGCGATGCAGCAGTCCAACCGAGGCACGCCGGTGGGAGTCCGCTCAGCCAACCCAGTGCCAGACACAGCGCGATGAGCAGGAGTCGAAAACTGTTCTCAGCCGGTGACAACATCAGGTTGAAAGGCACTTCGATCTCCCGCAACAGTCGGGCACTGCGGTAGGTCAGGTAGGCGATTATCGCAGTCAGGGCCAGGGTGCCCGTCGCGAAGAGTGTCAGACGCATAGGGAATGAACTGTAATCGTTTGACGGCTGGCCTGGAGCCATGTAGAATGAACAGTAGCGCGATGATCGGTGCTATCCTACCACACGCAAAGGCAGAAAGCAACTGTTCAAACCCATCAAACTCGTGAAACGTAAAACGTGAAACGTGCAACAACCGAGTCCCACGCGCGACTTCCGCGAGGATATTTGGCCGTATCTACAATCATTGCTCTATTGGCCGGCTCCGGATTGCTTCTCAGTGAAGCATCCGGCTCCACCCTCACCCCCGTTGGATGGGTTCTGACACTCCTGAGCGTGCTGCCGCTGGTCGTCGCCCAACTGGCGTTGGGCCATCCAGCAACATGGACGTGGCTGCGGGCGCGCACGGGGGGCATGCTACGCGTTGAGCAGCGGTGGATGCTCCTCCCGATTATTTGCTACGTGCTGGGGGGACTCGCCATGGGGCGGTTCGATCCATACGCCAGCACAGTATACGTGGCCGGCGTGTTCATCACCATCGGTACGCTAGCCCAGGCCGATCGTGGGTATCCCCGCATGGTGTGGACCGACACCACCTTCTGGGTCTTTCTGTGGATCCCCTTCGACTTCCGCTGGAACTACGACATCTGGTATGGGCTCGACGCTCTCGCCTATACCTGGTGGGCTGTTATGCTTACGGTCGTCGCTGTCTACGGCTACGGGGTGCTGCGGGACCTACCCGGGCTGGGCTACCGGCTGGTTCCGCGAAGGTCAGATATCGAGGTTGCCGTGTCGGCCGCGGCCGGCTTCGCCGCGATTGCCATCCCCATCGGCCTGGCGATCAACTTCCTCACCTTCCCCCCGACGACGCCCCGCATCTCGGCCTCGATTCTTCAGTTCGTCAGCCTGTTCCTGACGGTGGCGATTCCGGAGGAGCTATTCTTCCGAGGCATCCTGCAGAACGGACTCGAGAAACACTTGCGGAATCCTCGCCTGGCGCTGATATTAGCCTCGTTGGCATTCGGGTTGATGCATTGGAACAACGCTGATGCCGTAATCGAGCGCCTGACGTACGTGGGCCTGGCGACCCTCGCCGGCCTGTTCTACGGCTGGGCCTACGAGCGCACCAATGGTCTGTTGGCTCCAATCCTGTGCCACACTCTGGTCGACGTGGTGTGGCACTCGGGCTTCCAGTAGCTTATTTGGATGGTTGCCGGCTTCAGCCCCGTGTCGGGATCACCCCGCCAAAGGGCAGTTTACGGGCCGGGATCCTCCCTATTGCCGTTGGACTGCAGTGCCTCTTTGCCGATCAACTCGTCGCTTTGATCGTCCATTTCGTACTTCAGCAGCAACCACTCGAAGTGATGCCGGTCGAACAACTTGATGTCGACATCAGGATAGATCCTTCGCAAGCGACGAATCTTCCTGCGCTTGGCGCTCATGAGACTGCGGTCCAACGTCGTGACCTCGACGTAGAGATCCTGGGCCGGCAGATAGAAATCCGGAGTGAAAGCTTCCTTGATATTACCATCCGGATAGCGACTGAGAACAAATGTCCGGGGCTCGTATTCCCACTCAATCTGATAGAAGTCCAATAACCTGGCAAACTCTTCTTCGCTCGGGTGCGCAAATACGAAATCGCGGACACGTCCATTATCCTCCGGCTCTGTCATCCGACAGCTCCCTTCGTGCGCTTCCGATTACTGGTCAGTGCACCTGCATTATCCCACAAAATCGATCATATGTCAAGTATCAGAAGCCCAGATTGAGCCTCCTCACCTATGTTTGACGAGTGAAACTGGGCTAATTCAGGGAATCACATGAAATTTTAAGGAACCTTAAAGAACGGCGCGCCAGACCCTGAAACCACAACTTCTTGACAGTGTGCCCGTCTTCGACGCTAGATGTAGTGGGTGAGGTCGCTGAACTTGGCTTTGAGGCCCAGGCACGAATTTCGCAAAAGGTCTTGACAAACGATCACTAATCCTATATAATATGACACACAGAAGTCCCAAGAAGCAAGAGGAACTCTGACAGGGGAAGGTAGCTGAAAATCTCCTGAAGCTGGCAAGTGGCGGAAGCCTCTCGCAAGGGGGGTGGAACCCATAAGTTGGTGAAAAAGTGGCGACACCGGGAAGCCAACAGGCCGAAAGTCCGGTCGCAAGGCCAGGTGAGTAGGTGAGCCAGGGGAAGGGAGCCCTCCCGCGCAAGCGAGGGGAAAAGTAAGTTACCGGAAACTGAGCCAGAAATCCGAGGTTACTTGGGGCTTCTGTTTTTGCGGTAAACATCGCCTTTCTTCAGGGATGGGCGGTGTTCTTTGTGTTTCGGAGCTCCTGCAACGCACCTCATCAGATTGCCCTCGCCATCACCGTGACCCCTCCTACGCTTCGCGAAGCAATCCTCAACGTTTTGCCAACCTGGTTTGAAGTGGTTTGTGATAGAATTACAATGTCAAGGACTGCTCTTGAGTCTGGAATATTGAAAGATGATGAAATTTGGAAACGTTGTATTGATTGGTTTTTTTGTGGCTACCGCTCTGGCCAGCGGGCTGCTGGGATTCTGGCTTGGTACATACCAGCAAGTGTCGGTCACGGGTGCTGGGCCAGCGACGGTGGAGGCACCCGTCGGCGAACCCATCCGCGGCAACCCAGTGGCTCTAACGGTGGAGACGCAGGTTCGCCTGCACGCCGGCACAACACTGCGCGGATCCATCGCCTACACGATTGAGGGAGACAACGTGTGGGTTGGCGACGATACGACGAGTCAACCGGTGTACATACTTCAGGGCCATCGCCTGATGCGAAGCTTCAACAACGAGATTCAATACACGCTCTCGGGCAGTCGCATCTACCGAGGTTCAGATACGAGGCGCGACGCTGTCTATACAATATCAGAGCATCGTGTGTTTTCGGGCGATACGGTAATCGGCGAAGCTTTGCTCACTTTTGTGGGCAACCACGTGCACTGGGGCAGTAACGCCGTTGGCCGCACGATCATGACGGCCAACACGGACATCGAAGGCAACCCGACACTGGAATTTCTGTTGCCGATCCTGCTACTTGAGCGATTTTAGGAGTAGGGACGATCAAGAAACAGGCTCGCCCCTACTGCTGTGACCGATTGCAGCCATCACGCGAGTAGCCGTTTATACTCACATTAAGGGAGGTCTGAAAAACATGCAAAGTCGCAGAGGTTTCCTGGCAATTCTACTAATCGCCATCGCTGTGTTTAGTGGGTTGATAGGCCTGATCATTGGTCGCAGCGGCGGCGAGCGAGGCCGGCAACTCATGGAGCAGACCGTCTCCGGCGAGGAGGTCAGTTTCAGGAATATCCGTACGATCCGGTTCTACGACGGGCCACGCATCGCAGCGCAGTTCGCGTATTGGTTGGAAGGCGCGCGAAACGAGCGGTTCTTGGTAAGCTGCTGCAACCGTCGGAATCAGGTTGTCTTTAGCGTCTACTATACGAAAGATGGAGAAGCAAGAGTGCACGACGGCATGTTTATTCATTCCCCGATCAAGTACCACCTGGAACACGGTACGGCCTACGCAGGTGCCAACAATAAGGCGCCGGCCGCTTGGAGCCGGTGTGGTGGCGGAGATGAGATTTGCGGCGGTAAGGGTGAGCAGGGGCCGCGCCTCTACCACATCGAACGAGGGCGGGTGTACGCCGGCCCCCGTGTGACTACAGAGGTGCTGCTGACCGCCGACGACGAAAACATCGAGAATGACCCGGTCGTCTCGCTGCTGGTGCCGATCCTGGTCGAACGCCTGTGGGAGCAGTGGTAACTACGTATTGCGTTACGTCGCAACATTTGCGTCATGTGCGTGAATTATCGCCTCGTAAAACGTGAAACGTGAAACGTGATGAGCTCACGCCGGAAATCCTCACGTTTTACGTTTCACGTTTTACGCAGTTTGGTTGCGGCCAAAGGCTGCGTTAAGCTTACTTCGCTCGAGCGGCGAGCCCAATATCCACAATATCCGACGTGTGAGCCTCAGCCCAGCCGGCTAGTGTCAGGATCTCGGGTAGCGCCTGTGGCGCTGCTTCAAGGCGCAACAGCGGCTCCAACGGGGGATCGAGCGATGCACACAGCCAGATCGCACGTATCAGATGCGGCAGCGCGTGTATCTCAGATTCAGACAGGCTCGCGGTTTCAGTATACGCCAGAAGAAACTGGTAAGCCGCGTCAAGGTCGAGGACCCCCGGATAAACGATGTGCTTCAATTGGCCAGGTCGTTCCGCGGCGAAGTAGATCAACGCCTCAGCCACCTCCAGCACTCGCGAGCACCAATGTGCCAGATCGTAATCAACAACACCGACTAACTCATCCCCCTGAAAGATCAAGTTATCTGCATAATAGTCGCCGTGAATCACCAGCTCTGGCAACTGCCCGAACTCGCTAAAGCGGGCCTGCAGATCCCTGGCATGTTCTCGCAGCTC
Source organism: Anaerolineae bacterium (assembly GCA_046758565.1). Classification (GTDB taxonomy): domain Bacteria; phylum Chloroflexota; class Anaerolineae; order Epilineales; family JAANWY01; genus JBHIAO01. The sequence continues at coordinate 18,309 of JBHIAO010000027.1, forward strand.
CCCAATTAGCAGATCCAACTCCGGCGACATTCGATCATGCCAGCTTTCCACTAGTCGATCGATGATCTGTGTAAGTGACGCAGGGCCGTAGCGCTCATGCGGCCGATGGAAGACGTGATGATCGAATCCCCTAACAGCATTGTGGTAGTATCCTAGTGTGCGCGCGGCAGTCGCGAAGTGGGCCAGCCGCGCAGGATTGCAAAGGTCACCGGGAATGAAGTCGTGGATTTCGCAGATGTGGTCTTGGAACTCGAGAAACGTCCTCCCACGCCGGGTAGGGACAATCGTCGGCGCAGGGAAGTGGACGCTGCGGAGATGTTGGACCAGCGCGTGCTGTGCAGCGACGAGATCGGGCTTGCTCAGGTCGGGATGTCGGCGCTTCAGGAAATATCGACCTGTCGCGGTCCGGATGATCCAGTTCTCGTTCACGTACCCGTGCGAAACGCGCCAGTAGTCTTGACACTCGCCCAAATCGTAGTAGGCTAGAATGCGAGCAACGTCGTCCCCGGTCACAATACCGTCACTTCGGCACAGTCCGTCCTGAGTTTGGCAAAGGGCCCAGCACAACCGTCAGATACTCCCGGACAGTTGGCCGTCGCCAGGCAAAGCTGGCCAACGCGGTCAGGCCTCTACCCGCTTATGGGAGATTGTCAAATAGCTTAACCCAGCGGTGTTTCGCGCTAGCAACCCGGATCCGCTAGAGCGCTAGTTGTCGTAGGCTTCACGCCGCAGCGCACCGATGTACGGCAGAGTACGGTGCTTCTCAGCGTAGTCCAGGCCGTAACCCACAACCCACACATCGGGAATCTCGAAGCCCACGTAATCGATGGGCACGTCAATCGTTCGACGTGTCGTTTTGTCCAACAACACACAACTGCGGAGCGAGGCCGGCCGGCGGGACTCCAGTGCCTCATACAGATAATGCAGCGTCAGCCCAGTGTCAACAATGTCTTCTACGATCATCACATGCTTGCCCTCAATGGGCTGACGCAGGTCCATGATAATCCGGACAGCCCCTGTCGCTGCAGCCGACAGCCCATAGGCGCTCAGCGCCATGAAATCCACCATGTGGGGAATCCTCAGGTGGCGAGTAATGTCAGCCAGAAAGATGAAGGCTCCCTTCAGAATGCCCACCAGGAGCAACTCATCTACATCAGCGTAATCCTCGGAGATCTGAGCCGCAAGCTCCTCAACGCGCCGTTGGATTGTTGCTTCGTCGATCAGTGTGCGTTCAATGTCAGGATGACTTGTCATGGTTGTCTCGACCTCAGAGCTCAGGCACAGCAGATGAGTTCAACTACCATCAGACCACACTCGATCTTGTCCGGGTTTGTTTCCTCACTTTCGCCGTCTTGCGGGCGACACCCGGAAGCTCCAGCAGGGCTTCCATGTCATTTGGCACCTGGCCGCCATTTTGCGTTCACTTTGTACAGTCAATCATACCAGAGGACGTACTGCGTAGGCAAGTGCGCTCATTTGCAGGGTGTATCCCAGATTTGTAGGTCGGATTTGCCATCCGACTCTCATAGCTTGGGATGCACTCCATTTGCAAAATCGAGCGTTTTGTTTACAATTTGGCAGGTTGAAGGCTGAACTAATCGCAGGAGTTTTCTATGGCTGCAAGGACGAAGAACAACGTTATTGATGTTTCGGAACTCACATTTGAAACTGACGTGATCGAGCGATCGCGGGAAGTGCCCGTTGTCGTAGATTTCTGGGCAGAGTGGTGTGCACCGTGCCGGATGCTCGGGCCAATTCTGGAGCGCCTCGCCTCCGGAGCGAACGGCGACTGGGTGTTGGCCAAGGTCGATGTCGATAGCAATCCGCGGTTGGCCGCCCGATACGGCGTTCAGGGCATCCCGGCGGTCAAGGCCTTCATCGACGGACAGGTGGCTGACGAGTTTGTTGGCGCCCAGCCAGAGCCGATGGTCCGCCAATTCATTCAGGGTCTCGTACCTAGCAAAAGGGACAAGCGAGTCCAAGAAGCCGAGGCCGCGGAGAAGGCCGGCGGTCTTGAAAAGGCAGAATCAATTTATCGCCAGATTCTAGACGACGAACCGCATCACGCCAAGGCATTGCTCGGCCTGGGGCGGGTGTTATTTGGACAGGGCCGGCTCGATGAGGCGGTAGAGGTGCTGGAGCGTGTCCCGCTGCACGAGTCGGTGCGCGGTGAGGCGGAAAAACTTCTGGCGCAAATCGAGTTTCGGCGTGAGGCGGATGCTTGCGGCGGGCTCGACGCCTGCCGCAAGAAGTTGGCAGCCGATCCCAGCAACGTAGCGGCCCGCTATGGCGTCGCCATGGTACTGGCAGCAGATGGCCATTATGGCGATGCGCTGCGACATCTGCTGGCCATTGTGAAGCAGAATCGCACATTTCGGGACGATGCCGCGCGCCGGGCTATGCTTTCCATCTTCGATATCTTGGGTGACGAGAGCCGGCTGGCACAAGAGTATCGCTCAAAGCTAGCAATGGCAATCTTCTAGCGCGCAACCGAAACACACATGGGGAGAAAGGCTGGCAAAGGTTGCCAGCCTTTCCCGTACTACGCGAATATCTCGGCGTTCGCCCCAACGTCGGGCAGCGATCGGACAAAGTGCCCCACGAAGTCCCAGGTGTCCCAGCCCGTATACTGCGGCTTCCAGTCGAGCGCGTCCGGGCGTTGAAGCGGTTCTGAGCGGTGGCCGGCATAGGTCGCCGCGCCATCGCGGTCTACCGCACCATGGGCCGCATTGAGAGCGATATTTTCTGCGCCTGGAATGAAGGTGATGCGGGCCATGAGGCGATCCAGCCACAAAGGCATGGGCTCTGTGGCAAACAGGTTCACAGTCCGCTTCACATTCATCGGGACCACCGGATGGCGCCGCCGGCTGGCGCTGTCGATGAGGACCAGCAAGTCAACGTAAATCGTTGGTGGAAAGCGCGGTTCGCCGACCCGATCCCTCAAGAGTTGCAGGCGCATTAAAGCCCGGGTTCCAGGTACCACAGCCACGCGGCCGGCGAAGTCGTTGAGATAGTCAGCAAAGCCAATGGCAGCCGCGCCCCCGAAGCTGTGTCCCACGATAACCACCGGCTGCGTGGGGTCCCGGTGCAACTCCCGCCACACAAAGGCACCCATGATGGGCAGAGGTGCCATGTGAGTGAATGCACGACACGGTCCGCGGATGCGGCACGGAATAGGATTGAGTTCCCCCGTATGCCGGCGATACTCGGGATCAGCCATCTTGAACAGATCGGGCGCATCCCGACCGAGGCGCGCGAACAGGCGCGCGCTGAACCCGGCAATGAAAAGACCGGCCACTGCTCACGTCACTCCGCTCGAGGCCCGCAGCACCTGCAGCGCTCGGACCGTCACCCACTTGTCCGACTGGCCCAGTTTGCCAAATGACGTCCACATCTTCCCTGGCACTGCCTCCAGTGGCCAGCACCCACTCTGGTGCTGTTTCGAAACGACGAGACTGAGCGCAGACCGCACTCGCGAGTCAACGACCGCATTCATTTGTCCCAGGACAAGTAACATCTCCAGGAGATCGGTCTCCTCGGCCAGGGGGAACGCGAGCTCCGGCGACTGGCTGTCAGGCTCCGCCGGCAGATGGCCGGCGAGGAACTCAGCCGCGTCCCCAGGGAACGATCGCAGCGCAGGAGGAAGATCATCCGGCAGCGCCTGCAGGCCTTTGGCCAGTTTGACGATCGCCGCCACATTGCTGGCGCCAAACAATCGCCCTAAGTCCAACGCCGCGAGGGCGTCTAGCACCTCACGGATTCGCGGATCGCCGGCATGCCCGAACTGAGCCAGCGCCCACAGCAGGTTGCCGTTCAGATTCACCAGGTCGTCCAGGCGGGGCCGTTTGTGCGGTGTGAAGAGGCCGTTACCTCGCCGGCTGTGCTGCCACACGAACTCACAGGCCCGTTCAATGCGCTCGCTGCGCGGTGCTCCGAGTTGAGCGAGAAACATGATCTGCCACACCGTCGCCCGATAACGCGGCGTGTAGCCGCGATCTGGCGTGACCCAGTAACCAGCGGGCCACTGAGCCGCCAGGATTGCTGTCGCCGGCTTAGCCTCGAGGATGCCGGCCCGTGCTTCCACGACGTCTGAATCGTCCTCCGGCCGATTTAGCACGTGCCTGAGGGTCAGGTAACGCGCCGACGGATTGGCCGGCTCCAGCAGCCACGGCAACGGATCAGCTTGCAGATACCGTCCCCAGCCGGCATCGCCCAGCACCCTTGTCTCAACCATGGCTGGATTATATGCTATCATGGATGAAACGTGAAACGTGAAACGTGATGAGCTCACGCCGGAAATCCTCACGTTTTACGTTTCACGTTTTACGCAGTCTGGATGGCTGGATGAAGGTGTTGCGTCTCTATCTAATTCGAGATAATCTGCCTTGCGTAGCCCTCCATCTGCTCACGGGTCATCATTCCCCGGTGCCGAACTCGCACGATGCCCCCAGCGTCGACGAAATAGCTGGTCGGAAGCGCTACGACGCGGTAGAGGTTGAAAATCTCACCCGTCGAGTCGATGACCGGCTGAAAGGATAACCCCATCTGGTCGAAGAATGCCTGGACCGCAGCTGGCGATTCCTGCTGGTCGATGGCGATGACGGTGAACCCCTGATCTTTGTACTTCTGATAGAGAGCTTCGATGTCGGGCATCTCGATCTTGCAGGGTGGGCACCAGGTGGCCCAGAAGTTGAGGAGCACCGGCCGGCCGCGAAAGTCGCTGAGGCTTACGGTTTCCCCGCCCGGGGTGGGTAGAGCGAAGTCCGGTGCCGGCTCGCCGATCTTGGCTGCTCTACGGGCGCCGGAGGTCCCGAGGCGGATTTCCACGTCGGCCTGAGTCTGCAGGGTATTCGACCAGTTGCGAACGGCGGCCTCCTGGGCCGCCGGCGGGACGTTCACCAGCAGGACGCTGCTGACATAAGCACCAATAGCAATCTGACGACGGAGCCACTCCTGGAGGACGCTGCGATCCAGGCCGGCTTGCGCCAGCGCGGATTGGAGTTGGGCCTCGGTAAAGCCGGCCTGAGCCTCTATTGCGCTTATTTGAGCTTCAACTTGCTCGGGTGATACAGTGATGCCGGCGCTTGTTGCCGCTTGGTACTTCAACTGATTCGCAATCATCTGGTTCAAGATTTCAAATTCCGTCGGAGGTTGGGCTGGCGGCTTCCCCTGAGTCAGGGTGCTCATCGTCACAAACAGGGCCTGTTCAGTCGCCAGCTCCTGCTGGGTGATGGGTTGGCCATTCACGGTCGCTGCCACATCGCTATCGGCCAAGAAACGATTTCGCAGCATGAAGCCGGCGCCGGCGACCCCAGTTACAACAACCACACCCGCCAACAATCCGAGGAGCAGGCTCCTGCTCCCCGACGATTCGTCTCCGGCTGCTGAGCGTGTGCGAGCAGGTTGATCGTCTTGGTCCTTTATCTCGATCTTGATCCACTTCGGCATCGAGTTTGCTTTCCTTCCTTCGACAAGCGCCGTCCTGAGGGTGCCGAAGAGCTCAGGACACCGCTTCTGATCATTTGTCCTACACAGTGTAAGACCCCAGGTGCAAAAATGTGGCCGGCCTGGCTCCGTCAGTTGCGGATCAAACCGACCTGTCCCTAATCAAAGAACGGGGGAGATAGCAAAGAGATACGCTGTGATGCGTAGTGCGCGATGCGTGAGAGGTGGGCGCACACTCGGATCACGCATCACGACCTGGGATGCACCATCAGCCGACAATCACTTTCTGCCGCACCGGGATGTCAAATGCCGTCTTGATGTCTTGACAATCATTTCGACCTATGCTAAGCTGTACAGCGCACATCCTCTTACTAACGCTTGTTCCGTCGGCGCTGGGCGCTGGTCGTCTGACTTCGGATAGCCAATGCCTGCCAGAGAAGGAACCCGATGACAGTTGCAGCAGTGGAATCAACCCTCAGGCCGGCTGACAATGGACGTGAACCCCAGTCGGTGCTAGAGGTCCAGAACGTGTCGCTGAGTTTTGGCGGCGTGGCGGCCCTGCGTGACGTCAGCTTGGCCGTGCGTGAAGGGGAAATCTTCGCCCTGATCGGCCCCAACGGTGCCGGCAAGACGGTCCTCCTCAATTCTATCAACGGCCTCTATCAGCTCCAGCACGGGCGGATCTTCTTCGAGGGGCGGGACATCACCGATCTCCCGTCCCACCAGCGTGCCAGCCTGGGTATCGCCCGAACCTTCCAGAAAATCGAACTCTTCAGCGGCATGACGGTGCTGGATAACATCCGGCTGGGCCGGCACCTGCACATGAAAACCGGCCTGGCAGATGGGGTGGTCTACCTGAGGCGCGCTGCCCGGGAAGAGATCGAGCACCGGGCGTTCATCGAACGCGAGATCATCGACCTGTTGGAGATCGAGCACATTCGGGACAAGGTCGTGAGCATGCTGCCCTACGGCCTCCAGAAGCGGGTGGAGCTAGGCCGGGCCCTGGCACTGGAGCCCAGGATCATCCTGCTGGACGAACCGATGGCCGGCCTGAACCTGGAAGAGGTCGAGGACATGGCCCGCTTCATCCTGGATATCAATGAGGAGGAGCGCTGGCAAGTCACGTGTGTGCTGGTCGAACACGATATGGGCCTGGTCATGGACATCTCGGACCAGGTTGCCGTCCTCAACTTCGGCGAGAAGATTGCAGAGGGACCTCCCAGCGAGATTCAAGAAGACCCACGAGTGATTCAAGCCTATCTGGGTGATGTGGAGGAACTGGAGTTGTATGTCACCCGCAGATGAGGCCATCCTTGTCGAACTTGCCCTGAGCCCTTCGGCTGCGCTCAGGCGACGCCCCGAGTTCATCGAGGGGACAGGCTCTGTCGAAGGGACCGAGATCACCCCAGATCTGACCCTGCCGAAACTCCTGCTCAGGAGCGCCAAGGCTTGGGGGGATCAGAAAGTGGCCATGCGGGAGAAAGAGTTCGGCCTCTGGCACCCTCTCACCTGGAAAGACTACCTGGACAACGTGAAGCTCCTGGCTCTGGGCTTCGTCGCCCTGGGACTGAAGCGGGGTGACACTGTGGCTATGATTGGCGACAATCGCCCCGAAGGGCTTTGGGCAGAGATGGCCACTCTGTGCGTCGGCGGTGTTGCGGTCTGGCTGTTCCAGTCCAGCTTGTTGGACGAGGTTCAGTATATCGTTGATCACTCCGATGCCA
>JBHIAO010000028.1:0-25386 GCA_046758565.1 Anaerolineae bacterium
GAGAATGCCTTATCCTCCCCCCTCTGGGGGGAGTTAGAGGGGGGCAAGCCCAACATCCAAGGTCTTGCACCCCACAAATGAAAAAACCTACCCTTGAGAGGGGACACCGGCCGGCCCTCCCGCAGGGCGCGCGTGGCGGCCAACCCGACAGCCAATGCAGCCCGGCTGTCTGCGCCCGTGACAGGTGGCGGCGTCCCAGATCGCACGCAATCGACAAACGCCTGCAGCTCGGCGACGAAGGCATCGGCGTAGCGCGCAGCCGTATCGGGGACCACGTCGTGACGCACGCCGGCCCGCGTCAGCACATTCACCGGCGTCCGGCGCAGGTACCCCATCTCCTGAAACTCTCACGCCACCTGAAAGTAAGGAGCCAGCACCTCCAGCGCTGCCACTCGTGCCTTCATCGCCAGCTCGTTGGGGTCCCATTCCCAGTACTCGGGCCGGAACAGCTCGATGGAACACGGGCCGTCGTAGCCGATGGCCCGCAGCCGGCTGCAGATGGCCGCCAACGGGACGACGCCCAGGCCCGGCAACAGCCTCCTGGCGTCTGTGATCGCCTCTTTCGGCACATCTTCCAGGTCGTCCAGGTGAAAGGCGAAGATCCTGGCCGGGTCGAGGGACTCGATCTCGCTCAGCAAGCCACCGCCACCGTAGACGTGGGCACAATCAATCACCAGGCCCACGTTGTCCCGGCCGGTTTTCTGCACGATCTCCCAGGCACCGCGCGGCGTACGAACCGAGCACCAGCCGAAGCCCAGCGGCTCGAACGCCAGCCGAACGCCATGTTGGCCGGCGATGTCACTCAAATCGCGCAGCACCTTCACGTGCTCATCGACGATCGCTTCCCATGGGGTGTTGCGGTCAGGGGTGGGGCTGGGTACCACAACCACCATCGGGCAGCCGATGGCCTGAGCGATCTCGCTCAGTTCACGACAGCGAGCCTGGATCTGGGGATATTCATCGCCACGGAACGCAATGAACTCGATGGAGTTGATAGACATGGGTGCGACGCCGCTGTTTTCGAGCAGCGCTTTCAGGTCTGACAGCGGGTGGGTGTCCAGGAAGGCGTCCACCTTCGCAGCCCAGAGCTCCAGGGCACTGAACCCGGCCTGAGCGGAGGCCGCCACATCCGTCTCCAGGTCAGAGGTCATCGTTGTCGCGCCGTGAAAGCCTAATTGCATCGTTTTTACTCCTGGGAATCAGTTCTGAGAGCCAGGGATGGCGCGGTCGAGCATTCTATCACCTTCCATCCTTTCTGTTATCTTCCCCAACCTGATCACTTCGATAACGTCTTCCGGCTTCACATCCTTCTTGTTGAAGTCCCCCACTTTAACGCCTCGCTCCAGAATCGTGAACTTGTCAGCAACCTGGTAGACATGGTAGATATTATGCGTGATGAATATTACCGGGACCTGGCTTTTCTTTAGCCGCTCTATGAATTCCAGAACCATCTCGGTCTCTTTTACCGATAGCGCGGTAGTAGGCTCATCCAGGATTACCAGCTTGGCCTTGAAATACATAGCCCGCCCAATGTTGATCGATTGCCGCTCACCCCCCGACAAGACGGCTGTCACTGTATCCGGCGATCTCTCTCTTCTTATGCCAATTTCCTGCAAGACCTTGCCGCATTCTTCCCCGATTCTTTTCAGATCGAGAAAACGCAGGAAACCCACCTCTCTGGTCAGTTCTCTGCCCAGGAAGAAGTTCCTCGAGATGCTCATCAAGTCCACCAGGCCCAGGCCCTGGTAAACCGTCTCAATGCCAGCATCTCTGGCCTCTCTTGGGGAAGAGAAATGGACTCTTTTTCCTTCGAAATAGATTTCGCCTTCATCCGGCGGGTAAAGGCCGGTCAAGACCTTGATTAAGGTTGATTTGCCGGCTCCGTTATCGCCAACCAGACCTACAACTTCATCACGATAGACAGAAAGGGATACGCCTGCTAATGCCTGGACTTCACCAAACTTCTTGGATATGTTCACCATGTTCACCAGAGGTTCTCTTGCATTCACTTGCTTACAGCCCTCCTGATCACACTCAGGTTGATGATGGACGCGGCCACCAGTACGATCCCGATAAAGGCTTGATACCAGTAGCCAGGAGCCCCCGACAGGATGAGGCCAGCCCTAACGGCGGGAATGAGCAGTGCCCCGATGAAGGCACCAGCTATGGTCCCGTAACCGCCCGTCAGCAAGCATCCGCCCATGACCGCCGCCGCTATCGCCTCCAGCTCCATCAGTTCTCCGGTGGTGGCAGCGGCCGTGTGAAACCTGCTGGCGGAAATAGTGCCGGCGAATCCGGCCAGGGATGAACATAAGATGAAATTGGTCAGCCTCACTCTGTCCACATTAATGCCCAATGCCCTGGCCACCTCCCTGTTCCCGCCAACGGCGAACACCGCATTTCCATACCGCGTGAGTCGAAGGATCACGCCAAATATCACGGCGACTGCGACAAACCAGAGGACCGAAGTGTGGAACCTGCCCGCGAACCTGCCGCCGAGGGCCTCGATGAAGAAGTCGGTCGATGAAAAGGACCTGGTAAATCCCCCGGTCGTGAAAAAGATGATCCCCCGTATGAACATCATCATCCCCAAGGTGGCTATCAGTGAGGGAACCTCGGTCCTGGTCGTTATGAACCCATTGCAGAGGCCCACCAGGCAAGCCAGCCCGACAGCGACGAGGAAAGCCGGTACGCTGCCTACAAGGTTTGAAAGCAGGACGAAAAACAGGGCGCTCATGCCAAAAACAGAGCCGACGGAAAGGTCGATTTCACCGGAAATCAGTATAAACGCCATGCCAAGGGTGACGATCCCCAGCTCCGCACTGATGGCCAGCAGGGACGCGATGTTCCTCACGGTTGCAAACTTACCCCCTGACAGAACGACAAATACCAGGGAGACGACCACTAAACTGATCAATACCCCTAATTCTGGTCTTTTCCCAATGCTTCCAAGGAAATCTAACACTATCGGTTTAGTGGCCTCTCGGGGTACCTGGTCCACGCGCTGGGGCTCGGCTGGCTGGGGAGGCTCACCCGCTTCCCTTCGCACTCGTACATGATCTGTCTTCATGGGTTCTATTCCTCTTGAATCTCAAGACCGACCTGCTTGCTGGCCTTGCACCATCGGTTCCCCTCACCAGGCCCGTGCGATTTCCGTGCGACGACTGCCCACGTGGGGCCCTCATGAAAAGGCAGGCCACTTCCTGCAGGAAAGTGGCCTGCCAAGGAACTCACTCTGGTCTGCCAAGGGCTTAGTCTTCCCAGCCAGTCAACTGGTTATAGGTTTCCTCGCCCAACAGCCCGATCAACTTGGCCTTCCACTCGGCCGCAGTGGTCTCGTCTATGATGACCGGGCCTATGATCTCCTCCGGGGGCGGCACGTAGCCATACTGGTTGTAGATGTAAAGCCACAGTACCGGGAGATATCCCTGGAGATAGAACTGCTGGCTATGGGTGGCTATGACGCGCCCTCTCAGGATCCCTTCGATGGCCAACGGGCTCTCGTCCACCGTGGCGATCTTCACCTTGCCCTCCAGCCCGGCGTCCTTGTTGACGTTGTAGATGTAGGGAGTAGCCAACATGGTTACGACCCAGATGGCGTCCGTATCCGGATTAGCTTCCAGGTAAGTCCGCCAGACATCGGTGATCTTGGCTGGTTCCTCTGTGAGGGCAATTTTCTCCACCGTCACACCGAGAGGCTCCAGGGTGTCTATCAGGCCCTGACACCTGGTCTCCGCGCCGACATGGCCGACATGAGCGATGCCACAGGCGACGTGCTTCGGGGCTTCTGGCTCGAACTCCTTAAGAATCCTCTTCGCCATCTCCACGCCGGTCTTATACTCGTCGCCGCCGACGTACGTCAGGTACGGGATCTTCTCGGGAGCTGACCGGGGGTCGGGAATATTGGAGGCGATCACCGGGATGCCGGCAGCGATGGCCTCCTTCAGCGGTCCCTCCAGGGCTTTCGGATCGGTGATCGGAACAATCAACCCATCCGGGTCGGCCGCGATGGCGGTCTGGAGCATGTCCACCTGCTCCTCGACCGAGAACCTCTCGGGAGCGATGTAGTTCACTTTGACCGGCAGATCCAGACCCTTGACTGCGTCATCAATGGACTTGGTGAGCCATTTCATGTTTGGATCAGCCGGCCCTATGTGCGACACAAAGTAGAATGTGTACTCCTCCGGCTTGGCCGCTTCCTCCACCGGTGGAGCCACAGCAGGTTCCTCCGCCGGTGGTGCAGGCTGCGGCACTGCTGCCGGAGCTACACATGCCCCGAGCATTGTGGCTGCCAAAACGGCCAGCAGTATAGATATCATAACTTTGCGATGGCTTTCCATCATCTCCTCCTTCCATGGTATGGTTTATCCACTGGATCACCAACTCTCGGATTTGCCTTCACAATTGGACAAAAAATCAGTGTCTTTCCATCCAGCCTCCCTTCGCACAGTGGTCTGTCCAGTGACCACCGTCACTTTGACGTGTTCTGCACTTTTCGGGGTCTCCCCCATAAGTGACTACACGTCTACTCCTTTGCCACCAAAGATGAACTGACCGACCGAGCCGGTGGCGCAGTCGAATCCCGCACGACCAACTCAGTTGGCAGAATGATTGTCCGTGCCGGCAAATCACCCTCGTCTTGGGCGAGCCGCAGTATCCTATGGGCCGCTTGGCGCCCCATCTCTGCCTTTGGATAGTTCACCGTGGTCAGCGGAGGATTGAGATACGCGGAACCAGCCGTATCGTCATACCCCACCACTGAAATGTCTTCAGGGATGGAGAGCCTGGCAGCTCGGATGGCAAGCATGGCCCCCAGAGCCAAAACATCGTTGTGAGTAAACACAGCGGTTGGAGGCTCAGACAGGGCAAGCAGTCGCTGCATAGCCAGGTAGCCCGCTTCCTGACCCGCCTCGGTCTCCACCACCAACGATGGATCGAACGCAATACCGGCCGACTCCAGCGCCTGACGGTACCCAACAAGCCGCTGGGAACTGGTAGCGCCTGACGGCTCGCGTCTGATAAGACCGATGCGGCGGTGTCCTAACTCGATTAGATGTTGCGTTGCCACTCGCCCCCCATGCAGATCATCCGCCGCAATGCAATGAATTTCTGGCAAGTCATGTTCCAGGACGATAGTGGGAATGTGGGCCTGCTCCAGAAATTGGGCTAACTCCACCGGTGTGTGGCTAGGCATAATCACAACCCCATCCACTTGCTTCGCCCGTAACATGTGGACACACTTCCTCTCGTGCTGGGGATCGCGTCCACTGTTGCATAGCAACACCAGATACCCCTTCTCCATGCAGACACGCTCCATGCTACGGGCAATTTCCCCATAGACTGGGTTATTCACGTTGGGAATAATCAAGCCGATGGTCAGGCTCTTCTGGAGTTTAAGACTACGCGCGAGCTCACTCGGATAGTAGCCCAACTCTTCAACTGCCTTCTCGACTTTCGCCCGCGTTTCCGGCGAGACGGGCCTGGGACCATCGTTAATGACATATGACACCACGGCTGTGGACACCCCAGCTCGTTTCGCAACATCCTCTCGGGTAACGCGTTTCTTTTTCATATTTGGCTAGAGAAATTTTGTGGGAAGATCGTACACTCGTTTGTGCCTGTATTCCCTAGGGTAGGCGAAATGTGTGATAGGGAAATCTACTCGAGTAGAACCTATTATAACAAAACCTGAAACAGATGTCAAGGGTTCTGTGCTTCAATTTTATCTAAAAATCTACAGCCGAAGAAGGAAAAGCCGTACGCGATATCCTCACTACCTGCTGTTGCCCTGCCCGATTTGTGGCAGCGCGTAGACCGGTTTCCAGCCAGGGCTCTGCGGCTCGCGCAGATAGGGCTCCATCTCCTCGGCTGTACGGAGGGTAACCTCCTCGATAGGCGGCACAGTGCCGGCCGGGAACGCATCCAGAATGTCATCGACCAGGAGAGTGAGATAACGCAGAATGGCAGCCAGCGGGCGCTTGGCCTTCCACGCCTCGGCGTCGGCCGCGTTGCCCACCACTCCTTCGGGTGTGGCCGCTAGCTCAATAGCAAAGTGGCCCTCACCTTCCGACCAGCGAGAGGGCCGGCGATACGGGTCTACCGACTTGTCGAAGTGTCCCTCGGGGAGGTACGACTTGCCCTGTGTGTTCACGGCATACTCCATATCCACCATCTCAGGGAACAGGAACAAGCCCAGGGATGTCTCCGCCTCTTCGGCATGCACGAAGTCAGAGCCCCACGGGCCACCGCGGTCTGTGGTGTAGAAGAACTCACGCACCGCCCGATGCCAGTCAATCACGCGGAAGATGCCCGGCAACTGATAGCGCTTCTGGAACTGCTGGATGGCAGCCTCCAGCATCCACAGGTGGCCGTGGTTGTTGATCATGATCTGCTTGCGGAACCCGTCGTTCCACAGACCAAGCATCACGTCAATCAGCATCTCGCGAGCGATGTCCTCGCGTACAGGCGCAGTGCCGGGCATGCCGTAGTGGTGGTAGGGATGCGCGCCGAAGTTGAGCGGCGTCAGGGAAAGAGCCACGGGATAGTCCCGGGCCTTGGTGTAACGACGCACGCCCTCGATGATCTGGCTGACGAACAGGGTGTCCATGGCACTGACGGTATGCAGGCCGTGGTTCTCTGTACAGCCGATGGGGATGAGCACGATGTCGTTCTTACGTCGCTCCTCAATCAACTGATGGCGGACGGTGGTTTGGATGTAGGAACCAGGCTTCCCCCACTCGACGGGCGCCGGCATGCCATATTCTTCTAGAATAGCGTCGATCTGTGCGTCACTTACCTCCCAGATCTCCTTCTTCATCCGACCAACCGCATTGTCCTCGAACTCAACGCCCGATTGATCTGTCGCGAGCCACCCGGGCGGCGCTTTTCTGTTGTTGCCTGACATTTCACGACTCCTTTCACTCAAACTGACATAGGGTTTCTCAACTTGGGCCGTGATGCGTGATGCGTGAATCTATGCCCTCACGCATCACGCATCACGGCCTCGTAGTGTTTCATCAACGTCAACGACTCACGCAGATACTGCTCCAACACTTCCAGGGATCCCGGACCTTTATCCGGGGTGAATGGATCAGGGCCAGCCGGGACACATTCGAAGATGATGTCTCCAGCGTAGCCAATACCCTGCAGAGCACGCATGAGCGCCGGGAAATCCGTGTGTCCACGCCCCACCGCCTCACGATTGGAGTCGGCGGCGTGGAAGAGGTACAACTGATCGCCCGCCTGCCACACGGCGGCCGGCAGGTCCGGCTCCTCGATGTTCATGTGATACGCATCCAGCAGCAGCCCGACGTTCGGCTGATCGACCTCCTCCAGAAACCACATCCCCTCGGCTGCGGACACCAACAGGTGAGCCTCATAGCGGTTCAGGATTTCTATCGCAATGCGCAAATCCAGAGTCACTGCCCGCTCGGCGATTCGCCGCACCGCCTCGATGTAAAGCCCCCACTCCTCGTCATAGCTACTGACAGCGCGTATCCGCCCCACAGCCCCATGGCAACAGATGAGTGGCGCGTCCACTTCGGCGGCGAAGTCGAGCAATTCCAGGTAGTACTCAATTCCCTCACTGCGCACAGCCGGCTCGGGGTGACAGATGTCCACGTTGGCCGGCGTGATCGACAGCACTTCCAGGCCGTGGCCGGTCAACAACCCACGGACCTGCGCCGGGTCTGCGCTCAAGTCGCCGAACAACTCAACACCGTCGAAACCGAGGCCGGCCAGCGTCTCGGCCACAATGGACAACGGCAGATCGCCGAAAGTCCAGGTACAAGCTCCGTAGCGCACTTTCCCCTCCTACGTTAATGTGATGGCTTAGACGCCACCGGTGATGGTGATCCTCATCAGAGCCCGCTGCGCGAGCAGGAAGAAGAGCAAAGCCGGCAGCATGTAAAACAGGGACATGGCTGCCAGAAGTCCGTAGTCGATCACCTCGGTGGCCATCAGACCCTGAATCAGCACTGAGAGGACTTTCGTCTCCCCGGGTAGAAGGATGTAAGCGAACACAAAGTCCTCCCAGCCAGCCAGAAAGGCGAAAATGGAGACGGCCAGTACACCAGGTATGACCAGTGGGAAAAGAATCTTGCGCCACGCTTGAAACCTGGAACATCCATCCACCAGCGCGGCCTCTTCGACATCCGAAGGCACATCGTCAAAGAACCCCTTCATAATCCAGACACCGTATGGTATTTCCATTGACATCCGGGCTAAAACGAGCCCTGGGATTGTATACAACAAGCGCATGTATAGCAGAACGAAGAACGTCCCAATAAGCAACAAAACGCCGGGGAAAGCTCGCAGCAGCATTTGCGATGCCAGAATCAAAGTTTTTCCTCGGAAATTCATCCGGGACAGCGCATACGCTGCCAAAGAGCACACCAAGACCTGCAGTAGCGCGATCCCGCTGGCATAGAGAAGGGTATTTGATAAAGGGAGCCAGATGGACGTCTGCTGTAGTCCCCAGGGAATGGGGGACCATAAAAATTGCCAGTTTTGCAGGGTGAACTCCTCCGGGATCAAGCCGAAACTTACCTGGGTGCTGAAGGAATTCATGACCAACCACAGGTACAGGATGAAGAAAGGAACCGAAATGACCGCCAACCCAATGTAGGGGAAAGCGGTCCACATGCGTGATCGTACCCCCATCATAACACCTCGATCTTGCTGGGTTCCACCAGCCGTCCAAAGCCAAAGACTTTCCAAACAGCCAGGATTAAGAGCACCGAAACGCTGACCAGTACCATCGCCAGCGCAGCCCCGTAGCCGAACTCGCTAAACTGGAAGGACTTGTGGAAGGCATATAGCGCCCAGACCTCGCTCCGAAAGAAAGGACCACCCCCGGTGAGAAGAAAGATATATACGTAGGAGTTCAAGTGCGCCAACAGATGCCAGGCCGTCATAAACATGATGGGCCACCTTAGCAACGGTAGGATCATATACCGAACTTCTTGTAGCGTGGAGGCGCCGTCTATTCTAGCAGCATCGAATATCTCGGCCGGGATCGATTTGATGGCCGAAGTAAAGACAACCATGCAGAACGAGAGGCCAATAAATGCATTGATCGGGATAACGATGGGCAGCGCATACTTAGTCAGCCAGGGCTCAGGAGGCATGCCTAACACTGATCGGGTAGAATTGAGAAACCCGTAACGGGTCGGGTCGAAGAACCATTTCCAGAGCAGGATATAGACGACCGGTGGTGTCAAATTGGGAAGCATCCACACTGCCCGGAAGAAGATGCCGGCGCCCTCCCGGATGTGAGTCGTCACGAGCGCAATCACCAACCCCAGAGTTACTGTCAGAGCCAGAGCAAAGGCAACGTAGATGATCGTATTGACAACCACCCGGGGAACTCGGGGATCTGTGCCAGTAAAGATCTTCGCAAAATTGACCAGTCCCACAAACTGCCACTTAAAGGACTGGTCCATCCCGGTGAAGGATAGGCTTGCTGTCAGGATAACAGGCACGAAGTAGAAGATGAAGACTAAAACCACCGTTGGTCCAAGAAAGACGAACAGCAAGGAGGATCCTCGAAAAGATCTTTCAACGGACCGGACAGCTCTAATGGGAAGAGCAATGCTCGAGAGAAGGTTCATCCAGGGTTCCTGGTCCTTTCTAATTGTGAATTGTGAATGATTAATTGTGAATGGTGAACTGCCGGTAACAATCGGTTCACAATTCACAATTTTCAATTCACAATTCACAATTAGTACTGCGGTTACTCCTCGATGATGATATCCGGGATGTCCGCTTTCAGGAGGGCCTCCAGTTCGGAGACTCCATCTCCGGGCGTCAGGATACCTGCTTCAACCCCTTTCAAGACCTCGAAGACGTCGGCCTTGTACTTGCCCCAGGCGGGGTGCTTGGGCACATCCTCCGCGAACTCCAGCATGGCGGCCGCATTCCGCATGTAAGCGGCGAACTCGTACCCTAGCAAATCCGGGTGTGAGGCGGCCGCCGTTCTGATCGGCGGTCGCATCGTCTTGACCGTGTGTTCGACCACCAGGTCGGGAGAGACGGTCATCAAGAGCACAGCCGCCGCTGCTTCTGGCTGTTCATCCTCAGGTTTCACGCAACCCTGCGTCACCAGGTACGCCAGGGGGCCTAGCGTACCCAGGGGTTTGGCCGCCGAAACGGCCGGCGGGAACAGCATGAAGCCCAGATCGTTCTGGAAGCTCTCCACCGTGAGGCCGTATTTCGCCATCCACTCCGAAGGGGTGCCGACGTGACTGGCGAAGGTGAACAGAGCATCGCCGTCTACAAAGGCCTTGTGAATGACGCCCCAGGCCGGCGGCGTAGAAGACAGCGTACCCTCGTCTACCAGCCCTCTGAACCACTGGAAAACCTGCAAAGCCGCTGACTTAGTCAGCACCAACTGGTTTGCCTGGGCGTCGAACACCCGGCCGCCGAAGATCTTCATGTAGATGTAAACGGTGTCCCCTGGGCTGGGCCGGTGGAGGATGCCCCACTCGACCAAGCCGGCCTCCCTGGCCTCCTGAGCCAGCTTCTTCACGTCGTCCAGAGTCACCCCTTCGGCCGTTGCGGGCAGCATCGCGGCGATGTCATCGTCAGAGTAGCCCAGCTCCCTCAGCACATCCTTGCGGTACCAGATTCCATTAGGTGTCGCATCCTGTGGCACCCCCCAGATGTGCTCCTCGCCGGCATAGGGCCCCTCTTGCGGCGTGTACGTGACAGCTTCCCACAGGCTGGCATACATATCATCATACCCCAGATTCCAGTACTTCTCCACGTGCTCGTCGAGGGGCACGATGAAACCACCGGTGGCCAGTTGAGGGATGTCTTTCAGAGTGACGATGTGGGGACCCGCCTGAGCCCGGCAGGAGGTGAAGAACTTCTCGCTAAACGGCCCCCATTTGAGCTCGGAGAAAAGCGGTTCGACCACCACTTTCTGTGGAATCAACCCGAGCTCGTTCAGCTTTGATGCCCCGGCCTCCAGGTTGGTGGCCCGGGTCACGGGAACCGGACCCGGGCCGATGGTCCACGCCCGAATCTTGATGACTTCCGGCACAGCCGGCGTGACGACTTTTTCGACGACGACCGTCTCCTTGACAACCTTGGCCGCTGGGGCCGGCGTAACGGCACAACCTAGTGTCAGGGCCAACATCACCAGTATTGTCAGCCCCAAGGTCTTCTTCCGCATGACTTGCCTCCTCCTCACAATCATGAACGAATCCAGGATTCATCGAAACCAAGAGTCAATGAAGCCTGCCAGTTGTCTCATCGTCCTATAGCATCACCTCCCTTTCTAATTTCTCGCGGGGACTCTCCCCTTGCGCGGTCGATGTACTTGCGAGCCTCGGTAATGATTTGCTGATTAAGAAACTTATATCGCTGGTAGTGGTACTCCAGCATGAACAGGCCTGTGTAGTCCTGCAAGAGGGCGAAAGCGTCATCGAAGGCGATATTCCCCCACCCGATGGGTAGATGCAGGTCGCCCTCGCCTAATAGCAGGCGATCGGCGTAGCGCTTCTGCTCGTAAAGCTCATAACTGACCAGGCGCGTCTCATCGAACCTGCCGAAATTGTCGGTCACATGGATGTGGCGAATCCAGGGTGCAGCCATCTGGACGGAATCCAGGAAATCAGAACCGAAACGGGCGGCGCTCAGATACGCGTGGCCAAAATCGAAGGTCATGGCAACATGATCGTGATTGAGGGTCTCCAGGAATGCCACCACG
The DNA here is from genome assembly GCA_046758565.1 of Anaerolineae bacterium. Lineage (GTDB taxonomy): Bacteria > Chloroflexota > Anaerolineae > Epilineales > JAANWY01 > JBHIAO01. Next base: position 11,714 of record JBHIAO010000028.1, read on the forward strand.
TTGGCTACGGCATCAATCTCGATGTTTTCAACCCCGATGAGCACATTGTACTCAGCGGCGAAATCGGCCATCGCCCGCATAATCTCCTCGAAAGTCTCCTCGATGTACGGATCGTCCGTCTTCCGATCGTAGTGATAGACGAAGATGTTGGCACCGATCTCGGCGGTGAATTGGATGCAGGCCTTGAACAGGTCTTTTTGCATGTCCAGACGATCTACATCCCGCACATCCAGTGGGCGGGGCGCATGTACTGTGTAACACAGATCGAACATGTTCAACAGCGCTGTGACTTTTTTCATCGCCAGCGGGTGCAGGTGCCCGTTCAGGATCGTCAGAACCGCCTCAGCGGGCAACTCCACACAGTCATAGCCAAGCGCCTGGAAATCCTCCAATTCCAGGAGAAGCTGGTTAAAGTCGCCGCGCACCCGGTCAGGGTGGCTGTTGATACCGATACCGGTGATATTCATCAACGTGATTCGCGATCCGTGATTCGTGATCCGTGATCCGTGATGATTACGTTTCACGCATCACGCATCACGAAGAATGGGATGATTATTTTTCTGGAGCTGAATGCTTACCTCTATGACCAGGTCGCATCCACCTCGCTCAACCGGACTGGCCGGTTCTCCTCGTACGACTTTCGCGCTGCGTAGCCCATCACCACCGGAATGCGGCCATCAATGCCCGTTACTGGAGGTTCCTTGTCCTCCTGGATGCATTCGATGAACGCCTTCATTTCTATCAAATAGGAATCAGTGTAGCGTTCCACGAAAAAGAACAACGGCAGAGAGCCGTGGACGCCACTGGCGTCGCTCACAACTGCGGTATCGGGTGTCTCGTTGGAGACCACCACGACACCTTCCGATCCGAACACCTCGACGCGCTGGTCATATCCGTACACAGCCTTGCGGCTGTTGTCTATTGTGCCGAGCACCCCATTGGCATACCGCAAGGTGGTAATGGCTGTATCGATATCGCCCACCTTGCCGATCGCCGGGTCCACCATCACGCCGCCGGCGGCATAGATTTCCTCCACTTCACCCTCGATCAGGAAGCGGGCCATGTCAAAATCGTGGATGGTCATATCCAGGAAGATACCGCCGGAGACTTTCACGTATTCAATCGGCGGCGGCTCAGGGTCACGGCTGGTGATACGCACGATATGGGGTGTGCCAATCTTGCCCGACGCTACCACCTCGCGCACGCGACGGAAGTCGGGATCGAAGCGTCGGTTGAACCCCACCTGGAGCTTGACGCCGGCCTTGTCCACAGCCTCGAGGGCACGGTCGATCGTGGGTAGATCGAGGGCGATAGGTTTCTCGCAGAATATGTGCTTGCCGGCAGCCGCAGCTTCCTCGATCATCTGGGCATGCGTGTTGGTGCTGGAGCATATAACCACCGCCTCGATCACTTCCTCCTCCATGATCCTGCGGTGATCCCTGAAGGCTGCAGGAATCTGAAAGTCCGCTGCCACCTTTTCGGCTGCCTCCACGATAATATCCGCCACGGCAACCACATTCACCTCCGGAATGCGAAACGCCAGATGCTCGGCGTGAACTCTGCCAATTCTTCCTGCGCCGATGAGTCCTACGTTGATCCTTCGCGTCATGTTCGCTCCTCTCTCACTTCCCATTTCTAATTTCTAACTCTCCCGCTCGCCCGTGATCAGATCGGCGATGTCATTCTCCGTCAGCTCACCCTTGGCATAGGTGCCGACCCGTTTGCCGTGCCGGAGGATCGTGTAGGCGTCGGCGACCTGGTATACGTGGTGGACGTTGTGGCTGATAAAAATGACTGACAGCCCACGCTCCTTGGCATTGAGCGTATACGTCAGCACTTTGCGTGTCTCGGCCACCGAGAGTGCCGAGGTTGGCTCATCCAGGATCAGAAGCTTCGCGCCGAAATGCAGCGCACGGCCGATAGCGATGGATTGTCGTTCACCGCCGGAGAGTTTCCCGACCTTCTCCGTCGGTGACCGAATATCAATGCCCACGTCGCGCAGCGAGGAGCGCGTCTTAGCATTCATCTCCCGCACATTGAGCCACCGGACTGGGCCAATCTTCTGCACCAGTTCGCGTCCCAGGAAGAAATTGCGTGTAATGCTCATCAGGTTGACCAATGCCAAATCCTGGTAGACCGTCTCAATGCCCAGCGCCCGCGCGACGCGCGGCGAGCTGATCTGCACCGGCTCGCCTTCGAAGTAAATCTGCCCACTGGTGGGCGTATGGACACCGGTGAGAATCTTGATCAGGGTTGATTTGCCCGCGCCGTTGTCGCCGACCAGTGCCATCACCTGTTGCTCTCCCACGGAGAAATCCACGCCATCCAGCGCGGTGATAGTGCCGAAACGCTTGACAATACCCTCCATCTGCACTACAGGGGTGTTATCGTGCCCATTCATACCCATGCCAAACCCCCTTTCTCATTTCTCACTTCTCATTTCTCATTTGCCATCCGTGTCTCAGGCACGGCCGCGGAGCCAGCTATTCAGAATCACGGCTGCCACGATAGTTGCGCCGACGACAGCCTCGAAGTTGTCGGCCGGTATGAACGGTATGTTGAGAAGCACTACGCCTGTACGCAGCATGCTGATCAACAGGACACCGATCAGAGCACCCCAGATGCTGCCGGCCCCGCCAGTGAGCAACGCACCGCCGACCACAGCGGCTGCAATCGCACTCAGTTCCATCCCGGCGCCGGTCGCAACGCGCACCGTTTTGAATTGGCTAAACAGCAAGACCCCCGCAAAGCCGGCCAGCGCCCCCGAAATGATGAAGTTGATGACCTTGACCCGCTTGACGTTTACACCCTGCGCCTTTGCTGCGTTCGGGTCGCCCCCGGCCGCAAACACGTGATTACCGTAGCGGGTACGGGTCAGCACATATTGGCAGATGAGACCCACCCCGAGCAGCCACAGAATCGAGGTACGAAAGTTAGCACCCTGAAACAAGCTATTCACCACGTCGAGCCGCCCATTGAAGATCTCGTAGACCGAGAGCTTCTCAAGGGTTTGGACCAGCGTGCCCCCGGAGAGGAGCCATACCGCCCCTCGGAAAATCGAGCGCGTGCCCAGAGTGACAATAAATGATGGAATCCCGGTCCAGATTAGAATCAGGCCGTTTATGGCGCCTAGCGCGGCGGGTACGAGTAGCGCCAACAACAGCGCTACCACGGGCGAGCCACCATCCATGGTATTGAAGGCGTACATGTAGCCGCCCACCGCGACCAGTGCCCCGACGGAGAGATCAAATTCGCCGGAGATCATGAGCAATGTGACTCCGATGGTGACCATGCCTGCCAGGGTAGCAGCATTGACGATGCCGGACACGGATCGCAGCGTAAAGAAATTTGGGACGAACAACGAAAAGAGACCGAATACAACAATCAGGGTGGCCAATGGCCCCGCGATAGTCGATTCTACAAACAGGCGACGTAGATCCTTTCGCGTGGCCGCAATTGTGCTCATGACTTAGCGCACCTCCAAAAAGGGGAACTAAGGGGAACCAGGGGGAACTACTAGTTCCTCTTTAGTTCCCCTTTAGTTCCCCTTTAGTTCCTCCTTAAGTTCCCCTGCTCACTACCGGAACTCGCCGGCGAGTGCCTTCACAATGGCGATGTTGCCCTGGTCCACGAAACCCGGGCCGGTTGGGGTCACCGGCAGTGCGGGGCTGATCCCCTGGCGCTGGAGCAGCGTCAGCATCATCACAGCCCCATACCCCTGCAGGAAGGGCTGCTGGTCAATGCCGAACATAGTGGTGCCGTTCTCGATGTTCGCCACGATCTCCGGGCTCAGGTCGAACGTGCCATGCTTCACGTCCCCCGCCCCCAGGCCGGCTGCTTCCATGAACGCGTAGAACGGGTTGGCACCGTTCGGACCCAGCGTCAGGAAGATGTCGGTGTCCGGGTTGGCGGCGTAGTAGTCGCCAATGATCGTCTGCGACTCGGCCGGGTCGTCGCTGATCGCCAGAACCTCGGCCGCTATGCCATTCTCGGTCATGGCGTCGACGAAGCCCTGACAGCGGGCGTCCAGGCCGGTGTGCCCCACCTGCTGGTTGATGCACACGCCGCGCTTCCCGCCCCCGGCTGCCAGTCGCAGACCGCCCTGGTAACCGCCCTGGTACTCATCCTGCCCCAGGTACGTCATGTACGGGATGTTATCCACGATTGGGCCGGAGCCGGCATTGTAGGCCAGCACCGGAATGCCGGCGTCGAGGGCCCGCATGATCGGCTCCTTGAACAGGATGGGGTCGGTCACCGTCAGCGCGATGCCGTCCGGCTGGGCGGCTGCCGCCTGATCGATCAGGGAGGCTGTCTTCTCCAGGTTGAACTCATCCGGCCCCAGCACCGTGACGTTGACGCCCATCTGTTCAGCAGCCGTCTCAATGCCCTTCTGCACCACGCACCAGAACGAATCCCAGGCACACAGCGCGTGCTGGACCAACATCAGGTTGACTTCCGCCTCCGGGTCGGGCGACACGCCGACGTTGCTGGCGTCCACGAAGCCCGGACCAGTCGCCATCACCGGCAGCGCGGGGCTGATCCCGTAGCGGTTGACCATGGCCAGCCACATCACGGCCCCATACCCCTGCAGGAAGGGCTGCTGGTCAATGCCGAACATAGTGGTGCCGTTCTCGATGTTCGCCACGATCTCCGGGCTCAGGTCGAACGTGCCATGCTTCACGTCCCCCGCCCCCAGGCCGGCTGCTTCCATGAACGCGTAGAACGGGTTGGCACCGTTCGGACCCAGCGTCAGGAAGATGTCGGTGTCCGGGTTGGCGGCGTAGTAGTCGCCAATGATCGTCTGCGACTCGGCCGGGTCGTCGCTGATCGCCAGAACCTCGGCCGCTATGCCATTCTCGGTCATGGCGTCGACGAAGCCCTGACAGCGGGCGTCCAGGCCGGTGTGCCCCACCTGCTGGTTGATGCACACGCCGCGCTTCCCGCCCCCGGCTGCCAGTCGCAGACCGCCCTGGTAACCGCCCTGGTACTCATCCTGCCCCAGGTACGTCATGTACGGGATGTTATCCACGATTGGGCCGGAGCCGGCATTGTAGGCCAGCACCGGAATGCCGGCGTCGAGGGCCCGCATGATCGGCTCCCTGAACAGGATGGGGTCGGTCACCGTCAGCGCAATGCCGTCCGGCTGCGCGGCCACTGCCTGATCGATGAGCGAAGCTGTCTTCTCCAGGTTGAACTCATCCGGCCCCAGCACCGTGACGTTCACGCCCATATCTTCCGCGGCCGTCTCGATGCCTTTCTCCACCGTGCACCAGAAGGAATCCCAGGCACACAATGCGTGCTGGACCAGGATGAAGTTGAGCTCGCCCTCAGGTGCCGGCGCCTCCGCTGCGGGCTTGACCTCAGCCGGCGCTTCCTCGACGGGAGCAGGCGCGACCTCGGGCGCAGGCGTCGGCTGTGCACACGCAGTAACAATCAACGCGAGCACACCAATGATCGTCAATAGCCAACTGGACTTCTTCATTTCTCTCCTCCTTAGTCAGAATGTAAACAATGGTTGGTCTTCCGTGGAAACTTGCATGCTTTTCGAGGACTTCCGTAGGCATCACCTCCTTGCGACAGATTCGTATTGCGTATTTCGTATTGCGCATTGCCAGACAACGCTCGGTACGCAATACGCAATACGCAATACGCTATAAAGGCTATGTCTCACCACCGAGATACGTATTGCTGATCACTGCGATAATCAAGATGGCGCCAGCCACAGCCTGGAAAACCTGGACCGGAATCTGCATCAGGACCAGGCCTTGCTCAAGCATGTGGAGCAACAACACCCCCATACATGCACCGAAGATGGTGCCGTACCCACCGGTGAGCCGCACGCCACCGATGACGCACGCCGCGACCGCGATCAGCTCCATGCCCTCGCCACGTAGAGGGTCCACACTGGTACGGTGGGCGAACTGCATGACACTGGCAATCCCTGCCAGGAGGCCCGACAGCACAAAATTGATCACCTTGACCTGTTTGATTGCCACACCCTGCGCAAGCGCCGCACCGGGATTCCCTCCGGTGGCAAACACCCAGTTGCCATATCGGGTGCGCATCAACACCAGAGACACGACGACCGCGATGGCGATAAACCACAGGATGGAGACCCGGAAATTGCTGGCGGGCCGGGAGAGTTGGTTGATTGCATCGATCGGGCCGTTAAGAATGTCGAAGAGTGCAAGCCTCTCTCCTTTGTAGGAGGCAAAAACCCCACCGCCGATCGCGCGCGCAATACCACGATAGGCTAGCATCGTTCCAAGCGTCGTGATAAACGACGGGATGCCCGTCCAGGTGACGATCAGGCCGTTGATCAGGCCCAATATGGCGCTGACCACCAAGGCCAGCAACACCGCCGGAATGGGCCCTACCCCGGCGTTGAGAGTCACGGCAAACACATAACTCGCCACCGCAAAGGTTGAGCCGACCGACAGATCGAACTCGCCGGAGATCATGAGCATCGCCACGCCGACGACGACGATGCCGGTGATGCTGGCAAAGGTCAGGATATTGGCGATGGAAACCGGCGTCAGGAAATGCTCCGCCCCCAGGCTGAAGAAGAGGAACACCCCCAGGAAGCTGATCAAGGCCACCGCTTCAGGGAACTCAGCCAGCCTGAAGCGGAGCCGCGTTAGTGTGACAGTCATTGATGATTGCAAAAAGGGTTCTCCTGATGCGGGATACGGGATGCGTGATGCGTGATGCGCGATGCGCGATCCGTGATGCGCGATGCGCGATGCGCGAAGTCTTCACGTATCCCGCATCCCGTATCCCGGATCCCGCATCCCGTATCCCGCATCCCGCATCCCATATCACGTATCCCGTATCCCGTATCCCGCATCCCGTATCTCATTCCTCATTCGGACGGATCATAATCTTACCATCCGCCCGCTTCGTCAATCTGGCAATGGCGTTCACGGCGTTGTCCAGTTTGAATCGGGCGGTGATCATCGGGCTCAGGTCCAGCCGGCCACTGGCCACCATGCGAATCACGCTGGGGAAGTTGGCGTGGCCAGAGTGCCCCTGAGCGCCGTAGAACTGGCTTCGGCGCACCTGGAAGGTCTCCAGGTACATGGGCACCTTCTGGGCGGCCCGGCCGATTTGCACGATCCTGGCATTGATGGCCAGCGCCTTCTCCATTTCGGGTACGACAAGCTCGGGTACGCCGGCTGCTTCCACGTGGAAGTCAAATCCTTCGCCCTGGCTAAGATCCATGAGAACCTCGTGGGCTGTCACCTCTCGCGGGTCGAAGGCGTCGTCGGCACCAATCTTCTCGGCCAGCTCCCGCCGCACCGGCGAGACCTCGAAGGCGACGATCTTGCCGGCGCCGGCTGCTTCGGCCAGGCCGATAGCCGCCAGGCCAATGGGCCCAGCTCCAAACACGCTGACGTAGGCCCCCGGCTTAAAACCGCCGGCCCGGGTGAACATGGCGTTGTACGAGACGGTGGTGGGTTCGGTCATCGCCGCCACGTCGTAGCCCTCAGCCTCACCAAACCGCTCCAGGATGCCATCGACCTTCCAGCAGTACCTGGCACCCACCGCGATGTAGTTGGCGAAGGCACCGTCAATGGTGAAACCAATCTCTTCCAGGTTCACACAGTGGTTGGGGAAACCGTTGCGGCAGGGGTTGCAGTGCCCGCACCAGATCATCTCTTCCACCGTCACCGGATCGCCGACCTTCAGATCCCTCACGTCCTTCCCCACCTCCACCACTCTACCTGAGAACTCGTGGCCCAGGATGGCCGGAAACTTCGTCAGACCGGGGTAGAGGATATAGTCCTGCTCATCAGTCTCGTAGAAATGCATGTCCGAGCCGCATACTCCACAGGCCTGCACCTCGAGCAACACTTGATCCGGCTTGATTTCCGGCACCGGCTTCTCCGTAATCGTTAGCTCCGGATGCCGCCAGATGCTGTTGCCTGTGATCGCCTTACCCGTCTCTTTCTCCCAGTCGGACACGACGTAATCTGCTTTCGGTTCCCACCGGGCTTCAATAACCAAACCCTTCATTGCCAGACCTCCTCGTATGTGTTAAGCTACTCCGAAAATAGTTTGTTAGATGGCTAGATGGCTGGATGGCTTGTTGGCTCACGTAGTACGACCCAGCCATCCAGCCACCCAGCCATCTAGCTATCTAACCATCAAATGGTGCCAAATGCCGCTCAAAATGGGCCTCCAGCGCCGTGTAGTACGCTTCTTCGTCAGCCTGCAACGCCCCCAGGAGCCGGTCACGGAAGCGGTAGTCGCCGGCCTCATTCCTTGCAGTCAACACTGACCCGAACGTCACGTGAAGGACTTGGCGCCCGACGAACTGACCCAGAATCGAAGCCAGCTCATCGTCAGCCAATTGGTCCGGACTGGGGACGCGGCTCGGATCGGCCGAGACGTGGTACGTGGCGCGATCCTCGTCGTAGCGCTCCAGGGCAAAGGCCAGGATGTCACGGAAGAGATCCGGATCAATGCCGGCAATGGCCCGCAAAGCCTCCAGGTAGGACGTGCCGGCTGTCTTCAGGTGCACCAACTCGCCGGCGTGCCGCGCGAAGATCGGGTAGATGCTGAACTTGTCGGAGCCTGAATGCAGGCTGAGCTTGTAGGGACCCAGGTGGCGCATCACCGCCACGTGTTGAGCGAAGCTCCGCTCAAACCCGGTCAGGTCACCGATGTAATCCACCCCCTTCTCGAACCGGCCCACGAAACGCGGTGCCAGACTCACCCACGCGACTCTCAGCCGCCGGAGCTCGCTGGCGACGAAGAAGTGCTCGAGTACGCTGGTGGGCGTTTCGGTTTCGTCTACCGACATCTCCAGCTCGAACGCACGCCCATCCATCTGAGCAGCCAGGTGGCGGTACATCACCGCAGTGTGTGCAACCGCTCGACCGTACTTGGCAGCCGCCCGCAGCAACCCTTGTTCGTCGAAAATCAAACTGAAACCGTCGAAATCGAACGCCTTGCCGAGATAGCGGGCACGCATCTCTGCCGGCGAGGCGTCGAGCACGCGCCAGGGCAGCGCGTCCACCTTTGCCGCCAGGGTGGCCGGCCCGTCGCTGTCTGCCGCGTTGTCCACGTGGTCGCCTGGGTCAATGGTGTAGAAGGTGAAGCCGGCCGCGATGCAGCGGTCGATGTCGTCGACGGTCTTCAGATGGTCAGCATCCGCGCCGAAGCCGGCACGCCAGCCCTCCTGAAACACGCCCCACGTGGTGTCGTCCATTACCAGCTCGGGTGTCCGCTGGGTGCGCACCATCTCACGGATGGACTGCTGAGCGAAGATGGGAGCCATGTTGTGCTTGCGCACGGCACGTACGTGGCCCGGCGTGGCCAGCCCCAGTCGATCGCCACAACCCACAGATTTCTGCAGACCGAGAACCCTGGGAGCCGTGAAGGGCAGCGCGCGACGCAGGGCAACGGCGTTGGTGTGGTTGGTGGGACACAGTTGCAGAGTGAGAGGTTGGGCTTCCAGCGTGACGGTCCGTTGGCCTCCCTCGAATGCCGGCTGGGCCTCTCGAGACACGATTCCTAGCCACTTCTCGGTGTCCCGCCGACCCAGGAAGAACAGACACCCGCGGGCGACTGAGATGGACTGGGGATAGACCACCAGGCCAGCGACAGGGCTCAACTGCGTCGCCAGAACGGCTGCCTCCGCCGGCGGCAGAGCAGGACCCAGATCCGCAACACCTAACAACTCGCTGATTGATGACACGGCATCACTCGTCTGTCGGGGGCGCCGTCGAATCCCGTGTGACCAGCCGGCACGGCAGCCATTCATCAGTCACCGGCAGCTCTGCGAGCAGATCCAGGAGCATCTGGACAGCCTGTCGCCCCATTTCGAGCCGGGGCTGGTGGATCGTGGTCAGAGGTGGCGTCACGTACCAGGTGGCGTCGATGTCGTCGAAGCCCACCACACTTAAGGAGCCCGGCACGTTAATGCCTCGCTCTCGAGCGACCAGCAGGACCGCGATGGCCGTTCGGTCATTGTAACAAAACACGGCCGTGGCACCTGCGGCCAGCAGAGGCTCCAGCCCCAGCCGGCCACTTTCCAGGTCGTGCGGCGTTTCCGGCACGACAACCAGGTCAGGATCGAAGGGGACGCCGGCATGCCTCAGCTCGGCCTGATAGCCAGCCAATCGCCGTCGGCTTGAAGGGGGTCGAGAGGAAGAACCGATGTAGCCGATGCGCCGGTGCCCGAGGTCCAGGAGATGCCGCACCGCCATACGCGCCCCTTGCTCGTCATCCGCCGACACGGAGTAAAGATACTCACTCTCAGCCTGGCTGTTGACGAGAACGATCGGCACGCGCAACTCCTCCAGGCGCTCGCCGTACAGACGGCCGACACGAGAAGCCAGCACGATGACGCCATCGACACGCCGGCGGTGGAAAGTCTCCACGACGTCCATCTCCCGCTCGGGGTCGGCGTGGGACGAGCTGAGAAAGACGCTGTAGCCGGCCGTTGTAGCCAGGTTCTCGATGCCATCGACGATACGGTCGACAAAAGGGTCCGAAATAAAAGTGACGACCAGGCCGATGGTCCTCGTCTGCCGGGTAACCAGACTTTGAGCGACGGCACTCGGCATATAGCCCATGTCTTCCGCCAAACGCTGAATCTGTGCAGCGGTTTCGGAATTGACAAGGGGGCTGTTCCGGAGAGCGCGCGAGACGGTGGAGTGAGAGACGCCGGCGGCTTTGGCAATGTCCTTGATCGACACACTCATAGCCCCTAGACCTGGATTGTGATTCTTCGATACGCCGATGCAGCATTTTTGCACACGTGTGCAAAAGCCATCTACATTGTATCACAAACCAGGATAGCTGTCAAGATACCGCCACTCCGGGCTTGCGCAGCGAATCCGATTTTGCCGCTCCAAGGCCCGTCCCCGGGCCGTCTCTGTACGCTTCTGGCAGGTCATGCCGGCCCGAGGACGGGCCCTTGAGCATTCGCTGCGCAAGCCCACTCCGCGGGCCCCGCCTTGCCGCCTCGCCTCTTGCAGTTCTGGCCATCTTTGCGTTATTGACAACTTCTGACCAGCTCTGTGCCACCTGATGTCTACATGTTGTGGTACTCACAACAGTCACGCCACAACACGTAGTGGCCTAGAAAAATGACTGAAGTTGGGATATAATATTACCAACGAATTGCGTCTGTGTTATCGTTGGCTGAAGCTGAGAAACCCTCAGACATGCGTTGATGTTGGATTAATGTGCAGACGCCCGGCAGGGCCTCCTGTCAGTGCCCTTTGCAGCGCATACACCCGATTTGCAGTTCCGTAGAATCTGTCTCACGAAAGGCGAACAAGGAGAGGAAAATGTCTAACAATGTGCTTCTTGCGGCGATCGGGGGGTTCCTCTTGGGCTGGCTGATCGAGTGGCTCATTGACTTGTTCTATTGGCGGCGGCGGGCCGGGGAACGCGAAGACCGCATCAGCGGCTTGCAGGCCTCCCTCAGTGAAAAGGAACAGGGCCTGCTGGACCTCCAGGCCCGCCTGCAGGAGCATGCGGCCAACGTACAAGGGTTGCGGGACCAGGTGAGCCAGGGTGAAGCTGCCATCCGCGATCTGACAGGCCAGATCGAGGATCGCGATCAGACGATCAGTTGGCTGGAGTCGGCGGTGAGCGAGCGGGACCGTCAGATTGAGGGCTTGAGGGTGCGCGCCAGGGAGACTGAAGCTCGGGCCGACGGTTTGGAGGCCTCCCTGCAGGAAAAGGGGCGGAAACTGGCCGCGTTGCGTGCTGAGCTGGAGAAGTCGGCGGACGCCGTCGAGCGGGACGACCTCAAGGTCATCCACGGCATCGGCCGCGTCTATGAGGCGGAGTTGCACAACGCCGGCATTTACACCTACGAGCAGATGGCCAAGGCGACGCCAGAGCAGATCAGAGACATCCTAAGCGTTTCGAAGCGCTCGCGCCGGAGCGCGCCCGAATCGTGGATCGAAGAGGCCAAACGCCTGGCTGAGAAGACGGTCTCGTGACGGTGTGCGGGCAGGTAGCCAAGAGGAGAGAATCGTATGACAAGACACATAGTCTGGGAACAATCGCTCGATATCTTCAAGCTCATTGTCACGCTCATCCTGCTAGCACTCTTCATCGCGGTGGCACTGCGGCGTGGCCCGTCAGTGTCCGTGACGGCACCGCCGACCTTCATCGCACCCAGCCGTGGTTCAACGCTCGGGCGTGACAAAGTTACGGCCCTGGAAGGCACCGCAGAGCCTGGTGCAACTGTACAACTCTTTGATGGTGACACCTTGCTGGGTGAAACGACTGCCGGCTCCGATGGCAACTGGCATCTCGATCTACCGGAGGCGCTGACGGAGGGACCGCACAGCCTACGCGCTGTGGCCGTTGACCAAGCGGGCCAGGAACTCGCGGCTTCCGAGCCCCTGGCACTCACCATCCGCCCTGCGACCATGTTTGTCGTCGCCCCTTCCATCACCCACCCCACCAGCGGAGCCGACCTCGGCGTGGACGAGCCGTTGATGTTCGAAGGTACGGCGACACCGGGGGTGACTGTGCAGCTCGTCGATGATGACACTTTGCTGGGCGAGACAACTGCTGGGTCCGACGGCAACTGGCGTCTCGATCTGCCAGAGGCCCTGGCGCAAGGACCGCACAGCCTGCGCGCTGTGGCCGTTGACCAAGCGGGCCAGGAACTCGCGGCTTCCGAGCCCCTGGCACTCACCATCCGCCCTGCGACCATGTTTGTCGTCGCCCCTTCCATCACCCACCCCACCAGCGGAGCCGACCTCGGCGTGGACGAGCCGTTGATGTTCGAAGGTACGGCGACACCGGGGGCGAAACTGTTTCTCTTCGATCGCATAAGGCCGTTGGGCGAGGTAACTGCCGGCTCCGATGGTAACTGGCATTTTGACCTGCCGGCACCATTGGCGGTAGGCGAACACACCTTGCTCGCCGTGGTGGTTGACAGCCCGGGTCAGGTACTCGCAGTCTCCGAGCCGCTGACGCTCACCATCCGTCCTGCGGTGAAATCCATCGCCGTCCTCGCCATCACCCACCCCCCCAGCGGAGCCAGCCTCAGCATGGGCCAGCCGTTGGTGTTTGAGGGAACGGCGATTCCGGGTGCACAACTGTTTCTCTTCGAGGGCATAATGCCGCTGGGCGAGGCAACCGCCGCTTCCAACGGCAAGTGGCGTTTCAATCTGCAGACACCGCTGGCAGAAGGCGAACACAGGCTGCGAGTGGCGATGCGGCAGACCGCAGGCGGCGAGGTTACCGTCTCGTCGCCGTTGATTTTCAACATTTTCAAGGCGACTAAAGTAATTTCCGGTGAGACGGGTCGCCAGCCGTAGCAACCACGTGAAACCCTTCGACAGGCTCAGGACAGGCGTGATGCGTGAAACGTGATGCAAGTGCGGGAACTGGAATTCCAGATTCGCTTCAACCTCATCGTCAAGTGGTTCGTGGGCTATCCCATTCCTTCGATAAATTCAGGACAAGCTTTGCCGCCGGCCCCGACCACACGACCCTGGAGCGCTTCGAGGTGTGGGTGTGTGAGCATCAACATCGCACTTACTTCGATGAGATCTTGCGCCAGATCGATGCCGATTTTCCCGAGGAGCGCCACCAGCCGCAGATCGGAGACACCTTCGCCATGCGGGCCAACGCGGCCAAAGAATCCCTCATCCGGCTCATCCGCCACACCTGCCAGTGCCTGCTCCGTG